>JAOIOW010000002.1:0-80000 GCA_028140795.1 Fidelibacterota bacterium
AATATGTTATTAAGCTCTTCTTGAGCTTTAGAAATATTACCACTTTTTATAAAATCTTTTGAAAGAGCAGTATGTGCTTCAATTTTTTTTGATTTTGAAATCTGTGGTCTTAGAATCACAGTTTGATGAATTTTTATTGCTTGATTAACATCTTTTTCTCTAACAAGATCTCCAAGCAACAAAAAAGCATCAATATTATTTGAATCCTTTGAAATAATTTCTCTTAAAAGATGATAAGCCTTATCCTTTTCTCCATTAACTAAAGCTTTAAGTGCATTATTAAAAGCTTCAGCATCAGTAGGAATATTTTTAGATCGATTGCTCACTAATAAGAAAATTATTAAAGATAAAACTACAACGATGATTATGAAAATTTGCAGATTGCTTAAAGCAGAAAATTCCAAAGAATTACTCCTTATCGGAAAAACTAAATTCTTCGCCAACAGCTACATTTCTAAGACCATCAAGCTCTTCTGAAATTTCTTTATTTGATTTTACTAACTTTGAAATCTCAGATCTATATGAAAAAACAGATTTGAGAGAAATTATATAACCAATAATTACACCAATCATTATAAAGCCAATAAACGCAAGATACCCAGGAATATCGTAACCGTTATCTCTGAAAAAGTAAATAGTTATACTTTCACTATTCTTATCAAACAACAAGAAAGTTCCGGCCAATATAGCTAATAACAATAAAACTCTAATAACTCTAAACATTATGCTCCTGTAATCTCTTTACCGTGCAATATTACACCTGTTGCATCAGATATTTCAACAGGTACGATATCTTTGATATTACTATTATTTTTCTCAATTATCACCCATTCATTGGAATCAGTTCTACCGGCCCAATGCAAATTAGATTTTTTACTTTCTTTTTCAATTAACACTTGCTGAAAAGTCCCCACCATGTTTTGATTAAGTTCCAACGTATGTTTTCTTTGAAGAATTAACATTTCATCAAGGCGAGATTTTTTAATGTCCTCTGAAATATGATCTGAAAATTGTTCAGCTTTTGTGTAGGGTCTTGGTGAATATTTAAATGTAAATGCAGAATTAAATTTTATTGCTTCCATTAAATCTAAAGTTTCTCTGAACTGTTCATCTGTTTCACCTGGAAAACCAACAATAATATCTGTTGAAAGACCACAATTTGGCATGATTTCTCTAATCTTCATTGCCATATCATAAAAATGCTCTCTGGTGTAAGTTCGATTCATTCTCTTCAGCACTTCGTTTGATCCAGATTGCATAGGAAAATGAACATAATTACAAATATTTTTTCTTGATGCCATTACTTCAAGTAATTCTACATTTATGTCCTGAGGATGAGGTGAAGTATACCTAATTCTTTTCACACCATTTATATCCGATACTGCCAATAATAAATCTGAAAAAGATTTACCTTCAAAATTGTAAGAGTTAACATTTTGACCAAGAAGAGTAATTTCAACAAAGCCTTGATCAACAGCCTTTTTGACCTCCTCAATAACACTTTCTACACTTCTACTACGCTCTCTTCCTCTAGTAAAAGGAACTATGCAAAATGAACAAAATTTATCACATCCTCGCATAATCGAAACCCAGGCATTAAATGTATCTCCTCTACTAGGAAAAAGATTTTCATATACCTCATATCTTGAAAGCTTTGTATCAACAATACTCTTATTATCTTTAACATGTCTATTAATTAAATCAGGAATTTTTCTGTAAGAATCTGGTCCAAGAATAATGTCTACATAAGGTTTATTTTTTAGTAAATCATCTTTTAAGTTCTGAGCCATACAACCTAATACACCAATTATCAAGTGAGGCTTATTAAGTTTTATTTTATGAAGATTACCAAGCTTTGAATGTACTTTAGTTTCAGCATTTTCTCTTATAGCACATGTATTTAAGAAAATTGCATCTGCTTCATCATAATTAGCAGTTTTTTCAAGACCAAGATTTGTCAAAATACCTTCGACAAGTTCTGAATCTGCAACGTTCATTTGGCAGCCATAAGTTTCTAAGGCGAATTTTTTAATTACTGAGGAGTCCATTAATCAATATAGCCTGTAAAAAAATATTTTAGCGGATCTACTGTTTTATTATTCTTGTGAACTTCATAGTGTAAATGGAATCCAGCAGCTCTTCCGCTATTTCCAGATTTTCCAATTTTATCTCCACGTTTAACTTTTTGACCCTTTTTGACGTTAATTTTCCAAAGATGAGCATATACGGTTTCATATCCATAACCATGATCAATTTTAATATATCTACCCCATCCTGAATCATACTGTGCTTTTGTCACTACTCCATCACCGGTTGCTACAACATCTGTATTAAGATTAACTGGGAAATCAAGACCGGAATGCATTCTTCTTTTTCCATCGATCGGGTCTGTTCTATATCCATATTTTGAACCTATATATCCTTTAACAGGAGATATGGAAGGAATGTGTCTATACATAGTTTCATTTGATTTAATCTTATTGAAAATAGTATTATAGCTATCTTTCTGGATATTTATAGCAAAAGCTAATGAATCTACTCTGTCCTTAAGCAACATTATAGTACTGTCATCAATATCTTCAATGAGTATATCCTTTTCCGCTGAACCTCCAACGCCTTGAGCTTTAACATCATCGCTTAATGGTGCTAAAGTAGCATAAGTTCTTAATTCTGAATCTTTTTCTTCAATTAACCTTAACTCTTCTTCAAGTTGTGCAATTTTATTCAACAATTCTTGCGAAACTTCTGAAAATTTTTCATCCGTTTCTTCCAACTTTATCTTGAAATACTCATCCGAAAACCTTAAAGATAAGGAATAATTTAAACCAATAAATGCAGCTGTAAATACTCCCAAAAAAATTAAAAAATTTGATAAAGAAAAATTTATTTGGTGCAATCTCTCAGATGATAGAAATTGAAAAGAGAACTTTTTTTTATTCATCATCAATTATCTCTTTATTTTCTGAATTATTTTCATGATTTATTTCTTTTTTTAAATCTGCAATTTCTGATTTAATAGATTCAACGCTATCAACAATAGAAAGATATTTTTTATCTCCAACAAAGTTCAAAACATTTTTTTCTTTTGTTTTAGAAAATACGTATAAGCCTAATTTAACATAATGACTAGATAGTTTTCTTTCTAATTGAAGTACATCTATTCTCAATTTACTTGTGTGCGTAAATTCCTCAGCTTTTTCTGAAGCTACAATACTCCACTCTGTAATGTTCTTTTTTAAATCTTCCCAAAAGTTTGCCATAGTTCAGAATTTAATAGAACCGAGATAGATAGCAAAGGTTAAAAGATGCTCCCAATTTCAAT
This sequence comes from Fidelibacterota bacterium, assembly GCA_028140795.1. GTDB lineage: Bacteria > Fidelibacterota > Marinisomatia > Marinisomatales > Marinisomataceae > Marinisoma. The sequence continues at coordinate 3,323 of JAOIOW010000002.1, forward strand.
GAAATCAGGAGCGATCTTTTTTTATGGTAGCCAACCAAAATTATTCAAAAATTCCTTTTAAAAGCGTCGATATACTTTTTTTAATGCCACCAACGTCTTTTATTTTTAAAGAAGAGGATTTGTCTTCCACATTGAATATTGGCCAAGCTAATAAGCCAAAAAGTGTAATATATTCTCTTTTGTCCTCTAAATTTTCTTTATAAACAATATTATTAATCTTCATTAGATCTACAGGAACATCTGCAAAATGTTTTTTAAAGAGCAAATCTAGATTTCGAATTTTAGATCCACCTCCAGAAAGCTTTATTCCAGACTTAAAATCAGTAATTGATTTTCCAATATTTTTTAATTGTACTTCAATTTGATCAATGACATCTTCAAATCTTAATTCAACTATTTTTGAAATTTCTTTTTCATTCACATTTTTCTTTAAATCATCATTTGGAATTTGAACTTCAAAAACTTTTGAATCATCTGCAAAATCTGAAAAAGCAGAAACATGTTCAATTTTTACTCTTTCAGCCTCAGCAATCGAGGTCTGAAGATATGCTGCTAAATCTTTTGTTACTAACCTAGATCCGATTGGAATGACTTTGGAGTGAATCAAATAATTATCTTTAAAAATCAAAATATTTGTTTTATCAGATCCTATGTCAACAAAGATTACGCCCAATTCTTTCTCATCATGTGTTAAATTTGATGATGAAGCAGCATATCCATCAAAAACTGGGAAAGGTTCAATACTTAAGTCTTCATTAAAACAATAATCTAATTGTGAAAGATTAAAATTTCGAACATGGATGACGTGGGCTTTAGCATCTATAGACTTACCAACCATTCCTATAGGGTTTCTTATTAATGGAGAACTTCCGATATAATATCCTTGCTCAATGTTATGTAAAACATATCTATCAGACGAAACTTGAACGTCAGAGCATTGATTAAGTAGTTTTTGTTTTATTTCTTCATCAATTTCAAAGTCTGTGTCTTCTCTAGAACGAATTCTTGTTGATGAATTTATAGATCTCACTCCACGTCCAGAAACTGATACCCAGGCATCCTCATCAATATTGATTTTTGCATCTTTTTCCATTTTTTCTATCAAAATTTCAAGATGTGAGAGTAATAAATCTTTATCAATGATATCTCCGCAATCAATACTATTACTTTGAATTTCTGCAATGGATAAAACTTCAATTTTACCATCTGGTTGAATCCTACCAACAGCACTTTTTATGCTATGTGACCCTAAATCAAATGCTACTTGAATTTTGTTTCTCATTATGCTTCTTTTACAATTACTTGGTTGTTAAATCTCAAATCAATGTATCTATAATCTGTAATATTTTTTTCGTCTTTTAAAGCTTCCTGGAAAGACTCTAAATATTTTATTTTCAATTGAAGATTTTGAGATCCTAAAAATATTCTAGTTCTACCATTCTTTAAAATTATTTCATACTCGCTATCTTCATTAAAAACGAACTCAGAAATATTATCATAAATTATTAAATGATTATCCTTAGTAAACTTCATAAGGTTTATAGAGCTTAATACATTAGTAGATGCAGTTGTTGATCCTTTTGGATACAATTCAGGATTTGATTTAAAATTGCTTAAAATCGGTAAAGATAAATCGCAATATTCAACTGGTAAACACACACCCTCTGAATCTAAAATGATTAATTCATCACTACTTATAAGCGCTATAGGCTCTCTTTCATAGATTGTAATATCAATTGTTGAAGGAAACTTTCTTGAAATTTTACAATCTATGATATGGTCAAATTTTAACATTTCATTTTTATAATTTCCTAATTCTGTATCAAATATATTATATGACTTTAAAACATCACTTTTTTTCTCGATTATTGATTGATCAAAAAAATTGGTGCCATAAATATTTATCTCATCTATATCGTATATTTTCTTAAAGTTTGACCAATTAAATGACAATGTACAAAGCACAATAATAGAAAATAAAAATGCAGTCATGCTCAATATAGAACTATAGAATTGTTTTAACATAATCCCTCTATTTCCTCTTCATTAAAACCCATCAGCTTAACTTCAAGTGAGAGATTAACATTGAATTTATCTTTGACCTCTTTATGTGCTTTTTTTATTAACATTAGCATGTCTCTTGATGAAGCATCTCCGTCATTTATAAAAAAATTAGCGTGTTTTTCAGATATTTTAGCGTCACCAATACTGAAACCCTTTAAACCTGCTTCATCCAAAAGCTTTCCGGCTGAATTATTTTTAGGATTTTTAAATAAACTTCCAGCTGATCTTTTGTTCAAAGGTTGAGATTTTTTTCTACCGCTTTGAGCCTCAATAAAGTTATCTTTAATAACATCTTTATCTGCTTTTTGAAGATTGAATTTTGCTGATAATAATATATCATCTTTATTGAATGAAGACTGTCTGTAAGAAAAATTTAAATCTTTCTTTTGAATTTTTTGAATTTCATTTTTTGAATTCATTATTTCAACATGAACTAGGTTTTCTGAAATTTCTCCTCCCCAAGCTCCAGCATTCATTATCAAAGCTCCACCCAATGTTCCTGGAACTCCATTCAGATTTTCTAAACCAATTAAATTATTTTTTACTGCATGTTTAACAATTTTTCCGAGCATAGTACCACATTCTGCGTAAAGAATATTATCATCAACTTCTATTTTTTTTAATGAATTTTTTAAAGAAATAACCGCACCTCTTATTCCATTATCGCTTACAAGGACATTTGAACCTGAACCAAGAATTGTTAGTTGGATTTTATTTTCATTAATGATTTCAATTACCTTAATTAAATCCTGCTTACTTTTAGGAAAAATCATCAAATCTGCTGGACCACCTATTCCATACGTAGTATGTTTTTTAAGAGATTCGTTCATTAAACATAATGAAGCTGTCTTATTATTAATTTCGTTCATAACAGTTTCAATCATTGTAATGTTTTCCTAATTCTTCAGCATATCTCCAAATGTTTCCAGCTCCCATCGTTAAAAAAATATCTCCCTTAACTCCTCTAGACTTTACTTCCTCAACAATATCTTTTGAGGAAACATATGAAACATTTTTATGGTTTAATTTTAACATTTCATTAATTATTAAATCTGAAGTAGTAGAATTATCCTCTTTTTCTCTAGAGCCAAAAATCTCAGTAATCATAACATTATCTGCTATCATTAAAGCTTTTGCAAAATCCTTATAAAATTCTTTTGTTCTTGAAAAAAGATGTGGCTGAAATATGACATTTAAATTTTTATTCCAATTGCTCTTTACAGTTTCTATCACATTTTGAACTTCAACAGGATGATGTGCATAGTCATCAATAATCATTATATCTTTGTTTGCTTTTATATCAAACCTTCGCTTAACACCGCTGAAATTACTTAGTGCTTTACATGCGCTTTCTAAATCAATTCCCATTGTTTCACAAACTGAAAGTGCTGCAAGAGCATTATAGGTATTGTATTTACCTGGTACAGAAAGATTAACTGAAAATATTTGATCTTTAACTTTTACATCAAATGAAATAGTACCGTTTTCCTGATGCAAATTTTCTGCCTTAATATCCACATTCTGACTTTCGATTCCATAAGTGATTATAGGTTTATCTATTTTTGATAATATTGATGCAACATTATTGGAATCTTTACATGCACAAACAGTACCGTAGAAAGGTACTGAATTTGCAAATTGAAGAAATGTATCTTTTAAATCATCAATATCATTGTAACATTCAATATGTTCAAAATCGATATTGTTGATAACCGCAATTGTTGGACTCAAATGTAGCAAGCTTTTATTATACTCATCAGCTTCAACAACAAATGTGTCACCTCCTCCTAAAACTGAATTTGATTCTAAAGACTTAACAACCCCGCCAACAATAATTGTTGGGTCTAAATTCATAGATTTTAAAATAGTACCAACCATTGATGTTGTAGTGGTTTTTCCATGAGTTCCTGCAATAGCAACTGTAGAATTATTTAGCTTAGCTATTTCCGAAATCATTCTTGCTCTGGAATAAACTATTATATTTTTTGCTAATGCTTCTATCAACTCAGCATTATCTTTTGGGATAGCATCAGAGTATATTACTAGCTCAGCATCAGAAATATTTTCTTTATTATGACCAATAGATACATTTATTCCCAAATCAATTAGCCTCTGAACGTTTGGTGAGTCAGCAATATCAGAACCTGAAACCACAAATTCCTTATTTTTTAGCAGCTCTGCTATTCCACTCATTCCAATTCCACCTATTCCAATAAGATGTACTTTTTTGATACTATAAAGCATATTTCTTTTCCAAAATAAAGTTAGAAATAATTGACAAAGTGTCTGGAACATTAACATTTTTAAAATTGCTTTTCATTGAACCTAAAATTCTATCATCTTGAGATAAATTTCTTAAAGTTGATACAAAAGTCTCATCATTGAAATCATCTTCTTTAATTAATTTTGAACAAAAATTATCTTGAAGAAATTTTGCATTAAAATGCTGATGATTTTCTGAAGAAAATTTGAATGGAACTAATATTGAAGGCTTTTCAAATTTTATTAATTCAGCAATGGTCATTGCACCAGATCTAGATAGTACCAAGTCAACATTTTGATACAAAGAGGACATTTCATTACAGTAATCATAGATGATTATATTTTTTCTACTTAAATGTTTTAGAGACTCATAATTATTTTTGCCAACTATCCATACAACGTTAATGAAATCTAATTTATCACTCTCCAAAGCTATCTTAATTTTTTTGTTCAAAAATTGAGATCCTTGACTTCCGCCAAAAACCAATAAAGTCCTTAAATCATTATTCATATTTATATTTATGCTTTTACTTTTATTTAATAGAACTGGATTCCCTGAAAAAATAGCATTTGTTTTTTTTAGATATTTTTCAGCATTTTTGAATCCTAAGAAAACTGCTTTTGCATTTTTACTAAAAAATTTTGTCACAACTCCTGGATAGGAATTTTGTTCATGTAACACGTAAGGAATTTTAAGCATTCTTGCCACTTGCAAAGGCAGAAAGGATGAATATCCTCCAGTGGAAATAACCAAATTAGGTTTTTGTTGTATGAAAAAGATTAATACACTAAAAAATCCAACGAGAATGTTTATTCCAACTATAATATTTTGAAATAATGATTTAATGGAAAATTTTCTATTTAAACCAGAAATACTAATAAGCTTAAAAGCAATACTTTCCCTATGAATCTTTGAGCTTTCAATGCCCTTTTTTGCTCCAATAAAAGAAAAACGAAAATCTGACTTTGAATGAAGATCTTGTTTAATAGCCATTAATGGATAATAATGCCCTCCTGTTCCTCCTCCACATAATAGAATATTCGTTTTAGGCATTAACTCTTAATCTCCATCTTTTAACATTAAGCTTTCTTTGTGCTTTACTGATATTTAGCAATATAGCAATCATCATTAAATTGATGATTAATGAAGATCCTCCGTAACTAATAAATGGTAAAGGAACTCCTGTAACTGGAATAACTCCTATCACAACGCCAATATTTATAAAAGCATAAATCGTAATACTCAAACCAAAACCAATGGACAACATTATTCCAAAAATATCATTTGATTTTTTTGAGATTTGCACAGCTCTATAAAAAATAATGTAATAAACTAACATTAAAATACTACCTGCAATAAAACCTAATTCTTCACCAATAATAGCAAAAATAAAATCTGTATGAGTTTCAGGTAAGTAAGAATATTTTTGAATGCTTTCTCCAATACCCATTCCTGACAATCCACCCTGCTTAAGGCCAATCAAAGCCTGATTTGATTGATATCCAATCGAAGCTGATGAACCTGAAGAATCTATGAAAGATAAAATTCTACCTAATGCATAGTTTTTCTCATTTAAAATGAAAATTCCAATAGCACCTATAGAAAAAACTCCTATTGTTGCCAATTGAATAAAAGATGCTCCACCAACAAATAACATCGCAAAAGCAATAATTAATAAAATTAAAGTTGTAGAATTATCTGGTTGAATAATAATCATTAAAGCCACTGGTATTATTGCTAACATAGGATAAAAAATACCTTTAACAAATTGCTTCATTTGTTTATGGTTATTATCAATATAACTGGCTAAAAAAAGTATCATAGAAAATCTTGCTACATCAGATGTTTGAAAAGAAATAGGACCAATTGATAGCCATCTACAAGAATCCCCTGAACAGCCTTGAAACTGTGTATATACAAGTAAAAGAAATGAAGAAAATAATAAATAAGGAGATAAAAACTGTAATTTTCTATAATTAATCTTAGTTAATAAAACGAAGATGAAAAAGGCTGGAATAAGTTTAATCATCTGACTAACTAAAAAGTATGTTCTCGAATCTCCTCCAGTAATTTCTAATGACTTAACCCAGCTTGCACTAAAAAGCATAAATAACCCAAAAGATATCAATGCAATCACTGCTATGAATAATACTCTGTCTTGACCTTGCTCTTTAATATTCATGCATAAAACCTTTCTACAATATTTTTAAACTTTTTACCTCTTTCTTTATAATTATCAAATTGATCAAAGCTTGCACAAGCTGGCGAGAGCAATACTACACTATTTTCTACAGCACTTTCTATTGCAACCTGAACTGCATCTTCAAATTTTTCGATTCTTTCAAGACTGATATCCTTTGGAAGAGAATTATAAATTTTATGTGAAGCTTCACCATAAACTACAATTTTTAAAATACTTTTTTTAAATAATGATATATCGCTAAAGTCATCTTCTTTTGGAATACCCCCTAGTATTAAGATTACTTTCCTTGAAATAGATTCAAGTGCTTTTTTTGCTGAATCAATATTTGTTGATTTTGAATCATTAATAAAATCAATTCCATTATATGAAATAAAGTGTTCAAATCTATGTTCCAGTCCTTCAAATTCCCTTACTGCCCTACAAATATTCTTTTGATCAATTCCAACTTTTCTTGCTATTTCGGCAGCAATAATAATATTAGATACATTATGAATACCCTTTAATAAAATATCTTCTAAATCAATTGATATACTGTTTCCATTTGAAAGAATTTTATTTGTATCATAGTAATAATATCCTTTTTCTTCACGGATAGAGAATGGAATTATATTTTTATCATTACTTTTAATTCTTTCATTTAAAAAATTATCGTCATAATTAAATAAACAATATTTTGCATTTTCAAAAATCTTTATCTTGGTTTCAAAATAATCTTCAAAAGAATCATATCTGTCCATATGATCAAACGATATATTTAAAATGACTGAAATTTCTTTTTTAAGTTTTGAGCAATGTTCCAGTTGAAAACTGGATAATTCTAAAATACAATAATCAATATCATTTTGATCGTACAATTTGTTCTCAAGAACAATTTTTGAGAATGGAATACCAATATTTCCAGACTTTAGTACGTTCATTTCTTTACTAAGTATTTCTGTTAAAAGAGAAACTGTAGTTGTTTTACCGTTTGTACCAGTAATACAAATATTTTTTGTTTTAGAATGGTTTCCGGCAAATTCTATCTCACTAATAACCGGAATTTTTTCAGAATTAATTTTATTCATTATTTCTGAATCATTAGGAATACCAGGTGATTTAATTATTAAATCAGCTTCCAAAATTTGATCAGAATGAATGCCAATCTCAACATCAATACCTAACATTTTTAAATCATCAACAAACATTTCATTAACGTTTGTATTTGAATCCGATACAAAAACATTATTTTTCAAACTTTTAGCTAATTTAGCAGACCAATATCCACTTTTACCTAATCCTAAAATTCCTATATTTTTTCCCTGAAACTTCATCGATTTTGTTTTCTTATATAAGCTGGAACATCTAGATCAGCACTTTGATCAAAATCATCAAAGACCAAAGTTGGGCCATCATTTTCATCATCAAGATTTTCATCATTTAATGAGTTTTCATTTTTTTGATTATATAATGTTGTATTAGACGTTTCCATTAAGTCGTTAGTATTTTTGTGAAATTCATTTTTTTGAATTTCTTTTTTATATTCAATATCTTCAATTGGTGTTCTATTAAATCCTGTTGCAATCACAGTCACTTTTAATTCATCGTCCATATTTTCATCAACTACGCATCCGAAAATTAAATGTACTTCTTGACCTGCTTCTTCGTAAATAAGCTTTGTTGCTGCATCAACTTCACGCATGGTCATTTTTTTATTTCCAGTAACATTTACCAGGGCTGCTTTTGCTCCCTTAATTGACTGATTATCTAAAAGCGGGCTACAAATTGCCTGTTGAGCAGCTAATACAGCCCTTTCTTCACCTCTTGCAGTTCCAGTTCCCATTACAGCATCTCCCATTCCACTCATAACGGTTTCCACATCAGCAAAATCAATATTAACATTTCCTTGCTTGTTAATGAGGTCTGAAATACTTTGCGCAGCTTGTAAAAGCACTGAATCTGATTCTGCAAATCCCTCTTCTAAGGTAGTATTATAATCAATCACGGAAAGTAGTTTTTCATTTGGTATTACAATCAATGTATCACAAAAGTTCCTCATTGTTGAAATTCCTTTCATAGCAGCTGACATTTTTTTTGGACCTTCAAAATTAAACGGTAGAGTAACGATACATACTGTCAATATACCAAGTTCTTTACAAATTTTTGCTACGACTGGAGCTGCTCCAGTTCCTGTTCCACCACCCATTCCTGCAGTAACAAAAACAAGGTCTGATCCAGCAACAATTGATGAAACAGCCTCCTTATCATGCATTATTGCTTTCCTTCCAATTTCAGGCTTTGCTCCAGCACCCAATCCTTTTGTTAAATCTTTTCCAATTTGAATTTTAGTTTCAGCAGGGTTGCTATCTAAATCTTGTGCATCTGTATTGATTGCAATAAACTCAACACCTTCCATACCAGATGTAATCATTCTATTTATTGCATTACCTCCTGCTCCACCAACTCCTAGGACCTTAATCCTAGCTTTTTGCGTTGAAAATTCATCAAATTCAAATAACATAATTATCTCCTTATTCTTTTAACTCTGCTTTTAATATACAGATTGATTTTTTTTCTATTTTTGTGCCAGCCTCTATACTTTGGCTAACAATTAATCCTCTTCCACTAATTTGGGGTTTAATTCCAGCTCTTTTTAATTCTGAAAATGCATCACGAACTGTTTTGCCAATTAAGTTTGGCATTTCTACATATTCAATTTTTCTTTCAAGGTTTTTTTGAATTAAGATTGGTTCATTTTTAAGTTTTTCTTTTTTAGACCTTGAAACTGTGATTGATTTATCAATATTTATTACTCTATCCATCACAGATTTAAATACTGGAGCTGAGGACATAGAGCCCCAGTGTAAATTTCTGGAGGCATCAGGGCTATCAAGAATTATTAAACACAATAATTGAGGATTTTCTGCAGGAAAAAAACCCACAAAACTTGATATAAATTCTTTTTCTGAATATTGTCCATCTATTAATTTTTTAGATGTACCAGTTTTCCCAGCAACATTCCAACCAGCTACATTAGCAAGCTTTCCACTTCCATTTTCAACAGTATGAGATAACATTAAACTTAATTTTTCAGCATTTGATTGTGATAGAACTCTTTTTTTTGTATTTCTTTGATTCTTAATAATAGTATCATCGTGTTTCTCAATTTTTTCTACTACATAAGGTTTTAACATAAATCCACCATTCGCAATTGCTGCATATGACATAGCAATTTGTAATGGAGTTGCTGAAACCTCATACCCAATAGGTATACTGTGCATTGAGGATAGACTCCATTTTGAAGTCTCTCTAAAAATTCCAGCAGGTTCTGTTGAAGAATCAAAACCAGTTTTTGCTCCAAATCCAAACTCTCTTGCCTGATCATAAATGCTTTTCTTTCCTAACTGTTCTGCAATTTTGATGGTTCCTATGTTGCTTGAAAATGCTAGTATCTCCTTAACATTCAATACAGAATGAGGCTCAGAATCTTCAATCATTTTTATATTATGAAAATTATAAGGACCTTCAACATTATACTCATCATCCAAATCTATATTATTCTCTAAAGCTGCAGCCATTGTTACAATTTTAAATGTAGAACCAGGCTCAATTAAATCAGTAACAATCTTATTTTTTTGTAATTCAATATCAAAATCATTTGGAGAGTTTGGGTTATAATCTGGTAGATTTACCATTGACAATATAGCACCTGTTTGAGGATTTAAAATTAATCCCATTGATGCTTTAGCACCTACTTTTTCCATTTGAAGAATTAATTCATCTCTTAAAATTGCCTGATACTCTTTATTAATTGTTAAAACTATGTCAGCACCATTTTTAGCTTCTTCAGTTGGCAAGGTTGGATCTGAAATTCTGTCTCCTAAACCGTTGCGCTTTGACAACTTAGATCCGCTTACTGGCTCTAGAAATTTATTATACTTTGCTTCTAAACCCGAAATTCCTTTATCATCAATATTTGTAAAACCAACTATTTGAGATACTAAATTGTCTTCAGGGTAATATCTTTTAAAACTTTTTTTAATTATTAATGCATTTGGGTATTTCTTTTGAAGCTCTTGACAATTTTTATTTGTTTTCTTTTCAAGCTCAACATAATCCCGCCCGCTATTTATTTTCGTAATATAAACTTTACTATCAGTTCCAGTACAAGATGATAATTCGTCAATTAGATTTTTCGTATTTGAAATCTTTTTAGTATGGACACCTATTCTATAAAAAGTCAAATTTTGTGTAAGGTTTTTACCATTAATGTCGTAAAAATTTCCTCTAAATCCATTGATAGATTCAACCTTAATTCCTTGTGGGCTATTAAGTCTATTAATGACCTGAATATTGAAAAGTCTTACACCAAAACCAATCCAAATAAGCATTATTGCTATATGAACAAATATTATTCTATTTTTAAATTTGATATAGTTTTTAGTCATTAATTTTTATGGTAATTGTTTCTGGATTACTTGAAACTAATCCAATTTCTTTTGCTCTTTTTGAAATAATATCTGCTCTCTTCATTCTTTCAATAGAATTTCTTTTGATTGTTAAATCCTCATTTAGCTTAACCAATGTTTTTTTATTGAAATCGATGCTTGCTTGAGTTTTATCTAACTCTATAAATGCTGCTAAATAAACAGTAATTGTTAGAACAAGAATAACAAACATAAATACCCATTTTAAGTTTTCTCTTTTTTGCTTTTCAGCTTTACTTAATCTTTTTTTCTTAGCCAATTTTTTCTCCCACTCTCATTTTTGCACTTCGCGATCTTTTATTAATGCTTACCTCTTCTTTTGAAGGAACAAGAGGTTTTTTATAAATTAATTCTATCTCTTTCTTATGCTTCAACTCTTTAAGTTTATGTTTTACAATTCTATCTTCAACTGAGTGATAGCTAATAATTACTATTCTACCTCCAGGGTTTAGCAGATTTATAAAATCATCTAAAAATCTACTTAGATGATCTAATTCATTATTAGCAGCTATTCTTAAAGCTTGAAATATTCTTGAATATGTTTTAAGCCGGTATTTATAAGGTGTAACTTTATCAACAATAGATGTAATTGACATTACGCTAATTTCACCTTTTAAATCTTTGATTTTTTTTGCAATTTTATAAGCATGTCTCTCTTCACCATATTCTTTAAAAATTCTAGTTAGTTCTTCCAGCTCATTTCTTTGAATAATATCTTCTGCAGTATTATCAGCAGAGTTTTTATCAAATCGCATATCTAATGAAGATTCATATTTATGTGAAAATCCCCTCATATTATCTTCCAATTGGTATGAAGAAAGTCCTAAATCTAGAAGAATACCATCAACAGCTTGGATATTTAGTTCTTCTAGTATGATATTTAAGTTTTGATAACTATCATTGAAAAGCTTGAAATTATTGTTTGAAGATAACCTTTTCTTGGAAAGAGAAATTGAATCTTTATCTCTATCAATACCAATAAGTAGACCTGAATCAATATGTTGAAGAATAATTTCAGAATGACCTCCAAGCCCAAGTGTACCATCAACATAAATACCATTTTTTTTGATTTTTAAGTTTTCTAATGACTCCATCAACATCACAGGAATGTGTCTGTTTTGAGTTGATGAAGTAGGAAACATCAGATATTTACTCTTTCTGAAAGTTCTTCGTATGACTGGTCATCAATCTCATCAGATTGATCTATTTTTCGAAGTAAATTTGGATTCCAAATTTCAATTTTATTTAATACGCCAATTATTGTAACATCTTTTTTGATTGCAGAATAATCAATTAAACTTTGAGGCAAAACAAATCTACCTTGTGAGTCAAACTTTAAGATATTGGCATGTCTAAGATGATTTCTTAAAAAAATTCGGTTTGTTTTTGATAAAGAAGAAAGTTGCTTTAATTCATTTTGAATAAAATTCCATTCATTAATAGGATAAATCCATGCGCATTGGTCGATACCTCTTGTAACAACAAATGTCTTCTTATCCTTGGTTAAAAACTGCTTTCTCAATGGAGCAGGGATATTGATTCTATTTTTAGAATCAATAGAAAACGTAAACTGTCCTGTAAATGTATATTGGCTACTCATAATAAAATAAGGGAAATTAACCCACTATTAACCACTTATCTTACAATGTAGAGAGAGTTTATGTCAATAAAAATTGTTGATAAAATGCAAAAAAAATTAAAATTAATTTTTTGGTAAATATTTTTTGATAGTAATTGTATAAGGATCTGACTTTAAGATTACTTCAACAGGGAAATCATTAATTATATTTTTTGAAAAATCTTGATATGAGTTATCAGAAAATAAAATCAATTCATAATCAACTGTATTTGCAATTAAAAATGCTCTTTCTTGACCATCCCACTGTTCCGTAAATGTATTCGATTGACTATTAAGAGAATCCTCAAATATAAAAAATTCTTTTCCTGAAAAATTATCGTAAAAATTAATATAATTTTCAATATTTGATTTAAATCTTATTGTTACTGGATTAGAGATACTCTCAATTGAAAGAACTTCTTCACTTCTCACAGAATAGAATTCAATTAAATCGGATTTTGTAATTCTTAATTCATCTTCAAGATCTTTTTGGGAAATTTGACTATTTGAGTTTAAAGAAAAACTTAACAGAAGAATTAAAAGAAAAGATGCAATTCCAATAAAAACGGATGAATTAAATAAATTTTCGCTATTAATTTTGCTAAAAAAACTAGAACTCTCATTTCGTTCATCAGGTATAAATTTTAATTTTTTACTATTTGTCTTTTGATTTAAAAAACTATCAAGCTCAAACAATGCCTCATTAATATCAACTCCAATTTCATTTATGTATGCTTTGAAAAATAATTTGACATAAACTGGAGGAATTTCTGCAAACTTGCCTCTTTCTAATGCCTGTAAATATTTCAAATCAATTTTGGTTCTTTTTGAAATATCTTTCAAATCGATGTTATTTTCGATTCTGAACTTTTTATATTTGTTGTAAAAAATCATTTTGAATCAAGAATTTGTTTTATTTCACTGCTTAAAAATTTTTCTTCTGGGAAACCTACAATATTATTATAACATCCGTCAATATTTTTAATGAAATATTCCTCAGCATCTTCAATATTATATGAGCCAGCTTTATCCAGAACATCGAAATTGTTAATATAATTTTTAATTTCTTCCTTACTTAATGTTTTAAATGAAACCCTTGTGCTATCATAAATATTGATTTGGTTTTCATTATAAGTTAAAGATAAAGCACTTATTACATAATGTGATTTACCTGACAATAAAGATAAAACTTCAAAAGCATCCTGATAAGAAGATGGTTTACCGATAATTTTATTTTGAAACTCTACTATGGTATCTCCTGAAAGAACAAAGGCATTTTCATACTGTTGATGAACTTTTAATCCTTTTCTCATCGAAACATCTATTACATAATCGATGGGATTCAATTGATTAATATTTTTCTCATCAATATCAGGAACTTTAATACTAAAATTGTATCCTAAATTTTCTAGAATTTTCTTTCGTCTTGGAGAACTAGATGCTAATATTATACCCATAAAATCGTTTTTTTTTGACTAAATTTATAAAAATAAAGAGTAAATATGAATCAGACAGATCTAGTTAAGCAAATTTATAGCAATTATCTTTCAAAAATTATTGATGCAAAAAGTTTTTTCAATAGACCTCTAACATATACAGAAAAAATTCTTTTTTCACATCTTTCCGAAGATTTACAATCTATACCGGAAAGAACTAAGACATTTTGCACCTTTAGCCCAGATCGTGTGGCAATGCAAGATGCTACTGCTCAAATGGCTTTACTACAGTTTATTAATGCAGGAATGCAAACGACAGCAGTTCCAACCACTGTTCATTGCGACCATTTAATCACTGCTATTAAAGGAGCTGACGATGATCTCGATAATGCTCTGTTAACAAACAAAGAAGTGTATGACTTTTTAAAATCTGTTTGTGCAAAATTTGGAATAGGTTTTTGGAAACCTGGAGCAGGAATTATTCATCAAACTATTTTAGAAAATTATGCTGTACCTGGAACTATGATGATTGGAACTGATTCTCATACTCCAAATGCCGGTGGACTAGGCATGGTTGCGATTGGAGTTGGAGGAGCAGATGCTGTTGATGTGATGACCAACTCTCCGTGGGAAGTTAACTGGCCAGGTATAATTGGAGTCAAACTTACTGGTCAACTAAGTGATTGGGCATCTCCAAAAGATATTATTCTAAAACTTGCTGGTATCCTTACAGTAAAAGGTGGAACTGGAAAAATAATTGAATACTTTGGTGAAGGAACTGAGACAATCAGTTGTACCGGAAAGGCAACTATAACAAACATGGGAGCTGAAGTTGGAGCAACAACATCTATTTTTCCATATGATAAAAAAATGTATGAATATTTAGAAGCAACCAATAGGAAAGATATTGCTGATTTAGCAGATGAAATTAAAAATCATCTTAAAGCAGATGATGATGTTCATGAAAATCCTGAAAAATACTATGATGAAGTCATAGAAATTAACTTATCTGAATTAGAACCACATATTGTTGGACCCTATAGCCCTGACTTATCAAGAGAAATTTCGGATATGCCAGATGCAGTTAAAGATAATAATTATGATGATGATTTAAAGGTTGGATTGATTGGAAGTTGTACGAATTCTTCTTATGAAGATATTGAAAAAGCTGCTCATGTAGCTAAACAAGCTCTTAATGCGGGATTAAAGGCAAAGTCAGAGTTTTATATTACTCCTGGTTCTAATCAAATTAAAGCTACAATGGAACGAGATGGATATACCAAAATCTTTGAAGAACTCGG
This sequence comes from Fidelibacterota bacterium, assembly GCA_028140795.1. Classification (GTDB taxonomy): domain Bacteria; phylum Fidelibacterota; class Marinisomatia; order Marinisomatales; family Marinisomataceae; genus Marinisoma. The sequence goes on from JAOIOW010000002.1 coordinate 18,671, forward strand.
TGGAAAAGTTTTAGCAAATGCCTGCGGACCATGTATTGGTCAATGGAAAAGGTCTGATATTAGTGACGGGGAAAAAAATACAATTATTACCTCCTTTAACAGAAATTTTGCAAAAAGAAATGATGGAAATGCGGCAACAGAATCATTTGTAGCTAGTCCAGAGATTGTTACTGCACTAGCAATATCAGGTAAATTAAGTTTTAATCCTTCAAAAGATAAATTAACTCTTAATGATGGAAGTAGTTTTAGCTTTGAATCACCTATAGGCTCCGAGTTACCTGAAATGGGATTTGAAAAAATTGGAAGTGATGACTTTCTAAAAGCTGAACTTCGTCCAAATACTGAGATTGTGATTAAAGAAAAAAGTGATCGATTGCAGGTATTAGAACCATTTATGGAATGGAACAAGGAAGAGATGAATAATTTAAAAATTTTATTAAAAGCAGAAGGAAAATGTACAACTGATCATGTCTCTCCTGCTGGCCCTTGGTTAAAATATAGAGGCCATCTCGAAAATATTTCCCAAAATATGTATTCTGGAGCTCTTAATGCTTTTACAAAAACAAATGGTGAAGCAATAGATTTAATTAACGATAAAACCGATAATATTTATGAAGTGGCTAAAAATTATAAAGAAAATAATATTGATTGGATTGCTGTAGCTGATGAGAATTACGGAGAAGGTTCAAGTAGAGAGCATGCAGCAATGGAGCCTAGATTTATGGGTTGTAAAATTATCATTGCAAAAAGTTTTGCAAGAATTGCTCAAACCAACTTAAAGAAACAAGGTATTTTACCATTAATCTTCAAAGACAAAAGTGATTATGACAAAATTGAAGCTAATGATACAATATCTACTATCAATCTTAAAGATTTTGATAATAAAACTAACCTTAAATTGAGCTTGAATAAACCAGACGGTTCATCTCAGATCATTGAAACGCTACATACCTTTTCAAAGAGTCAGATAGAATGGTTCAAAGCGGGTTCAGCTCTTAACTTAATTGCTAAAAAATCACATTGAACATAAATGATATAAATAAAAATTGGGATTTTATAATTGGTCTAGAAATACATGTCCAATTAGATTGTAATTCCAAAATGTTCAGCAATTGCCAATATAAATATGATAACTCACCAAATAGTTTAACCTGCCCAACCTCATTGGGACTTCCAGGAGCTCTTCCAAATGTAAATCAATCAGCAATTGAGTCGGCGATAATGTTTGGAAAAGCGGTTAACGGAAAAATAAGTAAAAACTTTACGTTTGCCAGAAAACATTATTTTTATCCTGACCTACCTAAAGGATACCAAATATCCCAGTTTGATCAACCAATTATTTCAGGAGGTTCGGTTCCGATTTGGTGGAATGAGAAAGAGTTTAAAATTGATTTAACAAGAGCACATTTAGAGGAAGATGCTGGAAAATCTTTTCATAATAATGACAGCAAAAAAAGTAATGTAGATTACAACAGAAGCGGAGCAGCATTAATTGAGATTGTTACAGAACCTGTAATAGTTCATCCCGAACAAGCCAAGATTTTTATGCAACGTATTAAACAAATAGTTAATTATATAAATATTTCAAATGCAGAAATGGAAAAAGGAAAACTCAGATGTGATGCTAATATCTCTCTATCAAAAAAAGGTAGTGGGAAATTTGGAGTAAAAACAGAAATCAAAAATATCAACTCTTTTAGAAACGTTCAAAAGGCAATTGAATCTGAAATCATTCGTCAAAACAAGATTTTGAACGATGGGAAAGAAGTTCAACAAGCTACTTTAACTTGGAATAATGATAAAAACGTTGCCGAGATAATGAGAATTAAAGAAAACGCTGATGATTATAGATACTTTCCAGATCCAGATTTACCGCCAGTAAGTTTAGAAAAGTCATTTATTGAAGACATTAAATCATTAGTCCCTATACTTCCTTTTGATTATGAAAAAAAATGGATGAACGAATATAATTTATCTTTAAATGAGTGCATGATTCTTTCTTCTTCAAAAGATATTGCAAAATACTTTGAAGAAGTTGTTAGTTTAGATGTTTCGCCCAAAAAAGCTAGCACTTGGGTTTCCACAGAACTATTTAGGCTTTTTAATGAGATAAATACAGCATTTGATTCATCTAAAGTTGAAGCAAAAGATTTAAAAATATTAATTGATGAAATAAAACAAAATAAAATTACCCAAAATTCAGGTAAAGAGGTTTTGAGAGCATTATTTGAAACCGATAAAAATATCAGTGAAATCTTAAAAAGCGGTGATTTCGATTCTTCGGATATAAATATAACAGAAATTATTGACAATGTGCTTTCTGACTGTCAAAATGAAGTATTAAGATATAAAAACGGTGAAGAAAAATTAATTGGTTTTTTTATTGGTCAAGTCAATAAAGAAACTAAAGGAAAAGTAAGTCACGAAGTGGTTATTGCTGAATTAAGTAAGAAATTAAAAGATTAAAATTTTCTGCCTTCTGCCATTAAATCTTTAATTACTGAATCAATACCTTTCTTATCAATAATTTTCAAACCCTTAGCAGATACTTTGAGTGTAACTTTCTTATTAAGTGTTTCCACCCAAAAAGTCTTTTTCTGAAGATTTATATCAAATCTTCTTCTAGTTTTATTATGAGCATGACTTACATTATTGCCATACATCACTTTTTTACCTGTTACTTCACAAACTCTTGACATTTTTTAACCTTTTATGTTTAAGTTCAATTCAAACAGGGGAAATTTAAACCAATAATCGTAGTGAACAAACAAAAACTATATGTTTGATATAAATAAAAAAATTCAAATTGGAAACTTAAAACTTGATTTCCCATTTTTTCTTGCACCTATGGCAGGTGTTACAGACTATGCATTTAGAGTGATCGCAAAAGAATTTGGAGCTGGAGTAGTGTATTCAGAATTTGTTTCAGCTCATGGTATCATTAGGAAAAATGAAAAAACATTGAATATGATCAAATTTTCAGAATTTGAAAGGCCAATAGGTATTCAGATTTTTGGCGATACACCAGAAGTAATGGAAAATGCTGCAAAATTAGTCTATGAAAAATTTAAACCAGATCTAATTGATATTAATTATGGATGTCCAGTACCGAAAGTGACAAAAAAAGGAGCTGGATCCGCTGCTTTAAAAGATTTATGCTTAATGGAAGATATCACAGAAGCTGTGGTTAAAGCGGTCGACAAAATACCTGTTACAGTGAAAATGAGAGCAGGTTGGAATTCAGAAAATATTGTAAGTACTCAAGCTGGTATAAATTTAGAGAAAGTCGGAGTTAAAGCAATCACCCTTCATCCAAGAACGACTGTTCAAATGTATAAAGGAAAAGCAAATTGGGATTTAATAAAAGAATTAAAAGAAAATGTGAGTATTCCAGTAATTGGTAATGGAGATGTAAAAAATATTGATGATATAAATGAAATGTTTGACCATACTAACTGTGATGGCATTATGATTGGTAGAGCTGCTTTAGGTAATCCATGGTTTTTTGCGGAAGTAAGAAAATATATGCTTAATGAAAATTTTGAAGATATAAGTATTGAAGAAAGATTAGAAATATGTAAAAAGCATTTAGAGCTTCTTGTACAAATTCATGGAGAGATTGTAGGTGCCAACAATATGAAGAAACATTTTGCTTGGTACTTTAAAGGATTCAAAGGCGCATCTTCCTTTCGAAAAAAATTTGTTTTGGCAAAGAATTATTCTGAAATGAAAGATATTTTGTCTAATATTAGGCACTAAAAAACAAAGGATAAATTATGGACAAAAATTTTAAAGCAATCAACGAACCAATTATAGATTTTGAGCCTGGTTCAGAGCATAGAAAATTACTTTTAGAAGAAATTGAAAGACAATCAAGTAGACAAAAAGATATTCCTATTATCATTAATGGAAAAGAGATAAGAACAGGTAATACAAAACCATGTACAAAACCCCAAGATCATGGACATATTCTAGGTCATTATCATGAAGCAGGTCCTGAAGAAATTCAAATGGCTATTGATTCTTCATTAGAAGCTTGGAAAACTTGGTCTAATACATCTTTAGAAGAAAGAGCAAAAATTTTTAAAAAAGTTGCAGACTTAATTGCAGGTCCATATAGGTATAAAATTAATGCTGCAGCAATGCTAGATATTGGTAAAAGTGTTTTTCAAGCTGAAGTTGATGCATCATGTGAATTAATCGATTTTTTAAATTTTAATATCGAGTTTGCATATACAATGCAAAATACTTTTAATCCTATATCTCCTGATGGAATGAAAAATGAATTGGAATTCAGACCACTGGAAGGTTTTGTTTTTGCAATTGCACCATTTAATTTCTTTAGCATTGGTGGTAATTTGGCTATCTCTCCTGCTATTGTCGGAAATACGGTACTTTGGAAACCAGCACCAAGTGCTGTTTATTCAGCTTACTACATCATGGAGCTATATAAAGAAGCGGGTCTTCCAGACGGAGTTATTAATTTTATTCCAGGTGACGGACCGAGTATAGGCGATCAAGTATTGAGTCATAAAGAATTAGCTGGAGTGCATTTCACTGGATCTACAAAAACCTTTAAACATCTTTGGAAAAAAGTTTCTGATAACTTAGATACTTACAGAAATTATCCAAAAATTGTTGGTGAGACAGGTGGTAAAGATTTTTGTATAGCACATGAATCAGCTGATATACAGGGTCTAGTAACAGCAATGGTTCGAGGAGCTTTTGAATATCAAGGACAAAAATGTTCTGCGATGTCAAGAGCGTATCTACCAAAATCAAAATGGAACGAGATACAAGAAAAACTATTGAATGAAATCAAAACTATAGATGTTGGACCACCTGAAGATTTTAAGAATTTTGTTAATGCTGTAATTGATGAAACAGCCTTTGATAAAATTGCCTCTTACTTAGATTATGCTAAAGAGAGTAACGATTGTGAAGTTCTTTGCGGAGGCGGATATGATAAATCTAAGGGTTATTTTGTGGAACCAACGGTCATTTTAACCACCGATCCACACTTTAAAACTCTTGAGGAAGAAATATTTGGTCCAGTACTTACCATTTTTGTATATGAAAATGAAAATTGGAATGAAACATTAGAATTGATTGATAATACATCTCCTTACGCTCTTACAGGCTGTGTATTTTCAGAAGATAGAGATATCGTTGAAGAAGTAAGATCTAAATTGAGATTTTCAGCTGGAAATTTCTATATTAATGACAAACCTACCGGTGCTGTTGTAGGACAACAGCCATTTGGAGGAAGCAGAGCATCTGGTACAAATGATAAAGGTGGCTCTATGCTTAACTTATTAAGATGGACATCCCCAAGAACAATCAAAGAAACATTTGAACCTCCTCATAGCTATAGATATCCATTTATGGATGAAGAATAGATGAAAATTCACGAATTCCAAGCTAAAGAACTTTTGTCTGATTACAATGTGCCAATTCAAAGAGGCCATATTGTTTATTCTTCTAATGAAATTGAAAAAACAATAGAGAAAGTTCAAAATGAATTCAACTCAGATGCTGTTGTAGTTAAAGCGCAAATTCATGCTGGAGGTCGTGGTAAAGGTGGTGGAGTGAAATTCTGTCCGTCAACAGAATCAGCTATTGAATCTGCTAATGAAATTCTTGGCATGAATTTAATCACTCATCAAACTGGCGAAGAAGGTAAACTTGTAAATCAAATATTAATTACAGAAGCACTAGATATTGAAAAAGAGTTTTATTTTGCATTAATGTTTGATCGAGCAAAAAATGCTGATGTCTTCATAGTGTCGACAGAAGGCGGAGTTGATATTGAAGAAGTAGCAGAGAAAACTCCTGAAAAAATTGTTAAGGCTTGGGTAAATAATGATACCTACCTTCTTGATGATGCAATTAATACGATTATAAATGCATTAAGTCTTAATTCATTTAATGATGCTTTTGAAATTTTTACAAATATTTATAATTGCTATTCAAATTCAGATTGCAATTTATTAGAAATCAATCCTCTTGTAATCACCGAAGACCAAAAAATTATTGCACTAGATGCGAAAGTTGATATTGATTCCAATGCACTATTTAGACAAGAAAAAATTGCAAAATTTCATGATACTTCAGAGGAAGATCCTTTAGAGCTAAAGGCTTCAGAATATGGATTAAATTATATTAAGCTTGATGGAAATGTTGGCTGCATGGTTAATGGAGCTGGCCTTGCTATGGCAACGATGGATATAGTAAAACATCATGGCGGCGAACCAGCTAATTTTTTAGATGTTGGAGGTGCGGCTAATGTTGATACAATTAAAAATGGCTTTAAAATTATTCTCTCTGATCCTAACGTAAAATCAGTTTTGATTAATATTTTTGGTGGTATCGTTAGATGTGACAGAGTAGCTAATGGAGTCATTCAAGCTGTTAAAGAATTAAATTTAAATGTTGGTGTTGTCGTTAGACTCCAAGGGACTAATGCAAAACTGGCAAAACAAATTTTAGATGAATCAGATATAGAGCTTATAAGCGCTGAAACAATAGATGAAGCTGCTAAAAAAGCAGTTGGATTGGTATCATAATGTCAATACTATTAAATAAAAAAACTTCTATTCTAGTTCAAGGAATTACTGGATCTGAAGGACTATTTCATGCACAGCAAATGCTAGACTATGGTTCTAACGTTGTTTGTGGAGTAACTCCTGGAAAAGGCGGTCAAACTGCTACAGAAAACAACTTACCAGTTTTTAATAGCATCGAAGAAGCAAAAAAAGAGTTTTCAATTGATGCCACGGTAATTTTTGTTCCCCCTAGATTTGCTGCAAATGCAATTCATGAAGCAATAAATCAAAATATTGGTTTAATTGTTTGTATATCAGAAGGAATTCCTGTTCGTGATATGAAAAAAGTTAAAAGTGCGCTTGATAATTCCTCTTCAACTCTTATTGGTCCTAACTGTCCTGGCTTGATAACAGCTGAAGAATCAAAAATTGGAATTACTCCTGGTTTTATTTGCAAAAAAGGTTCTGTTGGCATTCTTTCTCGTTCAGGGACCTTGACTTATGAGGCAATTGACCAAATTGTTAATGTTGGATTAGGAATGACTACCGCTGTTGGAATTGGAGGAGATCCAATTATCGGATCAAGCATGATAGATATATTGAAACATTTTGCTGATGACGAAGAAACTAAAGGTGTTGTAATGATTGGTGAAATTGGTGGTAGCATGGAAAATGAAGCTGCTGAATGGATCAAAAACAATTTTAATAAACCTGTTGTATCATTTATTGCAGGTCAAACTGCTCCTAAAGGAAAAAGAATGGGTCATGCTGGAGCAATTATTTCTGAAGGATCTGAAACAGCAGATGCTAAAATTAAAATTCTAAAAGAATGTGGGGTTTCAGTTGCAAAAACAGTATCTGAAATCGGAGAAACAATGTTACAACTAATAGAGGAATAATGAATAATACACTTGCCCTAATTAAACCTGATGCTATGCAAAAAGGATTTAAAGATGAAATTAGAAAAGATATAATGGATAACGGTTTTATAATCGCGGAAGAAAAAACACTTCATCTTAGTGTTGAACAAGCTGAAGGTTTTTACTCTATACATAAAGATAAACCATTTTTTGAAGAACTTGTTGAGTTCATGACTTCGAGCGAAACTCATATCATGAAGCTTGAAAAAGCTAATGCAGTTTCAGAATGGAGAAATTTGATGGGTGCAACAAATCCTGCAGAAGCTGATGCAGGTACAATAAGAGCAAAATATGGAACGGATATTTCAATGAATGCTACTCACGGCTCAGATAGTAATGAAAATGCAGAAATTGAAATAAATTTCTTTTTCTAAGTTTTATGTTGAGAATTGTAATAATATTATTTTTTAGTTCAACAATATTTTCTCAAGTACAAACAGAAAGTTGGCTTGATTATGTTATTGAAGAAAACAAAGAAGAAATATCTGAAACCTCTTCAATGAATGTTGATAATGAATTTTACTATACAATCCAAATTGCTGTTAAAAAAACTTTTGATGAAGCAATGGAGGTTGTTCAGGCATTAAATGCTTCAGATATTGATGCTTTCATTCAAAAAAATGATGCTAATTCAGAATATAAATATCGAGTTAGATATGGAAATTTTTCCACCAGAGATGATGCTGTTAAATTAGCTGAAAATATTAAAGTTGAGCTTGGATATAATTGCTGGATTGACAAAACTGAATTATAAAAAATATTTCACAAGAAAGATTAATTTGTTTATATTGCCACCTGGTTAAGGAATAAAATGTTACCAAAAAAAAGACAGTCAAAAACACGTTCTAAAAAGAGAAGGACTCATTATAAGTCCACTCTTGTTCATACAGTAAAATGTAAGAATACAGGAGTAGAACATCTACCTCATCATGCATACTATCATGATGGCATTCTTTATTATAAAGGAAAACCTGTAGATCAGAACTAATGAAGAATTGTTTCATTTTTTCAGGGCAAGGTTCTCACCGACCTGGAATGAGCTCAAATCTTTATAATACATTCCAACTTGCAAAAGATAGAATTGAATTATCTAATAATATTTTAGGATACGATATATCAGAAATTATGTTTTCTGCTGAAGAAAATGTATTAAGACAAACACAATACGCTCAACCAGCTATTTTTATACACTCCACAATAATTTTTGATCTTATCAAAGACCAAAAAGAATGTGTTGCTGTAGCAGGACATAGCTTGGGGGAATTCAGTGCATTATATGCAAATAATTTCTTTGATTTTGAAACCGGGTTACAGATTGTAGATGTTCGCGCTAAAGCAATGCATGAATGTGAATTAAATAATCCAGGAAAAATGAGTGCTGTTATTGGAGCATCAATTGATAAAATACAAACTATTTGTGATTCAGTGGATTGTCAAATTGCAAATATCAACTCTGACTCACAAATCGTTATTTCTGGAAGTGAAGAATCAATTGATTTGGCATCGGAAAGTCTAAAAACTATTGGTGCAAAAGTAATACCATTAAGTGTTAGCGGAGCATTTCATTCCAAACTAATGTCTGAAGCAAAAAATAAGCTAACTGATATAATAAATATTTCAAGGTTTAATGAAGTATCTTACCCCATTGTTTCAAATTTTAATGCAAGACCAAATAGAAGTATTGAAGAAATTAAACATGCTCTAATTGAACAAATAGATAATCCAGTTCAATGGTCAAAAAGTATTCAATTACTAGGCGAATTATCAAACGAATTTGTAGAAATTGGTCCAAAAAAAGTTTTAAGTAATATTATCAAAAAAATTGATGATTCATTAACAATTACAACCTATAATAGTATTGAAAACTTGTAAAATTGTTTTATGCTTAACTTTTCAACAAAAACAGCAATTGTAACTGGAGGATCAAGAGGGATTGGGAAAGAAATTTCTCTTATTCTTGCTCAAAATAATTTTAATGTTGTAGCAGTTGCAACGAGTGAAAAATCTTTAGATTCAGTCAGAGACATAAAAAATATTCACCCTTTTTGTTGTGATATCTCTGATGAAAAATCAATTGAAGAACTATATGAATTCGTTATTTCAAAATTTGGTCATGCAGATGTTCTTGTTAATAATGCCGGTATTCATATGGATAATATTCTACTAAGAATGAAATCTGAAGAATGGAATCAAGTAATGAATGTTAATCTTAATGGTCCTTTTCATTTAACCAAAACAGTCTTAAAAGATATGGTAAAGAACAAGAATGGAAGAATTATTAATATTTCTTCTATTTCAGGAACAGACGGTAATAAAGGACAAGGAAATTATGCTGCATCAAAAGGTGGACTGTTGGCATTAACAAAATCACTAGCAAAAGAAGTTGGTCGCAGAAACATTACAGTAAATTGTATTGCACCAGGATTAATTGAAACTGATATGACTTCTCATCTTTCTGATACTGTGAAACAGGGATATTTAGATAGAATTCCTTTGAAAAAACTTGGAAAACCAAAAGATATTGGACAAATGATTTTATTTTTATGTTCCGATGAAGCCAGTTATATTACAGGGCAAACATTTTATATTGACGGTGGAATGTCATTAAATTAATAAGGAGATATTAATTATGTCATTAAATGAAAAAGTAACAAATATTATCGTAGACAAACTTAGTGTTGAAGAATCAAGAGTTGTGCCTGAGGCAAGTTTTCTTGATGATCTAGGAGCAGACTCATTAGATACTGTAGAACTTATTATGGAGTTTGAAGAAGAGTTTGATTTAGAAATTCCTGATGAGGATGCAGAAAAAATTACAACTGTAGGTGCTGCGCTAGAATACATCAACAACCACGCAAAATAATTTTGAAAAAAAGAGTAGTTATCACGGGAGAAGGATCTATTTCTCCGCTAGGCCATAATTCTCAATCTTTATGGAAAAACTTAGTTAAAGGAAAATCTGGTATTGATTACATCTCAAGCTTTGATACTGAAAACTTTTCAATAAAAATTGCTGGAGAAGTTAAAGATTTTGACCCGAATAATTTCTTTGAAGCTAAGGAGGCTCGTAAGCTTGACAGGTTTACAATGTTTGGTTTAATAGCAGCTGAACAAGCACTTCAAAATTCTAATTATAAATCCTCCGATGCTGGAGTTATTGTTGGTACAGGTGTTGGAGGCATGCATACACTTGAAGAAGAACATCAAAAACTAATTAAAAAAGGTCAACGTGGCGTATCACCATTTTATGTTCCAAAAATGATTCCAAACATCGCTGGAGGACAAATTGCTATCAAACATAATTTACATGGTTTAAACTTTTCAATGTCTACTGCCTGTTCTTCTGCTACAGATGCAATTGGGATGGCATACAGATTAATATCCAATGGATACTCCAAAGCTATTCTTTGTGGCGGAGCTGAAGGAAGTATTACCCCTCTTACTCTTTCAGGATTTGCTAATATGAAAGCCTTATCAAAAAATAATGAAAATCCTCAAGGTGCTTCAAAACCTTTCGATAAGGATAGAGACGGATTTATTTTATCAGAAGGTGCTGGAATGTTAATGCTAGAAGATTATGATGAAGCAAAGAAACGTGATGCGAATATCATTGGAGAAATTATTGGTTATGGAATCACGAATGATGCCTTTCATATCACTCAACCTGATAATGAAAGTACTGGCGCATCAAACGCAATAACTATGGCATTAAATGATGCTGAAATTGATACATCTGAAGTGGGATATATTAATGCTCACGGTACATCAACATATTTTAACGATATGCTGGAAACTCAAGCCCTTAAAAAGGTTTTTGGCAAGGATGCTAAAAATGTATCTATAAGCTCAACAAAGTCTATGACAGGCCATCTGCTAGGAGCTGCTGGAGCCATTGAAGCTATTACATGTATAAATACTCTAAATAATGGTATTATTCCACCAACCATCAATTACATCAATCCCGACCCTGAATGCGACCTAGACTATACTCCAAATGAAGCATTTAAAAAGGATATAAATATCTCAATGAGTAATTCATTTGGATTTGGTGGACATAACTCAGTTGTAATTTTTAAGAAATTTTCTTCTTAAGTAAATCAATTGATTTTACAGCATCAATATCAACATCATTTAGAATACCACACCAATAACTAAGCCAATCGATGTAATTTATTAAAAAAAATAACGATGTTAGATTTTTGGGCACCTTATCGGGTACTGATAAATGAGCGACATGAGAGACTTTATTTGATAAAATTTCATTTGTGATTTTCATTCTCTCAAGATTTTTTGGCCAGCCTATATGAATCCAAATCATAGAAAAAGATTTTTTATCAATATGATTATTTTCCCAACCTATAATCTCATTATGATTCATTTCAGGGATAGTAATATTATATGATAACATCTTACTATTTTCATTTAGTTGAGATTTCAAACGAAATCCAATTGATGAAAGGTCCTCTTCCGTAACAATTATTGGCATAGTCTTATGAATTTTTTTTGCTAAAGCATATACTTCAGACTTTTTAGTAGATGATTCTTCTGCGAATGATTCAAGACACTCAAAATCTATATTAGAAACTCCTTCCTTATCAAAAAGAGATATAAGAAATGTTAATGAAAATCCTAAAGCTGATCTAGGTGGATATCCTTTAGGTAATAAATGAAATTTAATATTATCGGACTTTGCTTTTTTAAGCAACTCTCCTCCAGTTGTAACCACCAGTGCATGATCAGTTAATCTTACAGCGTAATCGTAATAGGATAAAGTTTCTTCCGTATTGCCTGAATAAGAGCATATAATGACTAAGGTGTATTCATCTATTGGAGTATTTGGAAAATAATTTCTTTCAACAACTATTTCCATTTCGGGAAATAAATCTTTTAAAATTAATCCAGCAATAGCAGAACCCCCCATACCGGCAATTACTACTTTACCTACCTCCTCAAGATTTAAATTATCTTCTTTAATATTTTTAAAAGAGTCCTGAATATGTTTTGGAAAGTTTTTAATATGCTCAATCATTTTTTTCTCTTAATAATATAACTAATTAACTCATTTAAACCACCTTGTATCTCATCAGGAAGTTCATTAATTATATCATTACATTGACTAATGTAATCTGCTAAAAGCTTATCAGATTCTTTTTTGAGGTTATTTTTTATAAAAAAACTATAAATTGATTTTTTCTTGCTGGAAATATTTTCATGATTAGTTGATTCAGTTAGCTTTTTCCATTCGCTTAAGTTTTTTTCCATAGCAAAGCATGTTAAAATTGTTTTCTTATTTCTTTCTATGTCTGAAAGAGTACCCTTGCCCATATTGTCGCTATCTGTTTCAAGCTCAAGAATGTCATCCTGAATTTGAAAAATTATTCCTAAATTTCTTCCAAGTCTTTTTAAGTCATTAACATTTTCTTCATATTTATCGCTAATAAGAGAAGCAATTTCAAAACAAAGCTCAAATAATGAACCAGTTTTTTTTGAACTCATTAATAAATAATCAGATACACTTACAAAGTCCTTGTTTTCAAACTCCATGTCATAAGCTTGTCCTTCACATATTTCTAAAATGACTTCATTATATCTAATTAAAATAGCTAAAGTATTTTTTTCAATTTTTCCAATGAATAATGGTCCAAGTGCTCCTAACCCATCTCCAGAGAGAACAGCATGAGCATTATCCCATTTTTTGTGAATAGTGGCTACATTATGCCTTAAATCGTCTTCATCCATAATATCATCGTGAACAAGAGTAAAATTGTGAAGAAGTTCAACACCAAGTGCTCCATTTATAGAATCTTTTTTAGAATTTTTAAAAAGTTCTCCAAGAAATAATACGATAATTGGTCTTAAACGTTTTCCTGGAGATTTTACAAAGTATTTTATTGGATCATAGAGATAAGATGGACCTTCTAAATCTTGAATCTTCGAAAATTCATTTAGAAAATCATTTTTTAAATCATTTAGTTTATCCATTACTATCTAATTCTTCTAAAATCCTTTGAGTATCTTTAAATCCATCTTCAGCTGAAGGTGCTCCAGCTTGAAAAACAAGACAATTTTCTTGATTATGCATAATCTTTGCTAATGGATAATCATTACCACCTTCCATAGTTCTATCACCAATAAAAATATATTTTTCATTTGAGAAAAACTTTTTCACCTCACCTAATACTTGAGATTTATTCATACCTTTTGGAGTAATATCAATGGATATTTGACCGCCAATTACTGCATCAAGACTATCCCATTTTGTCATTATCTCTTCAGCAATATTATTTCTTTCATTTGATTCACAATCATATTCAAAATAGTGTAATCTTTGTTCTAATGAGCAATCTCTACCTACAACGCTGAAATTGAGCATGGAACCTCTATCTTCAATATGATTACCTGCTCTTACGGGGTATGGACTATCCTTTAGTTTTTCTTCAAGAAAATGAATTAAATCATTTTCTGGCTTAAATTCATGATTATAAGAAAGCTCCCCATTAAGCCAAAGCTGATTTCCTCCGCAAGTAAAAACTCCTTCGGATAAATTTAATATATATTCAGGAACCTGCTCTTTAATTTTTTCGAGATTGCTTCCACTTACTAAGAAAAAAGTATGATTTTTAGCCCAATTGCTATAAAATTCTTCAAAATCTTTTGTCATTTCCCTTCTTGATGGAGTTAGAGTTCCATCCATATCAAAAATAAAAATATTTTTCATTAATTCTCCTTTATTGAAGCAAAGTATTTATTTGCTTCTTTTTTTATGTTAGGTGCTAAATATAATGCAGAAATCATAGTTGGAAAAGCCATTAAAGCAAACATTGCATCAACAATATTGACTGCTAAATCTAGTGATAAAACAGAGCCTAAGACTAATGTTAAAACATAAAATATTCTATAGTAAAACTTCGAATTAGCACCAAAAAGATATGATGCACATTTGCAGCCATAATAAGAATATCCAAACATTGTAGATAAAGTAAATGTTGCTACAGAAAAAATAAGAATATAGTCACCAGCTAAACCAAGATAATTCGAGAAAGATTTTTGAGTCAAAGAAACTCCAGAGTATGTTCCCTCTATCCATTCACTTGAAAGCAGAATAACTAATCCAGTAATTGTGCAAACTATAATTGTATCAATTAGCGGTCCAATCATTGCAACTAGACCAGATTTGATTGGCTGATTATTTTTAGATGCTCCGATAGCCATAACCTCTGTTCCCATTCCAGCCTCATTTGAAAATGCAGCTCTTCTAAAACCTTGACTAATAACTATTGCAGTTCCAGCAAAACCGCCAGCAACTGAGCTTCCATTAAATGCGCTTGTAAAAATATTTGAAAAAATAGTAGGGATTGAAGAAGCGTTTGATAAAACAATAAATAAACCAGATAATAAATAAACCATTACCATGAATGGTACTATTTTTGATGCAACTTCAGCTATTCTGCTCAAACCACCGAAAATTACAGAGGAAACTAGTATAGCGATAATTATACCAATGATTAAATTTAAATTAAATGATTGTTCAATATCGAATGATTTTACTACATAATCTGACATTATTTGAGTCAATTGATTAGCTTGAAGTAATGACAAACATCCCACTAATCCAGCAATGCTAAACCAATAAGATAGAAATTTAAAATTTTTTCCCATTCCTTGTTCAATAACATACATTGGTCCTCCCTGTAAAACATTATCTGAGTCATAACCTCTGTACATTATACCTAAGGAGCATGTAAAGAATTTTGTTGCCATTCCAACAATAGCACTAATCCACATCCAAAATAATGCTCCAGGACCTCCCAATGATATAGCTACAGCTACTCCTGCTATGTTTCCAATACCAACAGTGCTTGATAGTGCTGTTGAAAGAGCTTGAAAGTGTGAAATTTGGCCTTCATCATCTGGATCATCATGTTTACCAAGTAAAATCTCAAATGCATGTTTAAAATATCTAAATGGAGTTAGCTTTGAATAAATTAGGAAGAAAAC
Organism: Fidelibacterota bacterium; assembly: GCA_028140795.1. Lineage (GTDB taxonomy): Bacteria > Fidelibacterota > Marinisomatia > Marinisomatales > Marinisomataceae > Marinisoma. Next base: position 34,134 of record JAOIOW010000002.1, read on the forward strand.
TCCTCCTCCAATAACTAAATTTGCTACTCCAAAATTTCCCCATAAGAAATTTGATAACTCTGCAAAAAAATTATTAATTATATCCATGATTAAGTAAGTTACAATATAATGAAAAAAATTGACTTATATATTCTCAGAGAATTTTTAATAACTTTTATTATAGTTTCTATCTTTTTTACTTTGATTTCATTGATTGTGGATGTCTTTGAAAATTTAAACCGTTTTATTGATAATGAAGTCTCAGCAAATATTTTGTTCGACTATTATAAGGCATCGCTTCCATCAATGGTCAGTGTAACTATTCCTGTATCATGTCTTGTTTCTTCTGTATTTACATATGGAATGATGATTCAGAGAAAAGAATGGCTAGTATTTAAGTCTTCAGGACTAAGTCTATACAGACTTTCTACACCAGTACTTTTACTTGGATTGCTATTGAGCATTGGATCTTTTTATTTCGATAACTCGATAGTAATAGATAATAACAAGACTAAGAATGAAATAAAAAGTACATATATGTCAAAAAATAAAAGTAGAGCAAAAAATAAAAGTGTATTTGAAAATGTTTATTTTCAAAAGAACCAAAAAGACTTAATAGCATTAGAGAGGTTTAATAGTAATAACAATGTTGCTGTAAATTTGAATTTTCTCGAATTAGAAGATGGAATGCTATTAAAAAGAATTGATTCGAAAAAAGCAATTTGGAATACTGAATTAAATCAATGGAATCTAAAGGATTTTTCAATAAGAGATTTTGATAGGGATGGTTTAGAAAAAAATGTAATTATCTCAAAAAATGACTCATTAATTACTTTAAACTTTTCACCAAGTGATATAATAAATACCGCAAGTTCATCAGAAGAAGTATCATATTCAGAATTAAAAAATCAAATACAATCTTTGAAGAATAATGGTGTAAATACTCTTAAATGGGAAGTTGATCTAAATTATAAAATTGCATATTCCTTTATCTCAATTATAGTAATATTTTGTGGAATTCCTCTTTCAGTTTATCGTTCAAATACTACTTTAGCTTTTGGCGGAGGATTAAGCTTGGCCACAATTTTTTCATACGTAATTCTTTTAAAATTTGGTCAATCTCTAGCTTATGGAGGCGTACTCTCACCATTTTTTGGAGCTTGGATGTCTAACTTCGTATTTATTAGTATAGGAATTTATCTTATGCTTAACGCTAGAAAATAAAATTATTTTTTTGATTCAATTTTATCAATTGAAGTTACGGTAAACTTTACATCTTCCCCTCTGATTTCAAGTGTAAAGTCTTCTCCAACTTTTTTACCAGCAACTGACCTTCCAAAAGGAGAATGATAAGTAACAATAAATGGATATAAATCTAACTCCTCTTCAATTGGACCTAAAATATAGTAGTCTTCTGGCTTATCTTTACCTTCCTCGTGAATAGAAACTTTATTTCCAAATCCAGCTTGATCAGTATTAATATCGCTATGTTCAATTATTCTAAAAGGAGCATGAGATTGCATAAGTTGAATTTTATAAACTATTAAGCTTTGTTTTTCTCTGGCTGCATGGTATTCAGCATTTTCTTTTAAATCACCATGATCAGCTGCTTCGCTAATTTTTTCAGAAGTTTCTCTTTTAAGCTTTTCAAGTGACTTAATTTCTTCTTCTAAAGCGATGTGTGTTTCTCTTAAAATTAAAGTTGCCATTTTAGTTTCTTTTTTAAAATAAAAATCAATTTACATTTGTAAAATGTACATTTCAAATAGTATAGTTTAATTTGATTTAAGCACTTAAATCAGTTTTAGGACCGGCTGCTAGAATATCTGAATCTCGAATTTTAAATTTATCAAAATTACTATTGAAAAGTCTTGTAAGCATATTACCAGTTGAAAAATATTCCTCTAAATTATTCCAACTATGATGAGGTACCAAGAAGTCATTTTCTAAACCATCAACGTTTAATGGAATTTCTAAATTAAAAAACTTATCAAATACTGATTTACTAAAGTCTAAGCTACCATCAGTAATTAAATTGATAATATGCTTTGTTAGTTTTAAATCTATTCTTGAAGATCCACTTGTTGCACTTGACCCTGACCATCCAGTATTGACTAAATAAACTGAAGAATCGTAATCATTTATTTTTTGCTCCAATAATTCAGCATACCTTAAAGGATGCAATGTTAAAAAGGGTCCTCCGTAACATGGTGAAAACGCAGCAACTGGCTCTGTTATACCTGTCTCGGTTCCAGCCATTTTAGCTGTATATCCGCTTATGAAGTGATACATAGCTTGTTTTTTTGTCATTCTAGCTAATGGTGGCATTATACCATACGCATCACAAGTAAGAAAGATAATTGAATTTGGATGAGGACCAGCACTTTTTAAGCCTTTTGAGCCTAAAGAATTCTCAACAAAGTTAATAGGGTAGCAAATTCTAGAATTTTCACTTTTGGCATTATCATCAAAATCGACTTCTTTAGTTTCTAAGTCATAAACAACATTTTCTAAAAGAGTTCCGTGCTTAATTGCATTATAAATTTCTGGCTCTTTATCTTTATCAAGATTAATGGCCTTTGCATAGCATCCACCTTCAAAATTAAATATACCATTGTCTGACCATCCGTGTTCATCATCGCCAATTAAAGGGCGATTTGCATTAGTGCTAAGCGTGGTTTTTCCAGTACCTGAAAGTCCGAAAAATACGGTTGTCTGATCTTGAGCAGCAGATACGTTTGCAGAGCAATGCATTGACAAAACATTTTTCAATGGTAAGTAATAATGCATCATTGAAAAAATTCCTTTTTTCATTTCTCCAGCGTATTCTGTACCGCCAATAATTGCAATCTTTTTCTTAATATTAAAGACAATGAAATTTTCTGAATTTAGTCCGTAATCTTTCCAATTTTCTTCTTTAACATCATAGGCATTGATAATTGTAAAATCAGGATTAAAATCATTCAATTCTTCTTTTGTTGGACGTATAAACATGTTGTTTACAAAAAGTGATTGCCAGGCTTTCTTTGTTATCATTCTAACATTTAATGAATTGTCTGTATCATCTCCAGCAAATCCATCAAAAACATAATAACTTGAATGTAAACCTTCATAAGTATCTAATACTTTATTTAAAAGATAGTCAAAATTTTCTTCTGATAGCTTTTGATTAACTTCTCCCCACCAAATTTTTTCAGTTGAAGAGTCTTCATCAACAATAAACTTATCTTTAGGAATTCTTCCTGAAAACTCCCCAGTATCAACCATTAAAGCACCATTAAGTCCAATGACACCTTCATTATTATTAACAGCATCATTGATCAGATCATCAACGTGTAAATTTCGTTTGAAATTTTGGTTTTTAATCATTTCTTACCTCTTGGGTGAGCTTTATCAATGGTATCTTGAAGTTTCTCAAGACTAACATGTGTATAAATTTGTGTTGATGATAATTTTGAATGTCCAAGCAATGACTGAATTGCGCTAATGCCAACTCCTCTATTCAGTAAATGAGTTGCAAATGAGTGCCTCAAAGTATGAGGTCCAAATGCGCTCAATGATAATCCTTTTAAGTTACTTGTCACTATGTATTGAATATTGTTTCTTGTTAAAGATTTATTATCTTTATTGACGAACAAGTTATTATCTATGATTGATTTTGACAAAGGATATTTTCCAATTTTTTCTAAATATTTAACTATCAATTTTTTAGTAAAATCATCATAATTAGAAAATCTTTCTTTACCTCCTTTACCTAACACTTTTACTGAATTATTATCCAAATCAATATCTTTAAGATTTAAACTAGTCATTTCTTCAAGTCGTAATCCTGATGTGAAAAAAAGCATTATTATAGCCTTATCTCTAATTTTTGAAAAATTATCTTTTTTAGATTCATCAATTTTATTTAAAACATCATGAATTTTTTCTTCAGATAAAAATGATGGTATAGATTTTTTGAATTTAGGTGAAGGATATGTTTGAATACTATTTAATACTATATCGTTTATTAAGCTTTGTGAAAATAGATATTTATAAAATGTGCGTAAAGAAGATAATATTCTTGAAAAAGATCTAGGTCCTATAGTTGCACTTAAATCAGAATGAAAATCAAAAATATTTTCTTTGGATAATTTCTTATAATTGATGGAAAATTCAGTGATATATACTTCAAATTTCGAAATATCTCTATCATAATTTTCAATGGTTCTTACAGAGTATCCTTTATCAAATTCGAGAAAATCCAAAAACTCTTTTTTGACTGTATCAAATTTCTTCATTTTTAATCATTTCGAATAGGTTACTAAATTCTTTAGATGGTTGAGCTTTAAAAAGTATTTTCTTTTCTTTCCTAGGGTGTAAAAAAGATATACTTGAAGCATGAAGATAATGTCCATTTAGAATACTAATATTATTATTTATTTTTTTTCTTACCTCCGGCAGATATTCATTTAATTTTTTCCAACCTCCACCGTAAAGTTCATCTCCTATTATTGGATAACCTTTTTCACTACAGTGAATTCTTATTTGGTGTGTTCTTCCAGTTTTGGGAAAAAAATTAATTGCTGAAAAGTATTTACCCTTATTAATTAACTTAAATTTTGATGTAGCTTCCCTTCCTTCTATTGAAGATTGATATTTTAAAGGATTTTTTTTGCTTCGTGATAACTTATTTTCAATAATACCTTCATCATCTGTCCATTCTCCCCATGTTAAGGCAATGTACTCTTTTTGGATTGTTCTATTTTTAAACTGATCAGCTATTTTCCAATGAGCATATTCATTAAAAGGTATTATCATTACTCCGGTTGTATCTCTATCAAGTCTATGTACAATTCCTGGCCTTAATGGATCAGGATGACTTGATAACTTATCTTCAAACTGATTTAAAAGAATATTAACTAATGTCTCATCTTTATTATTTGTAGTGGGGTGTGAAATGACTCCAAATGGCTTATTGATTATAGCAAAATCATCATCCTCATAAATAACTTCTAATGGATATTCCCATTTTTTAAGTTTAGGTACTTCAAGAGACTCAAATTTCGATGTATCAACTTTTATGGTATCTCCATAGGAAAGTTTGAGATTTTTTTTAACAGTTTTATCGTTAACAGTAATTCTTCCTTCAGAAATAAGTTTTTGAATTTTACTTCGTGAAAATTGAATTAATCTAGAAGATAAAAAAGTATCTAAACGAATTAATTCATCAGATGATGAAACAGATATTGTCATAATATTATTTATTTACAAGTATAGAACTATACAATAAAAATATCAATCCTATTGTGACTGAGGAATCAGCAACATTAAATACATACCAATGCATTCCATTTAGGTGAAAATCAATAAAATCAACAACATATCCTCTGAAAATTCTATCAATGATATTTCCAATAGCACCAGCAATAATCAAATAAAGGGCGATTTGAGAATACTTATCTTGAAAATCATCATTATTTAACAAGTAAAAAAGATAGACTGTTATAATAATTGGCAAAATGATAAATAGTAATTCTGCTCCCTCAAAATAAATCCCAAAAGCAATACCTTCATTACGGATATAAGTAAAATTGAGTAAATAAGGTATTACAGAAAAAGAATCGTAAAGATTCATTGTATTATGAACAACAAATTTTGAAAGTTGATCTATGACAACAATCAAAACTGATAAATATTTCATCATATAAGATTTAATTTTTTCTTTTCTTTACAGAAAACACCTTTAGTGGCGTTTGGAACTTCCATAAGTCTCTCTTTTGAGATTAAAGGACAATCTGGACTTTCACACTTCTCAGGAGTTTTAGTTGAAATTTCACATATTCCATATGTACCATCTTTAATTCTTTGAAGTGCTTTTTGTAGATTAACTAAATAATCTGATTCACGAGACATTAAAAGAAAATTCTTTTCAACTTCATGAGCTTCAGTACCTTCATTAAAGTCTTCAGACCTCTCTTGAATAAAAACAGAATTCGTTGGCTTTGTAGTAGATCTTACACCCTCAATACTATCATTAACCTCAGCCATTTTTGCTAAAATGTTAGCTTCAAATTTTTTTAATTCTGCTTTAGTATATTTTGTTTTCTGTTTAGCCAATTTTCTCTCTTATAGTTTTTTTAAAGAAATTTCAATTTCATTATTTTCATACTTGAAAGAAGAATTATAGTCAGAATTTTCCAAATTTGCTACAATATCCTTACATAATACCTCATTCATAAAATATTCTTTATTTTCTTCAATAATATTTTTTAACTCATCAGAGAAATTAGCAGAGATAATAATTCTGTCATCAATCTCAAAATTTGCTTCTTTTCTCATCAACTGTATTTGCCTTATTAAATCTCTCAAAACCCCTTCTAATCTTAAAGAATCGCTAATAGTTGTATCTAACGATACAATTAAATCATTTCCTAAGAAAGATTCGCTTCCCTCATTTGCTTTTAAATCTATAATCAGATCATCTTTTGTCAATTCATGTTCGTTCTTAGGAATTGCCAATCCATTCAAAACGTTTTTTGTGACTTTTAAAGGATCAAGATCACTTATTGATTTCATAGCATCCTGCATTTCATCTCCAAACTTCATTTTCATATTCTTAAAATTTGGCTTCAAAGTCAAAGTTCCAAACTCTTTGACTTCATCAGAAAATAGTACTTCTTTAATATTTAACTCATCTAAGATTGTCTCTTCTTGATCTTTAATAAATGAAGTTATTTCATCGTTATTCAGCAAAACTCTTAAGCTTTGGAGCGGTTGCCTAACTTTTATATTAGCTTTTTTTCTTACTGCTCTTCCAGACTCAATTACTTTTTTTAATGAGTCAACTTTCTCAATTAATTCATTATTGATTTTATCATCATCGCATTTAGGAAAATCTGATAAGTGGATGCTGTCTTTGTTCTCATTTTTATCCGTAGAAGTTATATTCAAATACATTCTTTCTGTTACAAACGGAAGAACAGGCGATAAGACTTTAATTAAATCCAAAATCACATCATAAAGAGTCTGATAAGCTATATATTTGTCTGAATCATTCTCACTTTTCCAAAATCTTCTTCTATTTCTTCTTATGTACCAATTTGATAAATCATCTAAGAAGGTTTCTACATTTTTTAATAGCTTATCTACTTCAAAATTTTCATAATTCAATTTTGCGCTAGCATTTAATTGCTGCGATTTTGAAATAATCCAATTATCTAATAAAGTTAAATCTTTAGGAATTATTTTTTGTGAATGTGGAGAAAACTTATCAAGACTTGCATAGGTACAGAAAAACGAATAAATATTCCATAGACTAATCAACTTTTTTCTGACTTCGTCAGCTTTATCATATCCAAAAAGTAAGTTGTTTTCTACATTTTGTTTCGAATACATCCATCTCATTACATCAACACCCATCTTTTCAGCTGCATCATCAAACCAGATAGCATTACCTGCAGATTTATGCATTTCATCACCTTTTTCATCTTTTACTAACGCATGTCCAAGTAACGTTTTAAATGGTGCTTTTTCCTCTAAGAAAGATGACATAGCTAATAACGAGTAAAACCAGTTTCTAAACTGCCCAGGAAAACATTCTGTAATAAAATCAGCTGGAAACCATTCTTCCCAATAGCTTTTATCTTCAAAATACTTTATTGTAGAAAAAGGAACAATTCCAGCATCTAACCAAGGATTTCCTACATCTTCAATTCTAGTTCCAATAAGTCCAGATTTAGGATGTTTAATTTTAACATAGTCAACCCAAGGTCTATGTGGAGTATTTCCATCAAATTTTTCCCATCCTTCAACAGCTAATTCCTTCAGTTCTTCTTTAGAACCAACCACATGAAATGTTCCATCCTCAAATGTCCAAATTGGCAAGGCTAATCCCCAGAATCTCTTCTTTGAAATCATCCAATCTCCCATATTGTCTAACCAATCATGCTCTCTATCTCTTCCCCAATTTGGAATCCAATTAATTTCATCTACAACAGATTTAATTTTATTTCTCCAATCCATATTGATATACCATTCATCAACCTGTTTAAATACTAGTTCGTCTCCAGATCTCCAACAGTGCGGATATATATGAGGATAATCTTCAACATATAGAAGAAGACCTCTTTCTTTTAAATTGGAAATAATTTTTTGAGCAGTTTCAGGATCTGTAACACTTAAACCAGACATAAAATCAAAACCTTGAATGAAATTTGCTTGATTATCAATTGGTGAAATTTCAACAAAACCTTCTCTTTTACATATTTTATTATCGATAGCACCACATCCGCCAGCCATGTGAACAAATCCTGTTCCTTCACCCTCAACAACCATATCGTTACCTTCAGAATCTTTTCCACCATCAATAATGATATGACAATCTATAGCTGATTTATCTTGCAAATTGCTTGTATCATGAATTGGATAACCCCCTTTAGTCCTTTGAGGCTCCAAATGATCAAATGGTCCTTGGTATGTTAAACCAATTAATTTTTTACCATTAATGACTTCTATAATTTCATATCCGCCACGTTCTTTGAAAATTTGATCTAATGTTTTTAGTTTTGGAACACCATCTACCCAATTTTTCTTTTCAGCAAATTCTTTGTTTAATCTTTGATACTTTAAATTTGTTTCAGCTACATAATATATTGATCCATCATTAGCCTTTATTTTTGCGTAATTTATTTTTTTGTTTACCGCAACAGCAATATTAGATGAAAGAGTCCAAGGGGTCGTTGTCCAAATTAAAATATTTTCATTTTCTTTATCTTTTAAAGGAAACTTTACAAAAACACCTTTATGCACTGTAAGTTTTCTTCCTTCAATAATCTCCATCTGTGAATAGGAAGTACCAGATCTTCCAGACCAAGGAACTACATCGGTCCCTCTATAGATTTTTCCATCTTCATGTAATTTTTTTAGAAAAGCCCAAATTGCATAGTTGTTTTCTTCGGACATTGTGAAATAAGAATTATCCCAATCCATCCAATATCCTAGTCTTATAGATTGATCCTTTTGTACTTCAGAAAATTTCTCAACACGCTCTTTACAAAGATTTACAAACTTTTCTATGCCTAGATCTTCAACTTCTTTCTTTGATTTGATTCCAAGTTCTTTTTCCACTTCAATTTCTACCCAAAGGCCTTGACAATCGAAACCATTTTGGTATCTCAATTGATGTCCATTCATTGATTTATATCTTTGATAAAGATCTTTTAACGTTCTTCCCCAAGCATGATGAACGCCCATAGGATTATTCGCAGTGATAGGTCCATCAAGAAAGCTCCATTTTGGACCGTTGGAGTTTTTTTCGACTAGTTTTTCAAAAGTTTTATTTTTGGACCAATAATCGAGTATTTCATGTTCATTTTTAACAAAATCAACTTTTGGATTTTCTTTCTTTATGCTCATAATTAACTATGAACTTATAAGAAAAGGGGAATTATTGCAATTGTATAGAAATTATCTTGTAATAGTAATAAATCTTGATGAAGAACCACGTTTGACAAGAAATAGTACTTTTGATTCATCATCAAACTTTGACATTTCAGAAAGAAAGTCTTTTGTACTGTAAATCTTTTTACGTCCAACGCGTGTGATAATATCTCCTTCTTGAAGCCCTGCTTCTTCTGCTGGACTATTATCTTCAACTCCAGTAACAATTACTCCTTGAATATTAGAAGGATTTTTTTCATTTAATTTATATTTATCAATTAAATCTTCACTCGGATTTTCAAGTAATAATCCGAATTCATAATTGACATTTGTATTAGCAGCTACTGTATCTTCTCTTTCTTCAAGAGTAACATATATATTTTTCTTTTTATTATCTCTGAAAATACCAAGCTTGACTCTTGAGCCTGGATCAGTACTGGATACAAGGTTTTTAAGTTCAGAACCATTACTGATTTCTTTACCTTCGAAAGAAACAATCACATCTCCTTCTACTAAATCAGATTTTGAAGCTGGACTGCCTTCAACAATGTCACTTACAATAGCTCCATTTCGAGTTTGAAGTTCCAATGTCTCATATAAATCTTCATTAATATCTTGCATGTAAATACCTAAGAAAGATCTAACAACATATCCTTTAGTAATAAGATCGTTCATTACTTTTTTAACCATCGTTGAAGGAATTGCAAAGCCAATACCAGCATTAGCTCTTCCACCACCTGAAGCAATAGCAGCATTAATACCAATTAACTCACCATTCATATTTAAAAGAGCCCCTCCACTATTTCCAGGATTTATTGCTGCATCTGTTTGAATGAAGTTTTGATAAGTATTTAAGTTATTCATTACATCATTTCTACCTAATGCACTAACAATTCCCGCAGTAACAGTATGACTCAATGATGCAGAAAAAGGGCTTCCAATAGCTATGACCCATTCTCCTACTCTTACTGCTTCAGAATCTCCTAAATCAACAGCTTTTATATCTTCTGCTTGTATTTGAAGCACAGCTAAATCGGTAGCTTTATCTAATCCAATAACAGTAGCCTCAAAAATACGTTTATCAAGTAATTGGACTTTAATTTCTTCAACAGGTTTTTGAGATCTTTCATCAAAAATAACATGATGATTAGTGACTATATATGCATTTTCATCATCGACAATAACACCTGAACCAAGCGATTTACTTTCATACTCATCTGGAATCTCTCTACCCCAGTATCTATAAAAGTTTTGAACATCTCTGTCCAATTGAACGGTATTTGTTGTAGTGATGGTCACTACTGACTCGTTTACTTCCTCTGCAATGTCAGCAAAAGAATTAAAAAATTCATATGCTTTTGATTGCGCAAATGAAGTTGAAACAAATAATAAAATAAATGTTAGTTTTTTCATCATATTTATCTGAAATGATTTAATCATCATAAAGTTCCTTAATTATTTAATCCTGTTTTTAAAAAGTCCTTAAACTCTTCAACGTTTCTTGTCAAACCAGGAAACTCTGATAATACCTTATCATTACTGTCTAAAATTACATAATAAGGTAGAGCAGCAGTTTCAAATCGATTGATTTGATACTCTCTTTTCTCTAAATATCCTTCTCCTGCATCAGTATATAAACTAACAAGGACATATTCGGACATTAGTTCTTCGACTGAATTAATGCTAAATATATTTGTTTCCATCCATCTACAGTTTGTACATGTGACGCCTGTAAAATCAATAAAAATATTTTTATTCTGCTCTGCAGCTATAATAAATGCATCATCTAAATTATTATTCCAAACAAGATTGGATTGATATTTTTTGGGAGGTAAATATGATTTGATATTACCATTAATATCATAACCATGATTTCCAGCTGCTAGATATGTTCCAAAGAATATGAAAGCAAGAGCAAACAATGATCTTTGAATTGAAAAAGTAACAGGCGAATCATTTTTAAACTTTATTAATCCAAAAATATATAAGCCGGTTAATAGCATTATTAATGCCCATAAATACAAAACAACTTCATATGTAAAAATATTCCAATTCCAAACCAAGTCAGTATTGCTGATGAATTTGAAAGCAGCTGCAAGTTCTAAGAAACCCATTACTACTTTTACAGAATTTAGCCATCCACCAGACTGTGGTAATTTTGTTAAATAATGTGGAAAGAGGGCTAAAAAGAAAAATGGAGAAGCAAACGCTAAACTAAAAATCAACATCCCAATTATTGGCCAAAACCATTCTCCTTGTGAGGCAGCAACCAATATTAATCCCATAAATTGAACTGTACAGGTAAATGAAGTTAAGGTAAAAGTTAAAGCCATAAATAAAATACCGACATAGCCTTCCGAATTTTCTTTTTGAAGTGAAAGTCTTCTTAATGATTCAGGTATCTCTATTTCATAAAATCCAAATAAAGACATTGCAAAATAAATGAATAAAAATGCTATAAACATATTTACTATTGGATTTGCAGCAAGCTGATTTGCGCCAGATGCTCCTAATAGTATTGCTAACATCATTCCTAAAAAAGTAAATGTTAGAACAATGCCCAACATATAAACAGTAGCACTTTTTACTGGAGAAGAATTAGTATTCTCACTTCTATGCATAAAAAATGAAATGGTGATTGGAATCATAGGGAAAACACATGGAGTTAGAAGAGCAAGGAAGCCCATACTCATAGCAAGAACAAGAAATGAACTTATATTATTATCAGCAATAGCTAATATAGAGTCTTTATCAAAATCAAAATTTTCAAAAACAAAATCAGATCTTATGGGACCTGATTTGATATCAAAGGTTGCTGTCTTGGTAATTTGGTTCGGCGGATAACATAAGCTATTATTACAAACCTGGTAGTCAATAATTACATCTACATTGTAAGTACCATTTGGCAAATCATCTTTTAATTCTAATGGAATACTAAATTGAGGAGTGCCTTCATGATATTTAGTAATATTCCCAAACCCTTCATCAAATTTTTCTATTGGCTCTGGCTCAATGACTCTTCCAGACTTATTAACAATATCTGATTCGATAATAAATTTTGTTGAGGATGGACCTTCAGGCACATCATAGACTGCATAAATCCTCCACGTAAAATCAAGTTCAGCGTTTACATCAATAATCGCAACTTCACCTTGATTTACATCGTCAATATTAACAGTAAATTGGGCTGGATCGCTAAACTGAGCCCAAAGAATATTCAAGAATGATAATGTTAAAAAAAATTTCTTCATATTGGGCTATGAAAATAATCTTTTCTTAATTCTTGTCCAAAAAGTTTCTTTTTTTGTTTCAAGTGGAACATTTATAGCATTTTCAAGCTCTTCCAAAAGATTTTCAATAGATGAATTAGCTGCTATTTCGCCAGATTCAATGAACTGTTCAGTCTGATCAAAAGCAGACCAATGAAGGTTGTCGTGTTTAGGTTTAATTACAAAATTTGCTTTGCTCAACAAAAATGAATTTAAATGAGATACTGATACATCTCGAGATCTTGTAGAAATCTCAACAATGTTTGATGGCTCAGGTTGATTATCTACTCCTCTAGTAATATTTACTGCAATGATAAAGTCGCAATTATCGATAAGCGGGGTCACTGGAGTTGGTAAAGCAACTCCACCATCAACAAGCATACGCTCATCTTTAAGTGTTGGTTCTATAAATCCAGGAATAGATGAACTTTGAACTACTGCATCAATTAAATTACCAGATTTATATATGATTGAGTTTCCAGACATCAAGTCTGTAGTTGTAACCAATAAAGGTATCTTTAAATCACTAAACTGTTTACTTCCAAATAGAATTTCTGCTGCTTTTGCTAATCTTTCATTCTTGACAATTGATTTTCTATTAGAGCTTACCATCAAGACATATTGATTTTTAATCTGCTTCATAATTTGAGAAAAAATTGATTCATCTTCCTCTGAATTAGCAATATATCTAAATCCTAACTCGTTAAAATTTTCACTTTGTATGTGTTCTAGATATTTTGATTCTACCACTTTCGCATTATGATGAGAAGCATACATAGCTCCAATCATTGAGCCGGCGCTTGTTCCTGCAACGATATCGGGAACAATACCATTTGCTTCAAGAACTTTCAATACTCCGATATGGCATGCACCTCTTGCTCCACCACCACCTAATGCTAATCCAATTTTTAAACTCTTATACATTGCTTCCTGGCTTTATTGCAGGTATTTCTTGTAGTTCACTCGGTATATTGTCTTTATCAAAAATTTTAGCTTTTTGAGAAGTAATTGAAAAAAAGTTATCATGAATGAACACTGGAGAAAGGCTCCTATCTACAATCACTCCAACTCCAACTACATTGCCTTTAAATTGAGCAATAAGATCAATGACTTCTTTTATTGAACCTCCAGTACTAAGTACATCTTCAATAATTAAAATTTTCTCATTTTCATTGATTTTAAATCCTCTTCTCAACTTCATTTTTCCTTCTGATCTTTCAGAAAATATTGTCTTTTTATTTAGTTGCCTTCCAACTTCCGTACCTAAAACAATCCCACCAATTGCAGGAGAAATAACTTTATCAATATCTAGATGAGAAAAGTGATTTGATAATATTTCACCAAACATAGACAGATACTTTGGATACTGTAAAACTTTTGCACATTGAAAGTATGTATCACTATGAAGACCAGACGATAAAATAAAGTGGCCATGCATAAGTGCTTGGGTTTCTTCAAATATTTTTATGAAATCTTTATCCATTTAGTCCTCTTAGTTGATTTAAATACTGTTTAGCAGAATTACGAATTGAATCGTGATCTTTATTTCCAGAGAAAATAATTCCTCTAGATATATTTATTAAGGTCGTATCCATATTCTTCTCATTAATTTTAAGAACGCTTTGCAAATCTCCTCCTTGTGCTCCAATCCCAGGAATTAAAAAAGGTAAATCTGTTGAATTTCTAACTTGCATTAGTGCATCATCATTAGTTGCCCCTACTACAAGACCAATATTTTGCTGATTATTTAATGCTTCACATAAAGAAATTACTTTTGAAAAAATATCTTCTTGAATAAAGGTTGAAGATTTATTTGATGTTCTACATAATACATAAGCACCCTTAGATGCATTTGAAATAAATGGTTCAATTGATTCTTCTCCCATATAAGGACTCACAGTTATAGCATCGCAATTAAAATGATTAAAAAATGCATTAGCATAATGTAAGCCAGTGTTTCCTATATCCCCTCTTTTTGCATCGGCTATAACAACATGATCACTACCAATATGTTTCATTAAATTTTCGAGCCAATAATATCCTTTTGAACCCCATTCTTCAAAAAAAGCAAGGTTTGGTTTATATGCTGCTGCAAGATCGCTAGTAGCATCTACGACCATCATCGAATAATCCATCATTTCATCTAAGGATACATTATCATTGAAATATTTTTTATCAATATCAATTCCAACACAAAGATTTGAATTTTTATCAGAAATGTTTGTTTTTAGTTTATCGATGAATGAAAGCACGAATAAATTTAAGATATTCTATCATAGCAAACAAATGGCTTCATACTAGAATTAAAAATTTTTAATATTGGAATATGGAAACATCTACTGGACAATCAGAAACTCGAATTATTGCTTCAACAAATGTTTTCCAAATAGAAAAAATTGAGAAGATTGGTAAAGCCGATTATCCAAAACTGATTGAAATATCATTACACCTTGCTAAAGAATACGGGAAGCAAGCAGTCTTCACAAAAGCTTCAATAGAAAAATACTTTAATACTGAAAAATCTCTTCCTTTTATTGCAAGATATCAAAACGAAATTATTGGCTACATTATTGGGATTCCATTAGAAGAACTTACCATGGAGCCTTGGGCATTGAATGATGAAAATTATGGTAAGCATAACACCTTGTACACTTATGCTTTTGTTATAATGGAAAAATATAAGTCCAATGGATATGCTAAAATGTTAAAAAGAGTCTATTTAAGCTGGGCACAAAAACGTGATAGAATAAGATATATTACAGGTCATGTTTTGTCTGGCACTGCTGATATAAAGGATAATAGTATAAAGATAATATCTTTTGAAGAAAATTGGCAAGGTACCGGTAAGTCATTTGAATACTATAGAAGATCTTTTGATGAAGGTGTTGAAAGTTCTATCTTTAGTCCGCCATTCGAAATAATAGTTGAATAAATTAAAAAAATGTTTTTAGAGCTTTATTAGAAATTTCATAGTTCATTTGAATCTTTAAAACCTCTCTTTCTTTAAATTCTAAATTTTGGGAAGGATGCTCAATAAATTTAAATATTTCTTTTTGTTCAGAATTGATATTGTAAACCAAGCATATTATAAAAAATTCTTTCTTTTGTTTTGCAACTTCCCATTCTTTGCTTGTAAAAGTTATTGAACCACTATCTGAAGACAAACTTTTAACTTCAATGCAATATTTTCCTTCATCAGCTAAAATTTCAAAATCATATCCACATTGGTCTTCAGTAGTATTTTTAAGATTTCCAGAGATGTTTTTTCCACTACTTAATTTCAAAATACCTTCTTTTAAAAAATATTTTTCAAATAGTCTTTCACCCATTTTTCCAGTTTTTAATCTTTGTTTTGGATTGTAATTATTATGTTTTTTTTTATCTAATTTCTCATTTTGAGCTATTAAATGTGAAAAATTATTTTGAAAATATTCATCATTATTTAAAAGTTTTTTTACAATTGAAAAAAGTTCATTTCTATTCAAATCTTCTAATAATTCTGCAGTTGAATAGAAACTTCGAGGTAAAGTATCCTGTACATAACCTATTCTAAAGTCAAATAATGTATCAAATTTGTCTCTCATTTGTTTTAAATATGAATTTTGTTTCATGCCAAGCTTCATACTTAAATCTCTTTCGACTTCCTTTTGAGAATTGAATTTATCTTTGTAACCAAACTCTAAGTAAGCCTCCTTATTGTATTTTGCTAAACAATAAGCAACAATCAATCCTTTTTGATTAGGTTTATAATATAATTCTTTTTGGTAATTGTGAGTTAACCCCCAAAAACCTTTACCTTTTCCATAAACTGGAGTGAAAAGTTTTGGATAACCGTCTTTATAGCTATCTGTATCAATGCTATGCTCTTCAATTCTAGCTCGAATATTAGCTTTCCATGTTTTAGGAAGAATTTTATTATCAATATTGTACAATCTTTTAACCTCTTTGTAAAGATTATCATATGAAGATTGTCCATCAAGATTTTCTAGTGCAATTATTATGTAGTCAACTAATCGCATATATAATTATTTCTTCAAATAACTTATTAGAACTAACGAAGTTGATGAAATTGCTAGCGCAGGTATTACAGCCTCATCTAAACTCCACTGATTTCCAAAATACACTGTAGCAACTATACCTGAGAGTATTGAACAAATAGCACCATACTTTGTTGCTTTATCCCAAAAGAATGCAGCTAATAGAGTTGGAGTAATTGCAGTTCCATAGATTGTAAATGCATATAGTGCTTTTTCAAAGATAGTTGTATCAGCGGCAAACATTCTTGAAACCCAATACGAAAAGAATCCTAAAGCTAAAACTAAAATTCTGCTGAGTGTAACAATCATTTTATCTGAATATTTTTTATTTGAATACTTTAAGTAAATATCATTGATCAAAATAGTTGTAGGGACCAATAAAAAAGAGTCTGCAGTCGAAATTATTATACCAATAATTGTAGCAAGCATAATTGCACCTACGATAGGTGGAAGGAAATTGTATGCAGCATAGATTAATACATGTGATTCTTTTGCAATATCCGTAATCATACTTGAACTAATCCAAGCATTTGCAATAATTAAAGATTCTAAAATGACTACAGCAAAGAATAAAAGGAAGGTTGCCTTTTGAGCTGATTTAACGGATTCACTTGCAAAAAATCTTTGATACATATTCGCATCTCCGAGAATCAATAAAAATGAAGGTAATGTAAAATTAATTACATCTCTAAATGATAAAACGCCAAATAAAGACATATTGTTTGGCATACCTTTGTTTTCAAAGCTCATTGCCATTCCTTCAAATCCACCAGCTTGAAAAAATAGAATTGGTAATGCTATAATAAAACAAATAATCATCAAAATACCATTAGCAACATCTGTATAAGCAACGCTCAATAGTCCAGCTAATACTGTATACGCAACAATAAATAATGCTGCAATAATAGTTGCCTGATCTAATGATAGGTTTGAACCTAAGTTGTCATGAAAAATAGTATAAATAACTGCTCCACCAGCGTTAAACTGATAACTTACAATCACTAAATAAGCTGTTAAGAGTGCAACTACAGATAAAATCATTGCAACATCACCAAAACGTGATCCAATAATTTCCGGTACTGTTAATTTTTCAGATGCTCTTGCTTTTCCTGCAATTTTTGTAAGTGCTAAAACACCAAGCATTCCTCCAATTGGCAGTAAAAAGCCGGCTGCACCAATTTCAAATGTTTTTCCTGCGTTACCAAGAACTGAACCAGTACCCATCCAAGTTGCTGCCATGGTTCCAACTAATATCCATGGAGATAATGATCTTCCTGCAACTGAGAAATCTTCCTGATTCTTTATGGAATCTGATTTACTAAAACCGATCCAAAGTAATGCAACAAGATAAATTGATATAATTAGGTAATAAATCATTGTAATAGTTTATACATAATACATATATTATTTTTACAAATGCAATTACATTGGAAAATAATTATTGGATTAGTTTTAGGAGCTATTTACGGTATTTTAAGTGCAGTAAATGGCTGGAATGGTTTTACATCAGACTTCATTTCCCCTTTTGGAACAATATTTCTTAATCTTTTAAAATTAATTGCTGTTCCATTGGTTGTTTCCTCATTAATTACTGGAGTTGCATCATTGTCTGATACTAGAAAATTATCAAGAATTGGTTGGAAGACTATTGCGCTCTACATTTCAACAACTGCAGTAGCAGTTAGCATTGGGCTCATATTAGTTAATTTGCTTGAGCCTGGAAATGCCATTCCAGAAAGCTATCAAGAAAGTTTATCAAGTGAATACTTTAATACTGCAGCAGATAAACAAGAAGCTGCAGCATCAATTCAACAAAATAGAGGACCTCTTCAACCGCTGGTAGATATGGTTCCTGGTAATATTTTTTCTGCTGCATCCAATAATAGAAATATGCTTCAAGTAGTTTTCATTTCATTGATATTTGGAATTGCTCTAATTGGAATTGACAGAAAATACTCAAGACCAGTTTTAGAGTTTTTAGAAGGCATAAATCAAATGATTATTAAACTAGTTGAAATGATAATGTATTTTGCTCCTTTTGGAGTATTTGCTTTGATTGCTAAAACAATTAGTTCTGTTTCTGGTGATATTTCTCAAATAAGTGAAATTCTTTCTGCTTTAGTTTTTTATATGGGTGTTGTGATTCTTGGTCTTTTTGTTCATATGGGAATAACCTACATGACACTACTAAAGATTTTTACAACTATGGATATAAAACATTTTCTTAAATCTATGGCTCCTGTACAGCTTTTAGGATTTTCAACAAGTTCAAGTGGAGCAACCTTACCAGTAACTATGAAGCGTTGTGAAAAGGATCTTGGAATTTCGGAGGAGATTTCATCATTTGTGTTGCCTTTAGGAGCAACAATTAATATGGATGGAACTGCATTGTATCAAGGAGTAGCAGCAGTCTTCATTGCGCAGGCAGTCGGCATGGATTTAACATTAGCTAACCAATTTACGATTGTGGCTACCGCTGTTTTAGCTTCCATAGGAACTGCAGCTGTTCCAGGAGCAGGAATCATCATGCTGATTATTATTTTAGAAGCTATTAATGTACCAAGTGAAGGTATTGCGCTTATTCTAGGTGTGGATAGAATTCTTGATATGATTAGAACTGCTACAAACGTCACCGGAGATGCGACAGTTGCTAGTGTGATGGATTCTTTAGAGCGCTAACCCACTCTTCATATTTTTCTGCAATTGTATCTTTTATATCTGAAATCTGTAACGATCTTGTGGCAGAAACCATCAAACTATCTGGAAACGATTGCTTTAAATAAGAAATTTTCTCAGGATCTACTAAATCAATCTTGTTAAAAACATATTTATAATCAATTTCATTGGCATTTATCTCCTTTAAAACACTTTTGATTGTTTCTATTTCATTGAATAAATCTTGTGAATTTGCATCAAGAACGATTAATAATAAATTTGAATCAACCACCTCTTGAAGCGTAGATTTGAAACTAGCGATTAAATTATCAGGAAGATTTCTAATAAAACCAACTGTATCACTTAAAAGGACATAATTATTATCACCAATAAATAATCTTCTAACAGTAGTGTCCAAAGTTGCAAATAACTGATTTCGGATTAATACATCACTTTTAGTAACTGACTTCATTAAAGATGATTTTCCTACATTTGTGTATCCAACAAATGAAGTTCTAAAAAATGACTTTCTCTTTTTACTTTGTACCTGTCTTTCGGAGTCGATACTCTTAAGTTTTTTCTTTAGCAAAGAAATCTTTTTTCGAATAATTCTTCTATCAACCTCAATCTGTGTTTCACCAGCACCTGCCCTTGTTCCAAATCCTCCCATCTGCCTTTCAAGGTGAGTCCATAATCTGGTCAACCTGGGCAATTGGTATTGCAATCTAGCTAGTTCAACTTGTGTTTTAGATTCTTTTGATTTTGCATTTCTAAAAAATATTTCAAGTATTACGCCAGGCCTGTCTAAGAGCTTAATGTCTTTATTTAATTTTTGAAAATTTTTCGTTTGAACAGGACTTAAGTCTTCATCAAAAATTATATAATCTACTCCAAGCATTTTAGCCTGCTCAATTACTTGTTTTGCTTTTCCACTTCCAATGAAATAAGTAGGATTTATAGTGTTTATTTTTTGTTCAACTACTCCTTTTACTTTTACACCAAGAGTAGATATGAGTAATGATATTTCCTCAACACTATTATGATAATTCTTACTGCTTTTCCATATTCTTGGAGCAACAACTATCGCTGTTTCAATCTTACGATTCATTTACTACAATTTGATTGAAAACAAGCTCTATAAAAATATCGTAAATGAATTCATTAAAAATATTATTTGTCCATTCTTCATCAATTTTGGTAGCCAAGAATATTACATTAGAACCTAAAATATTTTTTTTAATTACAAGTGGATCATTGGTTGAAATATTAAAAGAAGCTTCATCAGAGTTATAATCTTTTAATTCATAAAATCTATATACTTGAAATGCTTTGCTATTATTAGATAAATATTTAACTGGATATTCTTCTTCAAATTTAAAGAACTGATTTTTTGATGTACCTCTTAATGCTTTAACTTTTGGATAATCGAGAGTTTTAGATAGATATTCACTATCGACATTGTCTATAAAATATAAAATGGGTTTTTTCTCTAACATAAATTTTTGAATCTCTCTAATTAAGTTATCAGAAAAATCTTTTATTCCTTCAACTATTAAAATATCATATCCAGAAAAATCATACTTTTTGAAACTTTCAGTTTTAACTATATCATATTGAAATAACCGGTTACTATCCAATAAACTAGCAAAACTACTTTCATTGTCGTTAAGTATAATTACTCTTTGCTGATTTCTAGGCTCAACTTTTATAGAGAAGCTATTAATAGATAATCCGTCTTGCTTTAAATCAATTAATACTGAATCAGCATCAATACTTACAGGAATATTTCTTACATGAGTATTCAATGAGTCCGAACCAAAATCAAATTTTCCATTCATTATATCATTTGTTGACCAATGCATTTCAATATTTCTTAAATCAGGATTATGATAGCTCAGCTTTACTTGTAAAGAATCAGAATCAACCAATTTGTAGTCATTTACTACAATGTTAAAATCAATATCCTTAGATATTGATATTTCTGAAGAATCATTATTACATGATAGAAGAAAAAAAGAAACTAAAAATAAACTTCGGATCATTTTGCTATTACTAAGTTAATTCTTGAACCTTGAGAAACCTTCGTTCCTTCCTTTGGACTTTGATTTAATACTGTATTTGGTAAAAACTTTTTGTTTTCAACATATTGAATTTTTCCTTCAAAGAAACCTCTTTCCTCAATGATTTTAAGTGCTTCGCTAAGAAAAATTCCTTGAAAATCAGGAACATCTACTAAATCATTAGGTGCTAATCCATTACTGACTTCAATTCGAACACCAAATCCTTTTCTTATGCTATCGTTTTCTGTTGGACTTTGCCAAGAAACTATACCTTTTGGATATTTTGAACTGAACGAATAATAAATTGAGTCCAACTCAATACCATTTTGATCCAATTCAATTTCTGCAGCTCTTAATGTTTTTCCTAAAAGAGATGGAACAATAATTTTTTGGTTAAATTGGGTAATTTTAACTTTGATTGATCTTCCAAGCTTTACTTCTTTACCAGATGTTGGAAATTGTTCAATTACTATATTTGGATTTAAGTCATTTGTAAAAATTGTATCAGCTATTACAACCTCGATACCTTCTGATTTTGACAACTGATTTGCTTCATCTAATGTTAAGCCTTCTAAATCTGGAATTACTACTACATTTCGTGCATTAATATATAAAGGCATTAGAATAAAATTAAATGTCATTAATACTATCACGCCAGTGACAAGAAAAATTGATAAATTTTTAAGTAGATTTTTCATATAAGAATATTTGAACCTAAATCTTGATAACCTACAATAAAATCTTTCGAATCCATTGCTTTTTTACCCTCTAATTGTACGTTATGAAGCCTTAATGCATTTTGACCACACTGAACATCAAAAAAATTTTTATCTACATGATATATAGAACCAATTTCGTGATTATTATCATTATTAATTGACTCAGCTTTAAAGATTTTTAATCTTTTGCTATTTATGGTAGTAAAAGCACCAGGTGTAGGCGAGAAAGCCCTCACTTTAGCCAGTATTACATCTGACTTTTCATTCCAATTAATTTTTAAATCATCCTTTGAAATTTTAGGTGCTAAAGTAGCCATACTATTATCTTGTTCAATTAATTCTGAAGAATGGTGCAAACATTTATTAATTGAAGATTCAATAAGATCTGCTCCAGCTTCACTTAATTTTTTTGATAAAGAACCATAATTATCATCTTTTGTTATTTCAATTTTTAATTGATCAATTATTTTTCCAGTATCAACTTTTGGTTCTATCAAAAAAGTGGAGACTCCTGTTGAATCTTCTTGATTTAATAATGCATGTTGAATTGGTGCGGCTCCTCTATATTTTGGTAGCAATGAAGAATGGATATTAATGGATCCATGTTTAGGTATTTCCAGTAAAGACTTTGGAAGAATTCTATACGCAACTACTACAAAAAAATCAGGATTTAAATCTTTAAGTTGATCAATTAAACTTGCGTCATTCAAATCTACACCTTCAATAATTTTTAAATTCTCTTCCTTAGCTAAAGTCATCACAGGTGTATCAAGAATTTTTTGTCCACGACCCATTTTTTTTGATTTGTTTGTAACAACTGCTTTAAGATTAAAACTGTTATTACAAGCTAGAAGAGTTGGGTTTGAAAAATCAGTATTACCAAAAAAAATTATATTTATATCTTTATTTGACATTGCTTGATTTCATTAATTTAAGCGCCTTATCATATTTTAAAAGATCTGCAGGAGTAGCATAATCAGTTATTAATTTTCCATCGAGATGATCATTTTCATGTTGTATAACTGTGGCTAAAAAGCCGCTAAAAACCTTTATATGTTTTTCAAGGTTGTGATCTAAATATTCATATGTTATTGAATCATAGCGCTCTACATTGATTCTAATTTCAGGCAATGAAAGACATCCTTCAGAATCAACACAAGATCCTTCACCACTAATTATTTTTCCATTGATAAATACTAAAGGAGATTCACATTCATCTGTGTGAGATATATCTACTACAAATATGCGCTTATTTATTCCAATTTGGTTTGCTGCTAGTCCAATACCATCAAACTCATACATTGTATCGAATAAATCATCAATTAAACTTCTAATGTTTGAAAAGTCTGTTATATTTTTTGATATTGCTCTAAGAGCAGAATGACCATATGTAACTACTTTTTGAACTGCCATAAATTATTTTGAGGAATTTTTAACTTTTGCAATTGCAACTCTGTCGACAGTCATTTCATTTTCATTAGATATTTTTATAATTACAGTTTCACTTTTTACCGCAGTAACTTTTCCATGAATTCCTCCAATAGTCACTACTCTATCTCCTTTTGCTAAATTTTCTTGCATCAATTTTACTGATTCTTGTTTTTTAGAATTAGGTCTTAGAATGAAATAGTATAACACTAAAAAAATTAGGAAGATTGGTAATTGGGAAAGAAAAATATCTAGAAAAGATGCTTCGCTTTGTTGCATTATTATTATTTTTTGATTCATGGACTAAAATTAGTTTACCTGAAGTTCTTTAACAAGACCATAACTTTGGGCTTAAAAAGATAAAAACACATGAAAAGCACAATAAGATTTGAAACTGTATGTAAAATGTTAAATAAATCATTATCATATTCAAAAATTATCTTATTTGTTCCAGCTTTCACCTCTACTGCTCTCAAAACACCGTTTGCTCTAAAAACTTCTACTTCAGAGTCATCAATATAGGCTTTCCATCTAGCAGGATAATAAATTTCACTTAGCATTAATAGTCCTTTTTCATTTGCTTCATAATCAATAATGATTGTTTCCACGTCCCAATCAATATTAAGAATTTTACCAATTGTATATCTTGAATCATCTAGTTTATCCACTATTGCAGTTTTTGATGGATTAAATGCAGATGCGTTCAAATAATTATACAAATTTTGATCTTCTTTAATTACATCTTTTACAAACCACGCTCTTGGATTACTTTGATCTAAATTATAAATATAAACTTTCTTTCTTCCATTGACTGATTGAAAAACGGACTCTTTTTCTAGTATTAGTTTGGGATGAGAAATTTCAACAGGGCTAATAAAATATTTTACATTTAAAAATTGTAATACTGGTATTGAAAGTAAGTTATTTGTGTTCTTTAGCAATTCAGAATAATGACCAAATTTTGCTGGATGATATCCTCCAACTGATTCAATACCATGATATTTAAATTTTGGATCAGTAAACAAAGATCCTGCAGGGTAAATTCTATTTAAACTGAGGTTTTCTTTTAAAAAAATTATTGTTTCGTCCTCATTAAATACAGACTCAAAGCTTTCAATAGTTGCAATTTGATTTTGTTGGCCTGAATCTTGTCTTGGATTGATAATTCTACTATCAATCCTATATATATCAATCAAGGAAAGTATCAAAAATATATAATAAATGGTCTGTGTCTGAATTTGAGGAAATTTATTCTTAATTATTTCAAGAGTATCTTTTAAGCCATAAGCGCATAAGATATACATGCAAAAATTTGATACAATGAGTATCATGCTTGGAACTCTAAAGCTGCTAAAAAAAGGTAAATAATTATAGAAGAATTGGTAAAAGATTTCGAAATACTTTCCAAAAGATAATAGAATTGAAATTACTAATACCGTCCAAAAAAATAATCTCATGCTGTTTAACTTTCTACATGACAAAAAAGCAAATAATAGTACTGGCAATCCAACATAATTTGGGAAATCAGTAAAAGGCATAAAACCCGTATAAGTTGATCCTCCGAATCCAAAGAAATTAGGCAAGAGGTATGTCAATAATTCCTTAGGGTGCATAGACCAATTTGTTGCATAAGCAAAACTACCCATATTGCTAGATCTAATTGACATTTCACGGTAATCCAAGGATGGTAAGTAAATATGTGAAGCAATTAAGAATGCAATAATAATTCCTGAAAAGAATAAAGCAGCATATTTTTTATTTCTATTTTGATAAAAAGAATAAATGAAGAAAGATCCTAATAACATACAACTATAATAAGCTATTTGGACATGCGCTCTTTGTAATTGCAAGCCTAGAAACAAAGCAAATAAAAGCATATTGAAAATTGATTGCTCATCTTTCAATCTTAAAAGCAATAATAATGTAATTGGAAAAAAAGCAGCTGTCATCATCTGACTTCCATGCCCATAAACAATCATAGTGATTAAAAAAGGATTTAACATCCAAAGCAATCCTGAAATAAATGCAATTTTCTTATTTTGAATAAGCTTTTGAACCAAATAAAACATACTTGCTGCAGAAAAAACTAGATGAATAAATTGAATATTTAAGTCTGAAACACCTAGCAAATCTAAAAAGTAGCTTGGCAGATATAGTAGATTGACATAAGTAAATGCTTCTAAGGTTGGCATTCCAGAAAAAATCCATGGTTGCCATTGTGGCCACTCTGATGAAGCTAATCTAATCTGATCAAGAATATGATGTATGGCATAAGGATTAAACGAGTCACCGGAGGCAAATGTATTTCCAAAGATTATAACATCATTAAAAAAGAATAGAACAAAAATAGTATAAATTAGTATTATGATAGAAAGATACATTTTAAATCAATTTTGTTTTAAATGAGTTAATTAGTTCTTTATCCTCCTCATCAAAACCCATTAAAAAATAAATAAGGAAATAAGTCAACAAAACCAATGCAAAATGAACTAGCAGGTAAACTATTAAACCTAATATGCTATCTAAACTAAATAGATTTAAAAAAATATTTTTGGCATTAGAGTAGATTAAAAATGTAATTAAACCAGATATAATTGGCTTAATAAGCTTTATTGAAAACAAATTCAATTTCATTAAAACTATATTTTCAATAAATCTTAAGATACTCAGAATAAATAGAGCTATCGCCGTTGATAAAGCTGCGCCTACTATACCATATAAAGGGATTAAAATATAATTCAATGAAATATTCAAAATCAGGGCGATTGAAACATTAATTAAATTAATTGAAGTATTTCCGCTCATAGAAAGTGTTGATGAACCTAAACCAAAAATTGTTTGAATGAAAATTCCAGTTAATAGAATTTTTAATGCAAAAGCATTATCAAATTCTGAACCAAATAGCAATAACATTGGGCTTGCAAAAACAAATAAAAATATAAATACTGGCAAAGAAAACATTAAAATATACTTTGAGGAAGATTGATAAGATTCTTTCATTCCTGGAATATTTTTATTGAAATAATGTTCTGAAAATATTGGTGCAAAAATTCCAGCAAAAGCAAATAAAATCATTCTAACTAGTCCAGCTGTTCGATCTATAGGATGATACATTCCCACATCAATAGCACTAGATAAAACTCCTAACATTACTATATCAACCCAATGCATAATAATGCCAATCGCCGAAACAAACATTAATGGTATAGAAAATCTTAAAATTTCTTCATCTACTTTAGAATTAATAATATTCTTAAGATTAATTTGTGCAAAATTTCTCAAAAATTTTACGATGAAGATTAAACCAATAACAGCAGAAGTTACTGTTGGTATCAAAATGGATAATTTTGTTCCGAGCAAATAATATGATGCTAAAAATCCAATCAAAAGCGTAAGAGGATTTACAATTTGATTAACAAAGATTTTATATTTTAAAATTTTAAACGCTTGGGTTGCAAAAGAAGATATTAGAGTTAAAACGGAAAAAGGAAGACTTATCGCAAATACTTTTATAACTGTTATTAAAAATTTATCTTCATTCAACAAATTATTAACAATGAAATCAGCAGATAAAAATAAAATAATAGAAATTATGATACTAGATAATAGTCCAGCTTTTAAAGATGAATAAATAGAATTATTAACATTCTCTGAATTTTCGGTATCTCTACTTACAAATCTTAAAACACCGTTATCAAGTCCCATTAATGCAAATATTTCTGCAATTCTTGTAACAGCATTTCCTAAAGAATAAATACCTAACATCTGTGCGCCAAGAAATCTTGCCATTACTATTGAAAATATATATCTAAAAACTGAACCTAATGTCATTCCAGAGAATGAAATAAAAGCTTCGCTTAGAATTGTTTTCTGATTGGATGGTTTGCTGCTCATTTATTTCTTAAATATAACCATCTTATAAATTGAAATGGTAAATGAAATAATATCCAATAAATAGATATAGAAATTAATTGGATTCCTGTCGCATGCTTCCAAAAGAGTTTCAATTGATTTTTTATCTTCATAAAATTTTTCTTTGAAGAATGTTCTCCATAAGATTGAGAAACATTATGAAGAATTACAGATTTTGGAGCATAAATTATATTTCTATTTAATTGACGAGCTTTTAATGATAAATCAACATCTTCACAGTACATATCAAATGTTTCGTCAAAAAAATTAAGTTTTTTTAAATCTTCAAATCTCAAGCACATACAACAACCAGTAGCATAATCTGTTTCATTTATGAATGAATATTTTGGTCCATCAAAATCTCTTATTCCAATATGATAAATTAAACCCCTCCATAAATCTACAACACCTCCAGCGTACCAAATTTTATTGATATTTGATGAGTATAATATCTTTGGTGTTGAAATAATTGCTTTTTGATCTTTCGCTAAAGGATTAATTAATTCGTCAATAAAATTTCTGCTAACAATTGTATCGTCATTTAAAAGAATGATAAAATCATTATCATCAACATTTATTTTCTTTAAACCTTCGTTATATCCTCTGCCAAATTTAAAGTTTTTACTATTTTTTATTGTTTGAACATTCGGAAAATTTTCAGAAATCATTTTTAATGAATCATCTGATGAATTATTGTCAATTACAGAAATAGTAAAATTTTTATGATCAACATTTTCAATTGATTCTAAACATCTTTTTAAAATTTTATTATTATTCCATGTTAAAATAACAATGTGAACTTTATAAGATTCTGAATTTTCAATCATAAAGCTGTAATGTTCTTTCAAATTCTTCCCAAGAAAAATTCTTTTTATGGTTAGATATATTTTTAGTCATTATATCATACATATTATTTTTAAAAAACGAATGAATTGATAAGGCAACTTCATCTTCATTTGGATCTACAATATATCCAGTTTCTTTTTCAACAATATAATCTTTAAGCCCTCCTTTAGATGATACAATGGCAGGCAAATTAAAGTTCATAGAAAGCGATAGGATTCCACTTTGTGTTGCTTGCTTATATGGAAGAACGATTAAGTCTGAGCTAAGGAAATATTTGCTTAGATCTTCCTTGCTAACAAAGTTAGGATGAATTATAAATGAACTTTCAAGTCCATACTCTTTAATTTTATTCAAATAATTACTCAAATCAGTATACGGCTCACCTACTATAAAAACTTTCAAGTTTGGTATTTTTATTTTAAGGCGATTTACGGCATTAATTAATATATCTAAACCTTTATAAGGTCTAATGAGACCAAAAAATAGTATAGTTGGTTCAGATTTTAACCCAAGATTATTTTTAAATCTTTCTCGATCATCAATGTTGTAATCAATTTCATATATTGGATGAAATGAATTAATTATTTTAGCTTCTAAATTATATCTTTTGATTCTTTTCATTTCATTTTGATTCATAACTACTAGATGAGTTCCTTCTTTTAGCATTTTTTTTAGAAAAAAGTTTTGAAATGGAAAATTTTGATGAGATTTAGCATTATGAATTAAGAAGTAGACTTTTTTTGTATTTATTCTTTTAGCAATATATGAATACATCATAGAAAAAAAAGGGTGCCAATAAGAAAAAATGACGATATCTGTATTTAATTCATTGATTTTTTTAATTGCTTTTCTCCAAGAAAAAATATTTAATGGATTTAAAATTCTTGACGATGAATTATTATTTGATACATTGTTTTTATATTGTGACTTGCCTGGAAAAAAAATTTTAGGATATAATTTTTTGAAATTTAAAATGGTTACATCATGACTATTTTTTAATTGAGTAACTAAATGATGATTAAAATCTGCAATACCACCTCTAAAAGGAGAATAAGGACCAATAGAAACAATTTTTAAATTATTATTCAATTACTTCTTTAATGAAATTTTTTGTTTTGTGATTTTTATTTACAATTATTTCACCAATTAATCCAAAGGTAAATAATTGCACACCAGTAATTATTAACAAGCTCCCAAAAATTATCATAGCTATGTGTTGTTGAAAAGAGTGGAGCAAAACATACTTACAATAAAGAATATATATTTCTGCTATTAAGCCAAATAATATTGATAAAAATCCAACCATTCCAAAAAAATGCAATGGTCTGTCCATATACTTTCCAAGAAATAAGATTGTCATAAAATCAAAAAAACCATGTTTATATCTTTCAGCTCCATATTTTGATTTCCCAAATTTTCGTTCTCTATGATTTACAGGTATTTCCTTTACATTAAACCCTTTCTGATGAGCTAATAAAGGGATATATCTATGTCTACCTCCATAAAGATTTAAAGACTTGGCCACTTCTTTTTTTAAGACCTTAATTCCGGAGTTTGAATCTTTAATTTTTAATCCACTAAAAAGTTTTATAAAAAAATTAAATATTTTTGATGCAATTTTTTTCTCTAAAGGATCTAATCTATCTTTCTTCCATCCTACAATTACGTCATCTTCATTTAATTCACGAACAAGATTGATAAGTTCTTTTGGATCATCTTGAAGATCACCATCTAATGTAGCTATTAATTCATTTGAAGCAATATCAATGCCGGATTGAAGTGCTACAGACTTTCCATAGTTTCTATAAAGGTTAATGAGCTTCCATGTAGAATGATTTGCGATTTCATTTTCAATCACTTTTTGAGACATATCTGACGAACCATCATTAATAAAAATAATTTCAATTGATTGATTATTCTCAAAACTGTTTTTCAACTCTTCAAATAATGCCTGAAGAGATTCTTCCTCATTATATATTGGTATAAGTATAGATAAGCTTTTCATTATTCAAAATTTCTTCTATTAAATTTTAATGTATAGTTCTGTTTATCATTATTAAGTAAAAATACAATCTCGTTCAGATAATTACTACCATCAATTGAAATCAACTTAGTTGTAATGACGTATGAATTTCTCAATTGAATATCGACTTTACTTAAAGCTTCAGTATCTCCCCAAAGAATACTTTTGTAGAAATTTGAATTCAATTGATTTGATAAAGGGAAAAATCTATTAAACTCCTCTTGGGAGATTTCAACTTTTTTGCGGACATTTAAATATCTAATTGAATCATTATTTACTTCAATCATATACTGTCTTCTTCCCAAAAAATCTTTGAACACGATAATTGAATTATTTCCAGAAGATTCAAAAATAAATGGTGAAGAAAAATTTGATTTTCCTTTTCCCTGTAAAACACCATTGCCAATAACTCTATTAAAATTTTTTTCTAATTCCTCAATTTTAATATTTTCAGAATCTATTACTTGGATGTTATTATTGGTGGAGCATGAAGCAAAAATAACTGCAAATACGACAATTATAAGTTTTTTATTGAGATTCATATGAAGAAATCTTTGTTTGTAGCTGTTCGTTATCTTCATCTAACAACAATGCTTTGTTATAAAAAATAAGTGCTTCATCTATTTCTTCTACACTTATTAATACATCTCCATAGTGCTCAAGAATTACCGCGCTTGAATCATCATATATTAATGCTTGAGCAATAAAATCTTTCGCTTTTTCAAATTCAGATAATTTGTAATAAATCCATCCAATTGTATCTAAGTAAGCTGATACATCTGGGCTTATTTGTATAG
Source organism: Fidelibacterota bacterium (assembly GCA_028140795.1). GTDB lineage: Bacteria > Fidelibacterota > Marinisomatia > Marinisomatales > Marinisomataceae > Marinisoma. Next base: position 65,279 of record JAOIOW010000002.1, read on the forward strand.
CTTTTTCAGCGAGAGTCAAAGCATATTCTAGATCTTCATCTCTTTCAACTAGGCTATATGCAAAATTATTATACGCTTGTGCATCTCTGTCATTCAAAGCAATTAATTTTGTGTACAACTCGTCAGATTTATCCCATTTTTCAATTTGATCATATGTCATTGCTAAGCCATGCATAGCTGCTACAGATTTTTGATCAATTAATAATGACTTACTGTAGAATTGTTCTGCTTCATTAAAATTTCTTGCCGAATAATTTGCTAATCCCAAAAAATAATTTACTTCAAAGTCGTTCGGAAATATTGATACCGCTATATTAAGCTCATCTATTGCCTCAGAGAAATTTTGTAAACTTATTAATGCAATAGATGAATTAATATATCCTTCCTTATCATTAGGATAATAAGAAGTATGCTTCTTTGATACTTCTAATGCTAAGTCATTTCTACCTATATCTCTGTATACCAATGACAAGTAATATAGAGCAAACCTATCATTATCCTTTTGTGATAAGGACTTTTGCAAAAATTCTTCTGCAGAATCTAATTTTCCAATTCTTAGATATTCCAGTGCTATTTGATTATATAGATTATTATAAAATGGATTTGCTTTAATAGAATCTAGATTTAATAACTCAAGCAACTCTTCAATATTTCCACCTTCATTCGATTCAAGAAAACCTCTCATGTATTCTGAATTAGAAGGGTCTGCTAAAAGGAGTTTTTTAAATATCTTTGATAATTCTCTATGATTTGAATTATATGCTAATTCTGCTGCGACCTCCAAAGCCAAAATTAAGTCATTATTCTTGTTATAGGCTTCTTGATAGTAAAGCAATGCTCCATCAATATCATTTAACTCAGCTTTTAAATCTCCAATGATAAACAGCACATCAGCATTATTAGGATCGCTTTCAATTATTTGATTAAAAATCAACAAAGAAGATTCATAATCATTTAAGGCAATAAACTTTTTTCCTAATGAAATCTTATAATCTAATGCATTTTCATCCATTGCAATTGCTTGATTGGCAAATACAATACTTTTTTCAAACTTTTGCAACATCCAGTATGCTTCGGACATATTAAATAAGACTTCTGCAGAATTTGAACCAGCATCAATAGCGTCCTGAAACTCTAAAATTGCTCTTGCATAATCACCCTGTTCAAAAAACATCATTCCGTCCATGAAAAATTGAACACCACCGAAAGGATCAATTGAATCTATAGTTTTTTCTTCTTTTTTAGATTCTTCAGTGTACGATTTGGGTAATTCTAAAGATGTTGAAGCGCAATTTGCTAAAAAAATTGTGGAAATTGTAATTATTAAGTATTTCATTTTCATAACTATGCAAATTACATCCGAGATTGGATATTTACAATTCTATGAAAATTAATCTTTATCGCTTACAAATGATCCATTAACATCATTTAATAGCTCAACATCTTTAATTTCAGTATCCTCTTCTTCAGATATATTTTCTTGCGTTACTGATTCTTCATCCGCTATAAAATAGTTTGATTGAGAAGGTTGAATTAAATAAGCTGAGAGCATGAAAATACAAAGTATAGACAATGTAAGATAAAGAAAGTTTTGTCTTGAGAATCCCATAATTCCACTACTTACATTTTGATTATCATTTAATGCATTAATACGATCTTGAAGGTTTTTATCAAAACTATCGGAAGTTTTTAAAGAAGGAGCAGTTTTCATAATATTCATTGCATTTCGAACATCATCAACTTTTTTCTTATGTTCAGGATTTTCAGCAAGATATTTTTCAAACTCCTTGCGTTCTTTAATATCCATTGAATTTTCAATCCAGTCAGATATTCTATCCTCAAATTTATTATAATCCATAACTACTCCTTAAAATGTTTCATTTTTTCAGCCAACTGAATACGACCTCTATTTATTCTAGATTTGATCGTACCAATCGGTATTTCCAGTATTTTACTTATTTCTTCATAGGAAAGTTCCTGAAAATCTCTCAAGACTACAGCCATTCTAAAATTTTCGGGAATCTCATCTAAAAATTTGTTTAATTGATCAATTGCAATTTCATTTTGGACTTTAGAATCCAAAGATTCTTCTTTAGAATTAATATCGATAACCTGTCCATCATCAGTCCATAAGGAATCGGTCTTCTTCCTTTTATTTTTTCTTAATTCGGTTAACGCGTTATTTTTTGCGATTGTAAAAATCCAAGTTGAAAATTTTGCAACATTCTTATAATAGCTTGCATGAGTGTATAATTTAATTAATGTATCTTGCACTACATCTTCTGCCTGCTCAACATTATTGAAATATCTTAATACAAAGTTTAATAGCCTATCTTTGTATCTTTTAACAAGCTCGTTATATGCGTTAATATCTCCTTCTTGAAATCTTAAAATTAACTTTTCATCAGAATATTTAAATTTATCATTCATGTCGGAAAGCTCCGTTGATAATGTTTGTAAATTCTGTCTCATCAATTATTTTCTGTGTTTTTAATTTAATGTCAGTTTGAGCAAAGATATTAATCGCATGCTCCAGCTCATCAAGTGAATAGTTATTTGTTGCTGGGCTTATTCTTTTTAATAAATTCCCTCTAATACTTCTACTTGATGATTCAATTAAAGTTCCATTATTTTTTTTGGTAATAAAAATTGCCTCTAATAAAGTGAACATAGAATTAATCACATACGAAAGACCGTATTGTTTCATGATTGATAAACCATTTTCGAAAATTGCATCAACTCTCCTATCGCATATTGCATAATTTAATTCCCATAACTGCTTTTCTTTATGAATATTGCCTGATTTTTCAAGAGCATTCAGAAGATCTTTTTCATCGCTTGACACTAAACTTGATTTAGACATCTCATTAAAAATTTCTGAGAAGTTGTTTCCAAAAATTTCAATAATTTTTTGAGTATATGTATCTGAAACTTTCAGATTTAATTCATTTGCAAATAAATGTATCCAATGTTTCATTTCACTCTCGAAAGGAGTAGAAATATCAACGACATCCATTACTTTTGCATATTCTTTAGTAACGGAACTTTTGATAGTATTTGATTTAGATTTATAATCATATGATAAAAAATTATTGTCTATAAAGATGATTTGGTCTGAACTATCTGAATCAAAACTGTTAAGAAGAAGTTCTGAATTTTTCTTATTTAGCTTATTTATATTTTTGATAATTATGAGCTTATCGCATGAAAATAAATCTTGAGATCCAAGCACATTCATCAATTGATCTAAGGAATCGCTTTTATCTGCACAGTCAAATACAAATGTTTCATCCTTTTTTTGCAATTTTTTAACTATTTGATTCTTTATAAATAGATATAAAAAATCATTATCCCCAACTAGTAGATAGTTATTACTAAAAGATTGATTTTTATCAGAGAGAAATTGTAAAGCTTTAATCATATTTTTTCAATTAAGATATTCCATAGCTACCAGATTGTATTTGAGCACCTGAATCTCTATTGGAATTTTTTTCTTTTTTTGTATAAGTCAATTTACTAACTACTATAACTACAATAAATGCTAATACAAAGCTTGTTAATCTTTCAGTAACAATCAATTTTAAAAACTCACTACTTCCCCAAATCATTGTTACAATCGACCCAGTTAGAAGACCAGCGATAATACCTTCCCTGGTTGTCTTTTTCCACCACAAAGACAAGATAACTGCTGGTCCAAATGAAGAACCTAATCCGCTCCATGCAAAACTAACAATTCCAAAAATTGTATCTCCTGAAACTTCGGAATACATAGCGGTTACATAAGCAAATAACCCAAGAATGATTGTGATATATCTAGTATTAGTTAATTTATTTGATTTTCTTGTTTTAATCACTTTGTTCAACTTTAAATCTTCGCTAATCGCAGATGTAGATACTAATAATTGAGAGTCAGCGGTGGACATCATGGCTGCAACTGCGCCAGAAATAAGTAATCCAGCAATCCATGCAGGTAATAAGGTTTGCGCTAATAATGGCATTGCAATTTCAGAATCTTTACCCATAAAAAAATCTTCACCAAAATAGCCTAATGCTACAATTCCAATCATAAATGCACCAGAAATTCCAGGAATAGCCCAAAGAGCTGCAATCCATTTAGCTTTTTTAATATCATTAACAGACTTTATAGCCATGTATCTAATTAGTAAATGCGGTTGACCAAAATACCCTAGACCCCAACTCATTCCACCTAATGCAACTGACAGAGCTCCAAAACCAGTAAGTCCTGAAAAAACTGAATTTTTTTCTATTGAATCAAATTTCAATAATTCAGATAAACTTTGATCAAAAGAAAGTAGCTCAAAAAGACCAACAATGGGCAAAACAACTAATGTTCCGATCATTAACACACCTTGAATCAAATCGGTCCAAGCTACTGCCAATAAACCGCCCAAAATCGTATATATGATAATGATTATAGCACTTAGAGTTATTCCATACAAAGGCTCAATACCAAAGATAGTATTTAAAATTTTTCCTGAACCATGAAACTGCGCTGAAACATAAAAAGTAAAAAATATTCCAATGATTAAAGCTGAAATAATCCTAATGAGACCAGACGAATCATTGAATTTTTTCTCAAGGAAATCTGGAATGGTTAATGAGTCAAATTTTTCTGTTTCATCTCTTAAACGTTCTGCAATTAAAAACCAAGAGGATATAATACCAATCGTTATACCTATTACGGCCCATATTTCTCCATATCCGATAGCGATTGCAGCACCAGGGAGCCCAAGAAGAAGCCATGCTGATTCTCCTGAAGCCCTTTCTGAAAAGGCCGTTACCCATGGTCCAAGCCTTCTTCCAGCTAATAAAAAATCTAATTGCGAAGAGACAAATTTATTTGAAAGAATTCCAACACAAATAATTAACAAAAGATAAAGAATGAATATTACTTCAATCATGTTATAATGCTCACAATTATACAATACAATCCAAACCACCAGAAATCAAATTTTTTTAGAAATGCTACTAAAAAGTATAAACTTAGGTACCCAAAAATGAATGATGATAAAAATAGTCCTACTCCATCAAATAAGTTTATAGTATCAAATCCAGAAGAAAATAATAATTCATAAAAAATTGAGAGAATAATAACTGGTATCACCATAAAGAAACAATACTGAATAGATTTTTCTTTATTAAGCCCCAACATTAAAGCTGAGCTTATTACCATTCCAGATCTTGAAATTCCTGGAAGAATTGCAATAGATTGAAATAAACCTAAAAGTAAAGCAGATTTAAAATTAAAATTAAATGAGAATGAATTTTTTAATAAACTCATTAATATTATTAAAGCTCCGTTAGCTAACAATGAGTATTGGACAAATTCATAATTAAAAAATTGCTCAAAATCAAATATAAGGCCAAAGATAATAGCTGGTATAGTAGATATTACTAATAACTTTATAGTGTCTGGGTTAAAAAAATCATTTTCGTTTTTTGAAGAAAAGAAAGAAGCCTTATAAAATAAAAGAATGCTGAATAAGGTCCCAAAATGAGCAATAATTTCAGCAGAAGCACCCTCATTTTTTATTTTCAAAAAATCTTGAAATAATACTAGATGACCAGAACTGCTAACAGGAAAGAATTCAGTTAATCCCTGAATCATTCCTAAAATAATATAGTTAATTAATTCATTCATAATAAATTAAACCAATCATTCTTTTTGAAGTCTTATTGCGTCGATAAGAATGGTAATTTTCATTTTCATAAGTACATTGATTACAATCAATAACATTTTCAATTCCAAGCTTTTGTAATTGAGAGCTTGCAACACCTTTTAAATTACAAAAAAATTTATCATCAATATTTTCAATGAACTCATTATCAAAATAGTCAATAAATTCATTTTTCACCTCATAATTTTTTTGTGAGATTGATGGTCCAATAAAAGCTGTTATTTCGTGAAGGTCATTAATGTGACTACTCAATAACTTAGTAGATTTTGAGATAATACCATTTTTAAGACCTTTCCAGCCTGCATGAATTACTCCAAATATATCTTCATGTTCATGAATAAAAAAAATAGGTAAACAATCAGCTGTTTTAACTTGTAAAGCATAATTTTTATTGCATGAGAAAATTCCATCCACGTTGCTATATACTAATTTTTTATTATTTACTAATTCTATATTTGTAGAATGGATTTGCGACATAGAAACAATAGCTTTTTTCGTTAAGATGTTGTTCTCTTCAGCATTTGAAAAAATTACTTTTAATCCATGTTGATTGATTTTATCTGAAAAATCAAAAATCATTACTTTATCTAGAATTATAGATTTTTCTGTTTGAAAATCTAACTACCTTAGAACCTTTGTTTGATGTGGAATTAGAAAAATCAAAATTCCTTGTAATTCCTTCAAAATTTGATGAAGAACGAAAATCAAATTTTGATTTATTAAAACTTGAATTAATTAAAAAGTTTGAAAAATCCATTCCAAAATGGAATATATTATTTAAAGATGGATCATAATCATATTCACTATTATTCAAATATTTTGGAATGTAATTTGATGCAAACAACATATCTGAAATATGAGGCGAAACACTTTCTTGTTTTAGTAAGTCTAAATTAAGCCAATTTTCGTTTCCTAAAAGTTGCGTTTCTAGATTTGATAACGATACTTGAGAAGCAACAAACTCTAAAGCATTTGAACTCACAGGATAAAATAATCCATCAATGGTTTCTAAAATCACTTTTGTGGAATCAATTGACTCTTCTTGTTCTAAATTAAACATATCATATACTTCATCATTATCGACTTCAAACATAGAGTCTAGAACATCAATCTCAACACCTAAAAATTCTTGATACTCATCTCGAGTTTCAATTTCCCATGCAACCTCCCTTAATTCATTAAAATTTGGACGAAGGTCAATTTCTGAGTTTTCTTCATACCAACCAATATATACTGGCTCTTTATTCAGCTTATCTAAAGCTATTAAAAAAGAATCAACTTCTTTAACACCTAAATCTGTTCTTGGCGCTATAACAGCAATATTATTTAATTCAGAATTATCTAAATAATGACTTACTAATAGTTCATTCCTGAAATCAACAGATGAGTTTAATAAATATATATTTTTGTTAACGCTAGAAAGATTTTCTAATGATGTAAATGGAGCAAAAATTGGAATTTTTGTAGAAGAAACTGAACTTGCTCCTGCAATTAAATTTTTATCTAAAAATGGTCCAATAATCGCACTTACGTTATGTTTTTCAACAAGATTTTTAAATGCTTCAACGGTTAAGATTGGGTCTTGATAATTATCAATGACAATAAATTGAATCTTATCATTCGACTGAGAACTTTGATTTGCTTCTAATAATCCTTTTAAGAATGCATTAGTAATTTCAAGCCCTTCTCCATCCAAGGGAAGTACAACTCCAACTTTTTTCGAAAATGATGTTTTAGAATCAATATTTCTTTTTAAAAAATTGTAATTCGATCTGAACTCTCTATCCAAAGTTCTTTGGTCAATTTCATCGAATTTTCTTGAGATTTCTTGTGAATTACTATAAACCAACGAAAAAGATTGTGCTAAAAGAATGATATTTAAATTACTTTTATTATCTTCAAGAATTTCCATTAATTCCAAATTTTCAAAATCTAGATTTAGTGGGATAATTTTAACTAATCTTTTATTGATGACTCTTTTTGAACGCGAATCAATGTTTGATCTCCTTGCATCTATGTAATTTTTAAAAGCATGATCGTAATAACCTTTGGAGGAATAAATATCTCCCATAGTTAAATAAAAAGATGTTTTAAGATTAGGTGAATAATTGAGCGGATTCATTGATTTTGCGACATTAAGTGCAGTATCAAAATCTTTTAGATTATAATAAGCTTTGAGTTTTAAAATTTTGGCATGATTTGCATAATCAGTTTCAATAATCATACTTTCATCAATTCTTTTTATAACAGAGTTATTTTTTTGACTATTTAAATCATCTACCAGTGATTCAATAAATTGTTCATGTAATTCACCATCAATTGATTGAGCAAATAAGCTTCCAAATAAAATAATATTTATTAATAATTTCATAATAATTGAAATATAAGCTTATTTAATCAGTTTTAAACACATTTACCAAGACAACCCCAATAACAATCATAAATAATCCTATTATTGTTATAAGATTTAAAGGTTGTTTATAAAAGTAATAACTCAAAATAGCTACAGAGACTACACCTAATCCTGTCCAAGAAGCATAGACAATTGTTAAAGGCAACTTAACAACTGCAACTGATAAAAAATAAAAAGAAACAGAATAAAAAATTATAACCAAACTGGTTGGAATTAATTTTGAAAATTCTTTTGTTATTGGGAGTAACATCGTTCCTGTTACCTCAAATAGAATTGCTAAAATAAGCGCTATATATAAATTCATTAAATTACCCTTCTATATTTAAATCCATCTTCGTGTTCTATTAGAATATTCGGTAAATTCATCTCCAAATAATTCATTCATTGCCTCTTCTTCAGGAAGAATTTGAAATTTTGTTATAAATAAATAGAAGAATAGAGATATAACAATTCCTCCAAGTAGATTAAACTTGAAAGATAACGCTAGTAAAATAATTAGCATTCCAAGGTACATTGGATTTCTTGAATACTTAAATATTCCTGAAGAAACTAAAGAAGATGCTTGTCTAGGTTCTAGAGGATTTACGGTTGTTTTTTGTCTATTAAAAGCTTTGACAGCTAATGTAAAAACAGTAAATCCTAAAATTAGAAGAAATAAACTTATTGTATTATTATTGTAACTAAAAAATTTATTAAAGAAGGTTTTTGAAAAGTAAATCGCTAAACCACAAATTAAAGTAACTATTGGAGGTGGAATTTTATTATTCATATAATTGACATTTATTCAACGGTTACAGAGTTGGGGTGAAAGGGGGTATTTAATTTTTTGGTTTTCTAACTTTTTCACCATCTTTAAAATATTGTTTAAAACCACGAGTTCCTATTTCCCATTCCCCTTCTTTCAAACCATTTTTATAATTCCCTTTTGAATCAAGTTTTTCGGTACTATATCCATAAGAATCTGTTTCATATTTTATCGAATACCCATCCAATTTACCTTCAGTATTATAGTTAGACTCTGTTATTACTTTACCATAATTATCACGACTTATGAACTTACCTATCAATTTTCCTTTATTATATTTTTTCTCTAAAGTTTTAATTCCGAACTGATTCCACTCTTGAAATTCCCCATCCAAAATACCATTTTTTACTGAAAACTCTCTTGAAATGAAAGAGGTTATATTTTCTTCTTCTAATCTTGTACCTTTGAGTGAAAGTTGTACCCAAACTAATTTTTTAAGAACTTCTGGTGTTTCTGAATTCATCAAATCGACTAATCCTAAGTCAATCTTTTCAGTTCTTACATAAACTCTTCCAGAGTAGGGGACTAAATTATTGGTATCAATTGTTTTCTCATATTCAACAAATCTGTATATAATTCCATCTCTTTCAACTAGGTTGTTAATACTCACAACATTCTGACTGTAAGTAAACCCAAAAAATAATAATAGTATGAGTAATTTTTTTATCATGATATTATAATTTAAAGAAAAAATATCAATTGGGACTATAAAGGATTTCGGTTGGAGTTTGAAAATTTTAAACTCAATTAATTTTTCTATGAATGATAAGAAATAATACTCCCCCTATTAACGTCCATAAGATATCATTCCAATCAAAAATCCCCCTACCAGGTGTAAAGATTGTTATAAACTCATTACATATTAAACCTATCATAGAAATGTAAATTGATAATTTTAGTCTTTCTTTAAAAAAGAATGAATGAGGTTTGAATACCTCTGGTATGATCACATAAAAAAACGAAGGTAAACCTATTCCTGGTAAAAAATTTGGGATAACTCCTAGAAAATAAATTATCAGACTATTTCCTCCGTCATAATTTGGTCGAATATTATCTTGGACGATACTGAAGAGGAAAAAAGTAATCCCAAAAATAATGTAGTAGTAATATTTTTTGTTCACGTTTTTTGATTTAGTTTAGATGGGACACCCCCTCTCAACTCTACTCCACGCTTACGGACTTTGCAAGATTACGTGGCTGATCCACATTTAGCTTTTTACCTAAAGCAATATGATAGGCTAATAACTGAAGAACAATTGAAGCTAAAATAACAAAAGCGTAATGATTAGTCTTTGGAACCACTATTAAGTCATTTGCTAGCTCCTTCAAAACTTTATCATTTTTAGAATCTGTTATTACAATAATCTTTCCTTTTCTTGATTTAATTTCTTGAATGTTTGAAATAATTTTTTCATATGTTTTATCTTTTGGTGCTATAAATACACTAGGCATGTCCTTATCAATCAAAGCTATAGGTCCATGTTTCATTTCAGCAGCAGGATAACCCTCAGCATGTATATATGAAATTTCTTTTAATTTTAAGGCACCTTCTAATGCCACAGGAAAATTTAATCCCCTTCCTAAATATAAAAAATCATTGGCTTTTTTATATTTCAATGCAATTTTTTTAATGTCATTTTCTTTTTTAAATATAGACTTAATTTTATTTACCGATTTTTTATAGTCTAAATGTCTTTTTAAAGATGCTTTTGAAATCGTTTTTCTACTTTCAGCAAGCTTTAGGGCTAATAAATATAGTACAACGATTTGAGATGTAAATGCTTTTGTGGATGCAACACCAACTTCATGACCACATCTAGTATAAACTCCACATTCAGTTTCTCTTGAAACTGAACTTCCAGCTATGTTACATATTCCAATTGTAATTGCTCCATGAATATTTGCTTTTCTAATTGCAGCTAATGTATCTGCTGTTTCCCCAGATTGAGAAATTGCAATAACAACAGTTTTGTCATCAATTAAAGCATGATTATATCTAAACTCCGAAGCATATTCAACATGAACAGGAATATTAGCAAATCGTTCAATAAAATTTTTTCCAATAAGTCCAGCATGCCATGAAGTTCCACATGCAGTTATATAAATTTTTTCTGCCGACTCTATAACATTCCAATGATCTGATAAGCCTTGTAATAAAACCGATTCATTTTTTATTCTTCCATTAATAGTATTGGGTATTGTATTAATTTGCTCATGAATCTCCTTATGCATAAAATATTTATATTTACCTTTGTCATAATCATCAATTTTGAAATCAATTTTTTCTATATTTTTTGGTAACGTAATATCTTTGTCTACTGATTTAATCTTAAAGCTTTTTTTGTTAACAACTGCCATTTCAGAATCTTTTAAATAAATAATATCTTTAGTATGCTTAACAATTGGTGAAATATCACTTGCAATAAAGAATTCATTCTCTTTAATTCCCAAAACCAACGGACTTCCTTTTCTAGCAGCTATCATCATATCTGGATAATCAGTATTAAGAATTACAATTCCATATGCGCCATCAACTCTCTGCAAAGCTGCGCGAACTGATTGTTCAAAATTCATCTTACCATTGTTATAAAAATATCCAATCAATTGAACTAAAACTTCAGTATCAGTTTCAGATTTAAATTTTATATTTTTTGATAAAAGGAATTTTTTAATTGGATCATAATTTTCAATGATACCATTATGAACCAGAGCAATTTTTTTAGATTGATCAAGATGTGGATGAGCATTTAACTGATTTGGCTTACCATGAGTAGCCCATCTTGTATGAGCTATTCCTAAATTATAAATTTCTGAATTTGATAATGCCGATTTAAGTTCACTTACTTTACCCTTGCGTTTTGTAACGACTAATTTATCATTTGAATTAATGCAAGCAACACCAGCTGAATCATACCCTCTGTACTCTAGCCTCTTCAATCCATTTAATAAAATTGGATGACAATTTTTATGACCTTTATAAGCAACAATTCCACACATAATATCTTAATCTAAAGTTAACCTCATTTTTACGTTCCCTCTATCATATTTCTTAGAATCTAAATCTACCTCTTTGAAGCCATATTTATCATAAAGGTTCCTTGCAATTTTAAGTGAGTTATTTGAGATTAAAAAAATTTCTTTAGCTTTATTTTTCATTGCAAATTTTAAACACTCATCCATAAGCATATTAGCAATTCCTTTTCCCCTAAAATTATCTTGAACTGTCATTTTAGCTAGTTCAAACCTATCATCTGAACTCTTTATCATTGCAACGGTACCAATTGCTTTATGATCTTTTAATGCAAAAAAAACCTGTCCACCATTGTGAACAATTTTATCCGGATTGAGTAAATCTTTCTTATCAGAATCCTCCAAATGCCATGATTCTTCAATCCATGCTTTATTTAACATAAAAAACTTTTCAGAATACTTTTTGTTGAACCCGACTATTGCTATCATTATTCCCACTCAATGGTTGCAGGAGGTTTGCCAGTACAATCATAAACCACTCTGCTAATAAGTGGAATTTCATTAACAATGCGGTTGGACACCTTTCCAATGAAATCATAAGGTAAATGTGCCCAATTTGCTGTCATAAAATCAACAGTCTCGACTGCTCTTAAAGCTAAAACATCTTCATACCTTCTTTCATCACCAACAACACCAACTGACTTTATTGGTAAATAAACAACAAAAGCTTGGCTTAATGAATCATATAGTTTTTCTGCTTTTAATTCATCTATAAAAATTTTATCTGCTTTTTGTAAAATATCAATTCTCTCTTGGTTAATCTCTCCCATAACCCTAATACCCAGTCCAGGGCCTGGAAATGGATGTCTTTGTAAAATATGCTTAGGGGTATTTAATTCAGCTCCGATTTTCCTAACTTCATCTTTAAAAAGCTCTCTAATTGGTTCTAATAATTTTAGATTCATCCTTTCAGGAAGACCTCCAACATTATGATGTGATTTAATTACACTTGAATTATGGTCATCAGAAGAAGACTCAATTACATCTGGATAAATAGTTCCTTGAGCTAGCCAATCAATATCCTTTATTTTTTTTGCTTCATTTTCAAATACATCAATGAAAGTATTTCCAATAATTTTTCTTTTTTTCTCAGGATCCGTTACTCTTGAGAGTTTTGAAAGAAATAATTCTGAAGCATCAACTAATCTTATATCAATCTCTAAAGCTTCAAATGTTGACATCACCTCATCTACTTCTCCTAGCCTTAACAAGCCATGATCAACAAAGATACAAATTAAATTATTTCCAATAGCTTTATGTAATAACATAGCTACTACAGATGAGTCAACTCCGCCAGAAAGCCCTAATAAAACCTTCTCATTTTTTACTTTGTTTTTTACATCAGATACCATTGAATTTATGATATCAGATGTGGACCAATTTTTACTACAACTACACACTCCAAAAATGAAGTTAGATAAAATCTGTTCACCCTGATTAGTATGAGTTACTTCAGGATGAAATTGTAGTCCAAAAATATTTGAGTCTGAATTTTGAAATCCTGCTACTTTACAATCTTTGGAAGAGGCAATTATCTCAAAGTCTTCTGGAAGAACTTTAACCTTATCTCCATGACTCATCCATACATCAAGACTATCTGAATCAAAACTTACATTATCAAATAATATAGACTGATTAATATGAGAAATTTCTGCATGACCAAATTCCCTTATATCAGATTTAACAACCGTACCACCAAGTTCATTTGCAATAGTTTGCATTCCATAACATATACCTAAAATTGGTATTTTTGCTTCTAATAATGATTTATGCACTTTCTGCGAAGAACTTATGGTAACAGTTTCAGGTCCTCCAGAAAGGATAATGCCTGACGGATTCATTTTAATTATTGCTTCAGTTGATATTGAGGATGGTTTTACTTCGGAAAAAACGCCAATCTCTCTAACTCTTCTAGCAATTAACTGAGTATATTGAGAACCAAAATCTAAAATTAATATTTTATCCTTACTTTTCATGCCAAAACATCCAAAACCTTAGAAATACTATTTTTTAAATTCTTTCTATTCACAACAAAATCAATAAAACCTTTCTCTTTTAAAAACTCAGATGTTTGAAAATGATCAGGTAATTCTTGACTTGTAGTTTGCTTAATAACTCTTTGTCCAGCAAATCCAATTAAAGCTTTCGGTTCAGCTATTGTTACATCTGCTTGCATTCCAAAGCTAGCTGTAACACCGCCAGTAGTTGGATAAGTTAATATCGAAATATATAATCCACCCTTATTTGAAAATTTTGCAAGATGAGTACTAATTTTAGATAATTGCATCAAGGATAATGCTCCTTCTTGCATTCTAGCTCCACCAGATTGACATAAAATAATTATTGGACAGTTTTTCTCACTTGCTAAATTGATTGCTTTTGAAATTTTTTCTCCTACGGCACTACCCATACTTCCACCAATGAATTTAAAATTCATGATGCATAATACAACTTTTCTTTTTTCAATTTCTCCTAAAAAACAATCTACCGCCTCTTTATTGTTAGGAACAGTTTCAAGTATTTCTTCGTAAGATTTATTTGCTTTAAATCCCAACATATCTATTGAAGAAATGTCTGAAAAAAGACTTTCAGATTTTTTATCAAGAATGATATCTTGATATTGTTCGCTTGTAATTGGAAAATGAAAGTTACAATGATGGCAAATAGAAAAAGAAGCTTCTAGTTCAGGATTATAAAGAATTTCTCCGCAGGAACACTTCCTCCATAAATCATTAGGAAGATCCTTCTTGGTATTTTTTTCAATATTTTGTTTTT
>JAOIOW010000002.1:85000-135146 GCA_028140795.1 Fidelibacterota bacterium
AGGGACATACTGACTTGACATCATCCCCACCTTCCTCCCGGTTATTCCGGGCAGTCTATCTAGAGTCCCCACCATTATGTGCTGGCAACTAAATATAGGGGTTGCGCTCGTTGCAGGACTTAACCTAACATCTCACGACACGAGCTGACGACAGCCATGCACCACCTGTGATAGTGTTTAAGAGCAAGCTCTTAAAGGGAATTCTTTTCAGAAAACTTTCACTAACATGTCAAACCCAGGTAAGGTTCTTCGCGTATCATCGAATTAAACCACATGTTCCACCGCTTGTGCGGGTCCCCGTCAATTCCTTTGAGTTTCAATCTTGCGATCGTAGTCCCCAGGCGGAGTATTTATCGCGTTAGCTACGGCACTGAAAGGGTCGAATCCCCCAGCACCAAATACTCATCGTTTACGGCGTGGACTACCAGGGTATCTAATCCTGTTCGCTCCCCACGCTTTCGTACCTCAGCGTCAGTTTTGAGCCAGAAGGCTGCCTTCGCATTTGACTTTCCTCATGATATCTACGCATGTCACCGCTCCACCATGAATTCTGCGTTCCTCTCTCAAACTCTATTTTAACAGTTTTGAATGCATTTTCTTAGTTAAGCTAAGATATTTAACATTCAACTTATTAAAACGCCTACGTACCCTTTACGCCCAGTAAATCCGGACAACGCTAGCACCCCTCGTATTACCGCGGCTGCTGGCACGAAGTTAGCCGGTGCTTTCTTGTATGGTACCGTCATTAACGAATGGTATTAACATTCGAAACATCTCTTCCCATACGACAGAACTTTACATTCCTAAAAACTTCATCGTTCACGCGGCGTTGCTGCATCAGGCTTTCGCCCATTGTGCAAAATTCCTTACTGCTGCCTCCCGTAGGAGTCTGGACCGTATCTCAATTCCAGTGTGGCTGATCATCCTCTCAGACCAGCTACCGATCTTGGTCTTGGTAGGCTTTTACCCTACCAACTAACTAATCGGACGCAAACCTATCTCAAAGTGTAAGCCGAAGCCTACTTTAACAACTGTGCTCCGAAGAGCCCGCTGCATTATTTGGTATTAGCACTGGTTTCCCAATGTTGTCCCAATCTCTGAGGCAAGTTGTTTACGCGTTACTCACCCGTTCGCCAGTTTACTTATTATCCGAAGATAATGTTCTCCTTGACTTGCATGTATCAAGCACGCCGCCAGCGTTCGTCCTGAGCCAGGATCAAACTCTCAATTGTATATTTTAAGTTTGTTTGGTGCTAATGCACCAAGTTGTCTAACTGCAGGATTAAAAGACAAAGGTTCTACATAGTAAATTTTCAAATAACTAAAATAAAAATGTCTTGCGTTTTTTCGACGCAAAAGCCTGGTAAATTATAATGGTTTTTAAGAATTACCAACTAAAAAAATAAAAAAAGAATTTTTTAATTTTTTAGAGTAAAAGTCCGGCAATTGTGGCGGTTAACCATGAGGCGATTGCTCCTCCAAACATTGCCTTAGTTACGAGCTTTGCTAGGTCTTTTTTTCTTTCTGGAGCCATAGCACCAATTCCACCTAATTGTATTCCAATTGATGCAAAATTAGAAAAACCACAAAGAGCATATGTCGAAATAATTGCACTTCTCTCTGAAATCATTCCATCTCTAATCAAATTTTGAAGATCTCCATATGCAACAAGTTCTGTTAACACAATCTTTTTACCCATTAACATTCCTACAAGTTGAGCCTCATTCCATGGAACACCCATAGTCCAAGCTAATGGTCTAAAAATAATTCCGAAGATCTCTTCCATTGATGTTCCACCAAAAGAGAGAAAATAATTTACCATTGCAACAAAAGAAATAAATGCAATTAACATTGCAGCAATATTAGCTGCTAATTTCAATCCATCCGTTGCTCCATTACTTAAAGCTTCCATCGCATTAATATTCGTTTGTTCAATTTTGACATTTACATCGCCCATGGTTTGAGATTTATCAGTCTCAGGATAAATTATTTTTGCAACAACTAAAGCAGCGGGAGCAGACATAACAGAAGCTGCAAGTAAATGACCAGCAATTCCTTGAATATCCGTTAACCATGAAACATATATTGCTAAAACTCCTCCGGAAACCGTAGCAAATCCTCCAGTCATAACTGCCATCAATTCTGACTTAGTCATTTTGCTAACAAATGGTCTTACCATTAATGGAGATTCAGTCTGTCCTAAAAAAATATTACCAGCTACGCTTAAAGTTTCTGATCCACTAGTACCTAGAGTTAGTTGCATTCTTCTGGCTATGAATTTGATAATCGTCTGAAGAATCCCAAAATGGTAAAGTACTGCAACTAAACTAGAAAAAAATATAATAGTTGGTAAAGTAGAGAATGCGAAATTAATTAAACCTGGATGAAACCCAACTCCATCAATATATGACTTAAACAGAAAATCTGAACCTGAAGAGGAAAAACCTATCAATATATTAATTGATTGATCTAAAAAGGAAAAAATTGGGGCTCCGAAAGGAGTTTTTAAAATAAATAATGCAAAAATTAGTTGAAATATCAGCCCGTACAATACTGTTTTTAAATTAATGGCTGATCTGTTTTCAGATAGAAGTAATGCTATTGAAAGTAGAGTAAATAAACCTAGAATACCTAGAAGACTACCCATAATATATTACAGATTTGGTTGAGCTCCCTGAAGTTCAGAAGTCTTTTGATCTTTTTCTTTAATTTTTGAATGTTCTTTTAACATATCTATTATTTTTTGATCTAATAAATCATCTGACAATTTATTTTTATTTGATTCTTTTTTGTAGAACCTCTCAATCTCAGCTTTTTGACTTTCGTTCTTTGCTAATGCATCTTTTATAAAGTCTTCAACTTCATTTGGAGATACTGATAATTCTTTATCAGAAATAATGGACTTTCTCAACAAAAACCATCTTAAGTTATTCTCTGCAAATTGCTGGTATTGTTCTCTAATTTGCACTTCGTCTGCATTTTGATTATTTTGATTTTGCTTCACTTCATTTACAATGTTATTTAAATAATTTTCAAGCATAGAAGATGGAAGAACCGGATTAACAAGTTTCACAAATTGATCAATTAATGATGAATGAAACATTTCGTCAGATTTTCTTTTGTACTCATTATCAATACTTTCATGAACATTCTTCTTCCATTCATCAACGCTCTTACAATTTGGATCCATTTGTTTAACAAATTCATCATCTAATTTAGGAGGTACTCTTCTTTGGATGGTTTCAATGGTGAATTCATAATTTTTTTCACCCTCACCCATATCAATCGTGAGCTTAACTTTATCACCTGCATTCTTTGAAATAAAAGATTCAGCTTTTTCTTCAATTATTGGATCTTGACCAATTGCTATATACTTTTTTTCTTTTTTACCAATAATCGGTAAACCTGATTCATCAAGCTCTTGCTTATCGACAATTAAAAAATCGCCATTCATAGAACCTTTTTCAATTTGTTCTGCTTTAGCCTGTGAGTTAAGAATATTTTCAATAGTTTTGTCTACTTCTTCTTGATTAGAAATGAAATTAATCTTTTCAACAGTAACCATATTCTTTTTAAACTTTGGAAGTTTTAAAGAAGGTTCAATTTCAAATTCAGATTTAAAAGAGAGATCATTTTCATATGAAAAATCTATATCTTTTAATTGTGCTTGATTAATTGGAGTTAATTCTTCTTTTTGAAGAGCCATGATGTAATATTTTTCACAAAAATCTTGAACGAAACCCATTTCAACAGAGTTAATGTATTGCGACATTAAAATATTCTCTGGCACTTTGCCTTTTCGAAAACCAGGTAACTTAATTTCTTTAGCAACTTTCTTTTTAGCTAAATTAAAATCTGCTTTGATATCTTCCCATTTAGCACTAATTGCTAGTTCATAGGTGAAATCATTAATTTTTTTTGACTTAACTTTAAGATTCATTGTTTCAACCTATAAGTACAGCCTTCAATTGTTCGCATAAAAGTTTCTAATTGATTGTGTGTACATATCAAGTCTTCTATAGGCTCATAAGAGTCTGAAGGATAAGAATCTTCATCATATTCTCTTAAAAAATTTGATTCGAATTTTATGATCATATCATCAAGAACTTGCTTGTGAAGATTTTTACCTCTTAAAAAATTTAATTGCAGGTTAATTTTTCCATTTGATGATAATCTAAAAAGTGGAAGTAAACCATGATCAGAGTCACAGCGAAACGTCATCGTTCCAAAATCTTCTCCACTTCCCCAACTTACTTCATCTGAAGTTTTTTCAGAAAAATCTACGAGCTCAATGCAGTGCATAGCAACATCGCTTTCACATGATTGATTTAAGTGATCGATAAACGTTTTTTTTGACCATTTTGACATACTTTATACCTCCCAAAACAATTTAAAATAGTATGATTTTGACCAAGAATTTACGATTCTAAATAAAGAATTAAAAACTAAATCTTACGTTTTCGAAATTAATTTCTTAAAGGCTTACCTGTTTTAAGGAAGTGTGCTATTCTTTGCTGAGTTTTTTCTTCTCCAGCTAAAGACATAAAGGCTTCTCTTTCAATATCTAAGACATATTGTTCGTCAACTTTAGACATTAGTCCTCCTTTATCTCCACCACTTAAAACAAATGCAGATTTAGAAGCTACCAGCTCATCATGATCTGATATTTTACCTTGTGCTTTCATAGCTTTCAAACCAACAGAAGCCATTGTTCTCAATGTAATTCCAGGTAAAGATAAATCATCTCTGAATTTTGGAGGTTTGTATCCAGCTTCTGAAAGTTCAAGAACTTTATGTTTAGCAGTTGCAAGTAAATGCTCTGAATTCATGCATATAGTATCTGATTTTCGTAACCATCCTTTTTTAAGGGCATCTGTTGCACTTCTAGATACAGTGAGCGGATTTACCAACCCAATAGCCTGTCTACCAATATTCATATTAAAATTTTTGGCATCATTATTTTCTAATAGATTAAGTATGACTCTTAAATGACCACCTGCACCAGGTATTAAGCCTTGAATAGCTTCCACTAATCCGGCATATAGTTCACCAGCTGCAACTGTATGAGTAGAACATGCATAAAATTCAAAACCACCGCCCAATGCCAAATTAAATGGACAGGAAACTACTGGATATTTAGAATGTCTGATTCTTTGAGTGACATCTTGCATCTCTTTGACGCCAGCATCCATTACTTGTAGATTACCAGAGTCAATAGCCATTTTAAAATCATTAACATTAGCTCCAGCACTCCAATTTTTTCCTTGGTGACCAATAACAAGGCCTTTGTATTTTCCAGAATCAAGTAAATCTAAAGCATCCTTCACAACACCAACCATAGATCTATCGATAGGATTAAAAGCTGGAACAAATATAGAATGAAATTCAACATTTAGTACTCCATCTCCTAAATCATGTATGCTAGCACTCCAATCTCTTTTGAGCATTGTCTTGGAATTCTTGTATAAATTTAAGTTTAGTGTTTTATCGTTATCTTTGTGAGTCAATACCTTTTTCTTTACAGGACAATAATAAGTAAGTTTTCCATCGATAATTTCGTAAAATGACTTTCTTCCAGAAGCTAACATCTCTTCAACCCATGATGGAACTTTTCTATTTTCTTCCTTCATTTTGTTAACAGATTTTTCAACTCCAATAGCGTCCCATGCATCAAAAATTCCTATATCTCTTGCAAATCCCCATTTCATAGCATTATCAATTTCAATAATACTATCCGCAATTTCGGGAATTAATTCAGCAGAATAAGTAAACATGGGTGCATTAATATCCCACAAAAACTTTGCTCCAACATCATCCAAATATGTTATTGCAGCAAGTCTTTTCTTTAAATCTTTTATCGGCTTTCCAACTCTAATGGTATCAAAAAATCTTTTTTTAGTTGGTGAATACTCCATTGTATCAAAATCGAGAGATAAAATTTCTTTACCTTCTTTTTTATACCACCCTGCACCAGATTTTTGACCCAATCTTCCATCCTCAACAAGTTTAACTAGGAGCTCTGGTGCTTTAAATTTTTGTCTCTCTTCTTCACTTTCTGTTGTAACTCTTTCAAACATATTATTCATCACATTGAGAGCAGTGTCTAAACCAACAACATCTTGGGTTCTAAAATATGCACTTTTTGCATTTCCAATTAAAGTGCCAGCTAGAGAGTCAACATCTTCAACAGTCAGACCATAATCCATTGCTTTTTGAAAGGTTAATGGCCCACTCGCATTAATTAATCTGTTTCCAATAAAGCCAGGTGTATCTTTTGCATGTACAACGCCTTTACCTAACGTAACTTCCCCAAATTCAGAAACTACATTATAAACATCATCAGATGTTTTAGGACCCTTAACCAATTCAAGCAATCTCAAGTATCTTGGAGGATTGAAAAAATGTGATATCAAAAATCTAGATTGCACCTCATCAGGTAAAACTTCGACTAGATTGGCTAATGGAATTCCAGAAGTATTGGAAGCTAAAATTGCATTTTCCTTCAGATGAGGTAATAAATTTTTATATACTGTATGCTTGATTTCAATCTTTTCGGCAACAGCTTCAATTATTAAATCACAATCCTTTAATTTTTCTAAATCATTGTCGTAGGTACACGGGGTAATTAATGAAGTATTTTTACTTGAAAAAAGTGGTGCAGGTTTTAGCTTTGTTAACCCTTCAATACCTTTTTTAGCAAGATCATTATTAACATCAAACAATAATGACGGAATGCCAGCATTGGCAATGTGTCCTGCAATCTGTGCTCCCATTACTCCAGCACCTAAAACAGCACATTTTTTGATTTCAATACTCATTCTATCCCCTTTTTATAATTGTAGTAATACCTTGTCCAGTTCCAACGCACATTGTGGCAAGACCTGTATTTTTGTCATTTTGTTCAAGAACATTTAAAAGTGTAGTAATTATTCTTGTACCAGAAATTCCTAATGGATGTCCAA
Source organism: Fidelibacterota bacterium (assembly GCA_028140795.1). GTDB lineage: Bacteria > Fidelibacterota > Marinisomatia > Marinisomatales > Marinisomataceae > Marinisoma. The sequence continues at coordinate 91,963 of JAOIOW010000002.1, forward strand.
GTGCAACTGCTCCACCATTAAGATTTACTTTATCTGGATTCCAATTTGCTTTTTTTATACAATATAAAGCTTGAGCAGCAAAAGCTTCGTTTAATTCAAGTGCATCAATATCATCAATTGATAAACCAGTTTTTTCTAGAGCTTTTTTGGTAGCTGGAACTGGTCCAGAACCAAACATCTTCCAATTAACACCAGCAACAGCTCTACCTTCAATGAATGCTCTAATTTTTAAACCATGTTTATTGGCAAAATTTTCGCTTGTAATTAACATTGCTGATGCTCCAATTGAAAATGGACTGGAAGTAGCAGCAGTAACAGTCCCGTCAGCTCTAAAGGCAGGATTTAAAGATTTTATTTTTTCTTTATCTGGATTACGTGGACCACTATCTTGATCAATAATAGTTCCGTCTTCTAATGTAATAGGAACTATCTCATTATCAAATTTTCCTGCTTCCCTAGCAGCTACAGCTTTTTCATGTGATGAAAATGAAAACTCTTCTTGTTCTTCTCTAGAAATATTTAGCTCATCAGCAAGTAATTCTGCACCTTCGCCCATAGATATGTAATAATCTTGTTCTGCCAATTTAACATTAAAGTCTGGGGCAAATCCTCCTTGTGGAATTGTAAACATATCTTCAACTCCACCAGCAATACCAACCTCTATATCACCCGCTTCAATTGCTGAGCTAATCATATGCAAAGAAGTCATTGCTGAACCACAATATCTATTTATTACATTTGCAGCTGCAGTTTCAGGTATTCCAGCAAGAATAGAAGCTCCTCGCGCAACTAACATTCCAGTTGGACCTTCAGGAAAAGCACATCCAAGCGACACATCTTCAATTAAATTAACATCTAATTTTTCATTTCTTTCTAAGAGGCCCTTGATCACTTGGCCAGCAATTTCATCTGACCTCATACCAATCATTGGACTACCCTTTGTGCCAATTGGAGATCTTACTCCGTCAATTATTACAGCCTTATTACTCATGTATCCTCCTATTAAAAGCTTTGTACTGGATAGCCTCCAGCTTCAACAACTTTTTCACCAATTATTTTTTTTAATCCAATGGTATCCGTTGATAAACTCAATCTTTTACTCAACTTTGCAAATTTAGATTCTAACTCTTTTGGTATTTCGCCATCATAAATACTATTTAAAATCTTATTTGCATATTCCATTACTCTAATACCTTGTTCTGCAGTATAAACTTTAGCACAAAGCTCAGGAACAACTTGATTTTTCTGAACATATAAGTCTTTGTTCTGAATCACTCTCGATAAAGTTGAATCACCGACATAAGCATAAATGAGAATGTTAGCGAGATTTTCAATGATTACTTGTTCTGTACCAATATCTTGACCATGCTTACTTAAAGATTCATTTAGACAAATAGCGTAGACAGCTTTTGCAGCTTCGACACACTCTACTTCGGTTTTTAAATCACCTTCGTAACCACTATCTAATCCATTGTTGCAATATACATCAACTTTTTCTAAGTATTCTTTAAAACCAATCTCACCACTCAATGCTTTGGTTATCATTGCTCTTCCACAAAGCATTCGATTGATTTCGTTTGTTCCTTCCCAAATTTTATTTATTCTATTATCTCTATAAGCTTGAGCCATAGGATACTCTTCAATAAAGCCGTAACCACCGTAAATTTGAAAACAATGATCGATTAATTCCTCAGCGGCCTCGCTTCCATAAACCTTGACAATTGAATTCTCAGCAATGTATTGTTCTGTAGTGTTACCTTGTTTGACATAATATTCAGGATCATTTTTGTCTAACTCATTAATTGCCTCGGTTTGTTTACCGATAACTGAATAACAAGTACTATCTAATGTATATGTCAAGATAGCTGATGTTGCTAATTTATCTTGAATAGATCCAAAATCTGAAATCGATTGCCCAAAAGCCTTTCTACTCTTAGCATATTCTACAGCATGCTGCATTCCAAGAATCATTCCACCAATAGCTGAAGCACCGAGTTTAAAACGACCAATGTTTAATCCACAAAAAGCTGGACCTGCACCATCTCCAACATTACCCAGTAAATTTTCTACAGGTACTTTACAATCTGTAAAATATAAAGGTACAGTTGAAGAACCTTCCATTCCCATCTTTTTTTCTTCTTTTCCGATGTCAAACCCTGGAGTCCCTTTCTCAATAACAATTGAAGAAAATTTTCCATCTATTTTCAATGCAACAATGAAAGTATCTGCCCATGCACCATTTGAGATAAAGATTTTTTGCCCATTTACAATATAGTGTTTTCCATCATCTGACAGGACACCGGTAGTCTTTGAGTTTGTAGCGTCTGATCCTGCTTCTGGTTCAGTCAAACCAAATGCAGCAATTTTTTCACCAGAACAAATTCCTGGAAGCCATTTTTTCTTTTGTTCATCATTACCATACCAAATAATTCCTAATGAACCAATTGAAGTTTGAACATTCCAAACGGTACAAAATGATGGGCTTCCACAAAATGAAATTCCTTCAGCTAAAATACACATTCCAGTTTTAGTCATTTCTGATCCTCCATACTTTTCTGGAACATCAATTCCTAAAAACCCTAATTCACCCATTTGCTCAACAAGCTTTCTAATTAATTTTTCATCTTTTTTATTTAATTCATTTTGAGATAAAGGCAACAATTCATTAGTTGCAAAATCTTTCATTGCTTCATAAATCATTTTTTCCTCTTCAGAAAATAATTCTTTACAAAAAACTTTTTCTGACCCGACAACATTTGTTAAAAACTTACCACCAGTTTTTATTTTACTAAAATCCATTAATGTATGGCCATTAACGCCATTACCATTTTTTACAACACCATTCTTTTTTGAATTGCTTTGTGGTTTTTCTTTTTCTACGCTTTCGTGCTTATTAAGCATTTTTTTCTCCTTTTTTCAATGTATACGCATTAAGTATGTAACTTGACACTTCATCAATATATTTTTCGGCATCGACATATTTGGAATTAAAAATATTAAACCAGAATATCCCCTCAAAATTAAGTATTAAAGATAGTGCAGAAGTCTTAGAGTTTTCTGTTCTTAAATTTGAAAACTCCTTATTTTTAATACCCCTTAAAATAATTAATTCTACTAATTTTTGAAAGCGGTTATAGACTTTTTGCATACTTTTTTTAAAATCTTCATCATGTCTTGCAATCGCCCACAATGTTGGTAAGCAATTAAAAAAGCTACCATCTATTTTAAGTTGCTTTGCAAGCAGTTTAAAAAGTTTTTTGATTGCATCTGCGCTCGACTTTTCTTTTGCTGCAGGAGCTAATAATTCCTGGGTTTGAGATTCCCACATATCGATAACAGCTAAATAAACATCTTTTTTGCTAGAAAAGTAATGATAAATTGCTCCTTTGCTCATCTTTGACTCATCTACAATATCATCCATTGTACTACTGTAATAACCTTTTGAAGTCAAAACTTTTACAGCAGCCATTAAAATATTACTTCTTTTATCTGTTTGAGAATTTTTATCCATAAACCGACTAGTCGGTTTAAGATATAAAAAACATTGATATATATCAACAATTCCTTTGCTATTAAAAAAAATTTTTATGTAGCTTCAAGGACATGTCTAATGCAAAAAATCCGATAATTGCTCCATCAGTATTAGGTGCTGATTTTTCAAATCTCCAAAAAGAAATTAAATTTTGTAATGATTCAGAGGCTGAATGGCTTCATTTAGATATTATGGATCAACAGTTTGTTCCAAATCTATCTTTTGGTCCAGGACTTGTAAAATCATTAAGACAACATTCCAAGCTATTTTTTGATGTACATTTAATGGTAAGCAATCCTTTTGATATGCTTCTACCGTTTGTAGATGCAGGAGCTAATGGTATTTCTTTTCATATTGAAGCAACTGAATCACGCTTTACATTTCCGCCCAAAATTTTAATTAATATGATTAAAAAAAATGGCTTGAAATGTGGGATAGCTATAAAACCTAAAACACCATTTTCAATTTTAAAAAAATATATAGAATTTATCGATTACATAGTTGTTATGTCAGTTGAGCCTGGGTTTGGCGGACAAAGCTTTATTCCTTCAACTTTTCAAAAAATTTCTGAAATCAATGAATATCTTATAGAGCAAAAAATTAGAGATAAAATTATGATTCAAGTTGATGGAGGTATTAAACTTGAAAATTATAAAGATGTAATAGCAGCTGGAGGTGATATTCTTGTTGCTGGATCAGAAGTTTTTCAATCTGAAAATCCTATTCAAACAATTAATATAATGCATTCAAAATGAGTAATAATCGTATTACAGATTTCAAAAATTTAAATGATAATCAAAAAGATTTATTAACCGTAAATATTATCAAAGGGCTCGTAATGGATGGAGTCAGAAATGCTAATTCTGGACACCCAGGTGGTCCTATGTCTTTAGCAGATTTTACCTATATTTTGTATTCTGAGTTTTTAACCATTGATCCCAAGAATCCTGATTGGGAGAATAGAGATAGAGTAGTATTATCTGTTGGTCATACATGTATGCTCATTTATTCTATTTTATACTTATGTGGTATCCTGAAAATGGATGACCTCAAAAATTTTAGAAAATTAGGGAGCTTGACGCCTGGTCATCCTGAAATAGAGACTCCTGGTATAGATGCAAGTACTGGACCACTTGGACAAGGAGTTGGAATGGGAATTGGAATGGCCTTAGCAGAAAAAGCATCATCTAATTCATCATTGAAAAGATTTACATATATTTTGGCGGGTGATGGAGACTTGCAAGAACCAATAGCACTTGGCGCTAGTACTCTTGCTGGTCATTGGAAGTTATCAAATCTCATAATGTTTTATGATAAAAATGATATTCAAATTGCTGGGAATACTTCTAGAGTCGATTCAACAGACTATGCAATGCTTTACGACGCTATGGGATGGCATGTTCAAGAAATTGATGGCCATAACCACGAAGAAATAAGAAAAGCTTTAAGAAATGCACAATCAAACGATAAACCAAGTATAATTATTGGAAAAACCGTGATTGCAAAAGGTAGTTATAGTTTAGAAAATAGCCCTAAATCCCACGGTTCTCCATTTAGCGAAGATGAAATAAAACTCACCAAAGAAAAACTTGAAATTCCTCAAGATTCATTCTTCTGTAATGAAGATATTATTAATCATTTTCAAAGAAATTTTGGTCTGTTAAATGAAAAAGTAGCTGAAATTGATAAAGAATTCGAAAAAAATTATTATGATAAAGACCAAATGTTTGATTCATTGAAAGTACCAGATTTTGGAAATGATTTGATGGCCACAAGGCAAGCATTTGGAAAATCTTTAGATGAATTTGCCAAAAAATTTCCGCACATCATTGGTGGTTCTGCTGATTTAGATGGATCAAACTGCACATCAAATTTTGCGAAGATATATCATGATTTTTCGTCATCTAACCCAAGAGGTAGAAATATTGCATTTGGTGTAAGAGAATTTCCTATGGGAGCTATCATGAATGGAATTGCTCTATATGGATGCCACTTTCCATTTGGCGGAACATTTTTAGTTTTTAGTGACTATGTCAGATCGGCAATAAGACTATCTGCAATTCAAAAACTTCATGTAATGTACGAATTTACTCACGATTCAATTTTTGTTGGTGAAGATGGTCCTACCCATCAGCCAGTTGAACATACAATGTCTCTAAGAAATATTCCTAACCTTCTTGTATTTAGACCTGCAGATGCGTTAGAAACTTTTTATTGTTTTAAAACAATTATGAAAAATCAAAAAAATCCTAGTGCAATCCTGCTTACTAGACAAAAATTACCAAAACTCAATATTAGTGAAGATAAAATTGAAGAAGGTGTAAATAAAGGAGCATATATTTTACATGAAGAAGATAATCCAGATGCAATTCTATTTACTTCTGGATCTGAAGCCCATTTAGCAGTGGAAATATGCAACGAAATCAATAAAAAAATTCAAATAATTAATTTGCCATGCTGGGAGCTATTTGAAAAACAAGATAAAAAATACTTCTCTTCTATTATGAACAGCAATTGCAGAAAAAGAATATCTTTAGAAGCAGGTATAACTACTGGATGGCAAAAATTTACAGGTATTGATGGTCTGAATATTGGTATCAATGAATTTGGCGCATCTGCTCCTGGAAAAGATGTAGCAAAACATTTAGGGTTCGTTAAAGAAAAAATCACTTCTCTAATTGAGGATTATCTAAATGAATAAAACAATTGTACTAGCTACAGATCATGCTGGATTTGAATTAAAAGAACATGTAAAAACATTTCTCATAAAAAAAGGTTATGATATAAAAGATTTTGGAGCATTGGAATACGATGGACTTGATGATTATCCTGACTTTATTTTGCCTGCTGCAAAATATATTTCAGAACATAAATTGATAGGAATAATTTTTGGTGGATCTGGACAAGGAGAAGCCATGGCTGCAAACAGAATTAATGGAATTAGAGCTGCAGTATTTTATAATGGACCAGATGAAATTGTTGAATTATCTCGCTTACATAATAATGCAAATATTCTATCTATTGGAGCAAGGTTTGTAAACAATCAAGAAGTTGAAAAAGTAATTGAGCTTTGGTTATCAACTGATTTTGAAGAAGGTAGACACGAAAAAAGAATCAACAAACTAGACTCTTAAATCTGCAACAATAAGAAATAGAAGTAGTGGAAAATAATAGATAGAGGTCTTAAAAATTAATCGAGCATTATCTTTATTTTGCTCAAGAATAAATGGCAAACAAAAAAGCATATAAATGTTACTTAAAATATATGCACCAACAAAATATACTCTTCCTGAAACTCCCAAAAAAAATGGTAATGTGGAAATTGGAATTAAAATTAATGCATGCAAGAAAATATGAAGTACTGTCCTTTTAATTCCATTATCAATCACAGGCAACATTTGTAAACCGGCATTTTTATAGTCTTCTTTATACATATATGCGATGGAATAAAAATGAGGGTGTTGCCAAAAAAATAAAATTAAAAAAACTGCAATTCCACCCCACTCAAGAGAATTTGTGGCAGCTGTCCAGCCTCCCAGTGGTGGAATAGCCCCAGGTATGGCACCAACTGATGTATTTAGCCAAGATTCTCTTTTTAAAGGAGTATATAAGAATAAATATAAAATAATTGTTAGAAGAGATAACATGCATGTCAAAAAATTTACTTTAAAATAAAGAATTAATAGACCTACAATAATAAAAGAAATGCCTATAAATTTTGCAAAATTCAACGATATTTTTTTTGTTGGAAGTACTCTGTTTTTTGTTCTATCCATTAACTTGTCTGATTCAGACTCAATTACATTATTCATTACAGAAGAACCTGTGGAAGAAAGTAATGTTCCAATTACTGTAAACAAAAGCAACATATTATCAATTTTACCTTGAGCACCAAGATAAAATCCGATTATTGTTGTTGTGAGTACAAGAAAACCAATTCTAACCTTGGTAAGTTCGATAAGATTCTTGAACATACTATCCTTGATTTAGCAAGGTTACAATATCGCTTTGCAATTCGAAAATATTAGATTCAACAGTACCTTCGTAATATTTTCTAATATTTAATTCTTTATCAACTAATACCAATCGTGTAGAGTGACCTGCAGGTAATAGTGCTGCTGAAAGAAAAAATCCTTTTTCTGATAACTCAATTACATCAAGTATATCTCCTCTCAAGAAAAACCAATTATTTTTATTACTGTAGTTTGAAGAATATTCATTCAATATGTCTAATGTATCATAATCTGGATCTGTTGTAATAGACAAAAATTGGATATCGCCAGAAGAAGCAAATCTTTCTTGAAGAGTAGATATGTTTTCGGACATTATTGGACATGCACCTTCGCATTGAGTGAAAATAAAACTTACGATAGATATTTTATCATTTAACTGTTTTTCAGTTACAACTGTTCCATCAAAATTTGTCAATGAAAATGACGGAACTTTTCCGATGATTCCAATATTATCGATTCTAGATTTAGTAGCTTTATCAATGATATAGAATCCGAAAGATCCTAGCATAAAAATAAATAAAAATGCTAAAATAAGTTTTTTATTAAGACTGCTCATATTGCAGAGTATTATACAATATAATTATTATTCCTACAAGCCAAGATGAGCCCCATGTATGAAAAAGTCTTGTTAACTGTGGAAGCTCAAAAAAAATCATTAATTCTCCTAAAAAAATTTGAAACAATATCATTCCAAAAATAAAATATATAAGCTGTTTCGATAGACCTAAGAAATCATCTCTAAATAAATAACATAAATATATACTTAAAAATAAAAGTGAAAATCCAAGTACTGAATGTAAATACTTATAAGAATTTAAAGCATCCAAAAGCTGTCCCTTTGAATACAGAGGGTTGTCTATAGCAATTAATTCGATATTAGTCCTTATTCCTGTTCCAAGAAGAATTTCAATAACAATAAGTCCCCAAAGAGCAATCAAGGATATGGATATTTTTTTTGACAATAAAATATTTGAGAACTTGTTGAGATTAATAAGCTTATAAGACTCAATAGTTCCATAGCTTAATACAGAAACTAAAAATAGTGCTAGTATCATATGTAAACTTACTATAAAGGGATTTAATACTGATGAGACTACAATTGCTCCTAACCCTCCATTAGCTCCAACTAGAAATAATGACCATAAAGCAGAATATAAAATTTTAGAATTATTTCTAAAGTATATCACTGCAATAACTGTCATAATAATAATTGAAAAACCAACAATTACGCCCAACATTCGATTACCATATTCAATCCATGCAAGTACAATATTAAAAGCGGTAGGATCGATATGTGCAGGAATTTGCTCTATACTAGTTGGAGGAACCCATCTTCCAAAACATTTAGGCCAATCTGGACAGCCTAGACCAGAACCAGATACACGAACAAGTCCTCCAACAAAAATTAAAAGGTAGGATAGGATGGTTGAAATAAGTGCAGATCTAAAAAAAAGCTTATTTGCCATTTAGTGATGATCCTTATCCTCGTGATGTTTATCAGAATGTTCATCGACTGGGTGGCCGTGTGTATCTGTCAGAGGTAAAGTATCATAAAATGCTGCTCTTTTATTTATTGGATCTTTTGTTTCTGGATTTAAGCCAAGGTCACCTCTGAATTCAGTATCTAACATGGTGATAGTAACAAAGATTCCAAAAAACATTAAGGACATTAAAAACATGGTAAGATTTTTTTTATCATCCCACAACAAGTGCATAAAAAAGAAAGCTACTAAACTTGCTTTTACGGTTGCAACAAACATAGCAAGAACTATATTGAATGACCCTAAATCAATATAAGAAACCCAAACAGTTACTCCAGATAAAAATAATAATGAAGCAGCTATAATTAAGTAGGTTCTTAGTGGTGTTATATGATGTTCTGACATGTCTTGTTATCCAATCAAATAAAAAAGTGGGAATAAATAAATCCAAATTAAATCAACTAAATGCCAAAATATTCCTATCATTTCCATTGGCGTATAGTATTCTGAGGTCAAATTTCCTTTCTGAGTACTGTAGATTAACCATGCTATCAAACCCATTCCAATTGCTACGTGCAAACCATGCAAACCAGTCATAATGAAATAAATGCTGAAAAAGATGTGAGGGTTGTTCAAATGCACCGCATCAGGACCCATATAAGAATAAAATTCTCCAGGCAACTGTCCTACTTCAAACTTATGAGAATATTCTAAGTATTTAATGCCCAAAAATACCAGTGCAAAAATAAAAGTTGCCACTAACATTAATACTGAAAGCTTTTTATTATTTTTTTGAATAGCCCATATTGCTAAAGCCATAGTAAGAGAACTTGTGATTAACACAATTGTATTCATAAGTCCCTTATTAACATCTAATAATTTATGTGCATCAACGAACATATCTGGGTACCAAGATCTATAAACTATGTATGCAACAAAAAGTCCTGCGAATGTCAAAACCTCTGTTAAAATAAATGCCCACATGGCAAATTTAGATGTCTCATACTGCTGATTTACATCATGAAAATAATGCTTTAAATGGCTTGGTGAATCTGGATTATGATGTTCCATTATTTATTATATGTTTTCTCAACAATTACCTTATCATAATCATATGGACCATGCTGCAATACTGGCTCTTCTTCAAAATTATGAGGATGAGGTGGTGATGAAGTATGTGTCCATTCTAGTGTCATACCTCCCCATGGATTTGAACCTGGATCAACTTTATTCTTTTTAATAAATGACCAAAATAAATTCATTACAGCTATGAAAATTGAAATACCAAGTATGCCTGACCAAAATGTTGAATAACTATGCAATTCAACAAACTGTTCATCATAAGTTGCATATCTTCTAGGCATTCCTCTTAAACCAAGTAAAAATTGTGGAAAAAATGTTCCATTAAATCCTATAAACACACCTAAAGCAGCAATATTTGCTATAGTTTGATTGTACATTACTCCAAAAGATTTTGGCCACCAATGATGTAGTCCTCCTAAGAAAGCAACAATGGTTCCACCCTGCATTACATAATGGAAGTGAGCAACAACAAAATAAGTGTCATGTAAATGAATATCTAATGCAACTGCTCCTAAAAATATTCCAGTTAATCCACCAATTGTAAACAAGAATAAGAATGCTAATGCATAAAACATTGGAGGAGTAAAGGAAACCTGTCCTTTATACATTGTCAAAATCCAACTAAAGATTTTTACACCAGTTGGTATTCCGACAAAATATGTAATAAAAGAAAAAACAATCTGTGAAAAAACGGATTGTCCTGAAGTAAACATATGGTGACCCCAAACTAAAAATCCAATAAATGCAATTGATAGAGTTGAATAAGCAATGAATTTATATCCCCAAATTTTCTTTCTTGAATGCACTGGAATGATTTCACTTATAATACCAAAAGCAGGAAGAATCATAATGTAAACTGCTGGATGAGAATAAAACCAAAAGAAATGTTGGTATAAAACTGGATCACCACCTAAAGCAGGATCAAAGATACCTATACCTAAAAATCTTTCAAGCATTAACAAAACCATGGTAATTGCCAGAACAGGTGTGGCAGTGATTTGTACTAAGGATGTTCCATATAAAGCCCAGACAAACAGAGGCAACTTATACCAAGTAAGGCCAGGTATTCTCATTTTGTGAACAGTGGCAATAAAATTTAAACCAGTCAAAATAGATGAGAATCCTATAATAAAGATTCCTAAAGTCATTGGAACTACATTTGATGTACTTTGCGTGGAATATGGTGTGTAAAAAGTCCAACCAGTATCAACACCACCATTAATAATTGTATACATTGCAAACAATGCCCCAAAAGAATAAATATAAAAACTGGCTAAATTTAATCTAGGAAAAGCAACGTCTTTTGCCCCAACCATTAGTGGAAGTAAAATATTTCCTAATGCTCCAGGAATTGCAGGAATAATAAATAGAAATATCATTATTGCTCCATGCAAAGTATAAGCATTGTTATAAACTTCATTTGAAATTATATCGTTTCCAGGAGCTGCAAGCTCAAATCTCATTACCAGAGCTAGCAATCCTCCTAAAAAGAAGAATAAGATTCCACTAAATAAGTACATTAAACCAATTCGCTTATGATCCAATGTAAGCAACCAGGACATTATTCCTTTTGGATGGTTTAAATAATTTTGCTTTGTATTTTCACTCATAAATTCCTCTTAATTTACAATTAAATTTGAGAATCCTCGTTCAATGTTTTCAAAAAGGCGATCAATGCATCAAGCTCTCTATCACTTAATAATCCTTGATAGGTTGGCATAACTCCTTGATAGCCAGCTACAATTTGCGTCATTGGTTCTAGTATAGAACTTCTGATATAATTGTCATCAATAACTGTGGAAGTTCCATCATCAAAAACTCTTTCCTGTCCCCACATTTGACTGGTTTGCAGGTAAGAGGGTCCAACTAAAGCAGAGCCATCAAGAGTGTGACAAGTATTACATGCTTTCTTTGTGTAAAGCTTTGCACCTAACTCGTCTAATGGAAGATCGTCATCTTCAGAACCAAGTTCACTTGCCCATTCTTCATATTGTGCCGGCTGCATAACTATAACTTTAGCTCCCATTTGAGAGTGACCAGTTCCACAATATTCAGTACAAAATATATCGTAAACTCCTTCCTTAGTAGCATCAAACCACATCACATTATATCTATTTGGCAAACAATCCATTTTACTTCTCATTACAGGAATGAAGAAACTGTGTAAAACATCTTTAGATGATAAAACTAATTTAACTGGCTTATTTGATGGAACAACTAACTCATTAAGGGTTGTACCTCCATCTGGATAATCAAAGGTCCAAAACCAGCTTTGTCCAGTAACTTTAATCTCAATAGCATCATCTGGAACGATTACCATTTTTAGATAAGAACGTATACCCCAAACAAAAGTAATGGATACTAAAATTAAAGGTATAATAAAGAACATAGACTCAAGTAGATTACTATGATCTTTGCTGCTCGTCAACTTCAGTTCTTCACCTTTACGATGACGGTATTTAATTGATAAATAAACCATACCAAAAACAACTATCAAGAAGAGTGCGACTGATGAATAAAAAATGAAAAAATATAGGTTATCAATATCACTCGCAAAAGTTGATACTTGCTTGGGAAAGAAAAACTCTGTCAATCTATCTAACATTCAAACTGTCCTTATCAAATAAGTTTTTATCTTTTTTCCAATAACTTACTAGCATAATGCATAGAAAAAGGATAGTAAATATACCTCCTAAACGCATAATATTGGTAGCAAAAATTGTATAAGTATTTTTGTATGGATCATAATGATAACAATACAAAATAATTTTATCTAAGGTACTACCAATTTTCCCCTCTGATGCTTCTAAAATTCCCAATTTTAAATCCTTAACTGGATATTCAATTCCATATAGATATCGGGAAATTTTTCCTTCAGAACTTAGTAATGTTATGGCAGCTGGATGCATATATTCATCTCTCTGCGCATCATAATAATATATATAACCAATACTATCTGCAACTTTTTTTATATTTTCTTCTGTTCCAGTAAGAAAATGCCAATCATCTTTAATATTTTCTAATCCAAATCCCTTGATGTAATTTTTCTTTTTTTGATTTGCAAATAAGGTTTTTTCATTTGGATTAATATCAATAGTTATAACCTGAAATTCATCTCCGGCATTCAAAGTCAAATTTTTTAATGATTCAGCAAGACCATTAAGAACAAGAGTGCATAACATTGGACATTCAAAATAATTTAATGTTAAGACTGTTGGGATCTCCTTATTAAAAAAAGTTGATAGCTCTATCTCACTACCGCTCTCATCGATAAAAACTGTATCAAGCGGAATAAAATCACCCAAATTTTCAATAACATCTATTTGCTGTTCGCTTGGAAATTCTTTTTTGAGAGTTTGGGCATGCGCAAGACTTGTTAGTAAAAGAAAAATAGAAAGAAAAATACTATTTCTTTTCATTCAGAAGGATTTCCTTTGATCTTTCAATAGGAATTTGGTAACTGTTTTCTTGACCATCTTTAGCTTTATAGCTATTAAGATTTTCTTGCTCAAATTTATTCAGCTCTTCTAAGTTAGTTGAACGCTTACTTAACTTAAATTCATAAGTAGTGCTATCAAGAACTCGAATATAGTATTCATAAAGCATGTAAATGGTACCTAGAACAGTTAGAATAAATATAACTCCTCCTATTAGTACTGGTCTTACTGGAATGTCTTTTTTTTCGTACCCTGAATTATGATCCATGATTAATGATTCCTGTGATTAATTGAATGTACAAGCTCTGTGTCATTTAATGGTACAAGATTTGATCTTGAAGTTATGTATTTAAAACCCCCAATGAAAATTAATGCAAAACTTAACATTGTAATCAAATCGTAAATACCAAAATAAAAATCTTGTTTATGTACAGTAGGCATTATGATAAAATTAATATCTATATAATGCATAAATAAAACCCAAATGGTCATAACTTGTAATAACCTAATATTTCTTTTCGAACCTCTAAAAATTAAAATGAAAAATGGAATGAAAAATTTTCCTACAATTAATAATACACTTATAGCTTTCCAAGAGCCAACCCATCTGTGGAGATACCATATGGTTTCCTCTGGAATATTACTGTACCAAATGAAATAAAATTGTGCGCCAGCTATATAGCAATAGAATACTGTAAAAGCAAATAAGTACTTTCCTAAATCATGAAAGTGTTCGATAGATACTATATCTTTTAAATATCCCTGATCCTGTAATCTGATTATAGTAAATGTTAAGAAAGCTAAGAATGCCAAGAAAGCTCCTGCAAATGTGTAAACACCATACATAGTTGAATACCAGTGCGGATCAAGACTCATTTGCCAGTCCAATCCTGCAAACGTAAGACTAATAAAGAAAAAGACGCCCATTGGACTCATACAAAAATATCTTAGTCTCTCCAAAATTTTTATGTCACCGCTTTTATCATGTCTCATAGAATTAAAGTAAATAAATAGTGCTATAATATTCCATAAAGCAAAATATAGGAATGCTCTGAAAATAAATGAGTCTTCATTTAAATATGCTAATTTGTGTTGAATTAAATAATCAGCCTCAAAATCATGAGTTTTCCAATAGTAGTGATTAGGAAGCCATTTAAATAACTTTTCCATGCCAAAAATAATTGGAATAAATGGTAGAGTGAATAACGGTATTAACATAATTGTATTTTCCATGATTCTTCTTATAGACACACTCCAAGTTGCTGAAAAAGCATAATGCACCATAATAAAGAACATTCCACCTAAAATGATACTCAACCAATAAAAATATGAAGTTAAGTATGAGAAGTAAAACACCTTATCTGATGAGCCAAAAAACCAAGTTAAAAGTATTGCAATGTAACCAACTGCAATTAGAATCAAATTATTTGATTTTTTTGAAACATAAGAATAAGTCTTTGGATCAAGATTCATCATGAATTGTCACCTAATTTATTTTGCTCTTCTTCTGGCAAATCTTCAAAAGTAGCATTTTGACTTCTTTGAAGCGCTCTTACATAATGAACGATCGACCAAACATCTTCAGTATCTATCTGATAACCGTAAGCAGGCATACTTCGTAGACCATACACTATAGTATTATACATCTCACCATCGGCTTGCTCTCTGATGCGTTGATCATGTAAATTTGCTGGAATTACTGGATAATCATATTGCGTTACAATACCTTTTCCGTTACCAACCTGTGAATGGCAAACACTACAATAAATGTTATACCTTTCCTGTCCTCTATCAAGAACTTCAGCAGACAATTCAAGTGGGTTAGACATTATAAATGTGCCATCATCATTTTTACCGCTAATAAATGAATGATTCTCAGCAATCATTCCTCTTGCTACAGTTCCTTCAATAGGCTTTCTCATGGTTGATCCATCAGTAAAAAAATTACTTTCTTCCAAAGAACGATATTTCTGTTGATTATCCATATTTGGATTTAAATGTATTGGAGTACTTTCAAACTTTGAACCTCTAAAACATCCAGTCAGAAATAGTAAACAAAATAAAATAATATTAATTCTCATCTGTCAATACCTCTATTTCAGTTCCACCAATATTTTTTAAAAAATCGATTACACCACTTTCATCATACTTAGGATCATCAATTTCAATGCTCACATAAAATGCATCACTGCTGACATCAGAAAATTTTTCAGAATAAAAAACAGGGTGATGGAATCTTGGAATACGATTAAAGAACATCATTCCAAATACTGCACCAAAAGCACTAAATAAAACCATTAACTCAAAAGTAATAATAGCATACGCAGGATATGCAAAATATGGCTTACCACTAATGTTCATTGGATATTCAATAGAATGAATCCAAGTTTGTAGCCCAAATCCAAATAATGCTCCCGTTAAACCCATTGCTCCAATAACATAACCAAGCTTTGAACGTTTTAAACCCATGGCATCATCCATACCATGAATTGGAAATGGTGAATGACAATCAAATTTAGTAAAACCTTCATCTCTTACTTTTTCTGCAGCATGCACCAATGATTGAGGATTGTCAAACTTTGCTATTACACCATATTTACTCATGACTTTCTCCATGATGTGGATCCGACTCAGGTAAAACTAATTTTGCTTCTGCAATTGAAACCATTGGTAAAAATCTTAGGAATAATAAAAATCCTGTAAAAAACAATCCGAACGTTCCCAAGTAAATAGCAACATCCCACATTGTTGGATTATACATTGCCCATGCTCCAGGCATAAAATCTCTATGAAGTGTGATAACAACAATAACAAATCTTTCGAACCACATTCCAATATTCACAAGAATAGAGGTAATAAATAAAAATGGAATGTGTCTTCTATATTTTTCAAACCAAAAGAATTGAGGTACTACAACATTACAAAATATCATTGCCCAATAACCCCACCAATATGGACCTAAAGCTCTATTAACAAATGCAAAGGATTCGTATGGATTTCCACTATACCAAGCAACAAAAAACTCCATAGAGTAGGCATACCCAACCATACAGCCTGTTAATAACATAATCTGAGCCATCTTATCTAAGTGCTCAACAGTTATAATGTGTCCTAAGTTATAGACTTTTCTTGCAATGATTGAAAGGGTCATAACCATCCCAAAGCCAGAATAAATTGCTCCAGCTACAAAATAAGGTGGAAAAATTGTTGTGTGCCAACCAGGAATTACACTTGTTGCAAAGTCAGAGCTAACAACACTGTGCACAGATAAAACTAGAGGAGTTGAAATACCAGCAAGCACTAAATAGGCAAGCTCATAGTGTTGCCATTGACGATTTCCACCTCTCCATCCAAGAGCAAAAAATCCGTAAACTTTCTTTTTCAAACCTTTTGCTCTATCTCTTAATGTTGCTAAGTCAGGAATTAAGCCTGTGTACCAGAAAAGTAAAGAAACAGTAAAATACGTAAAGACAGCAAAGAAGTCCCAAATCAATGGACTGCGCATGTTAGGCCACATTCCCATTTGGTTTGGAAGTGGTAAGAACCAATATGCAACCCATATTCTACCAACGTGAATTCCAGGAAAAACTAGTGCGCAAATAACAGCAAACAAGGTCATGGTTTCTGCAAACCTATTAATTGCATTTCTCCAGTTCTGTCTGAACAAGTGTAAGATTGCGGATATCAATGTACCAGCATGACCTATACCAACCCACCAAACAAAATTGATGATAGCCCAACCCCAAAAAACGGGATTATTAATACCCCATATTCCAGTACCTTCCCAAATTAGAAATCCAACGCTTCCAACAAAAATAGATAAAAGCGAAAGTGATAATCCAAATAATAACCACCATTGAATTGGTGTTTTTTTCTGTTCAGGTACACCAGCAATATCATCAGTAATAGATGTAAAATCCTGGTTTCCAGGAAGAAGTTTTTCTGCTCTAATCAAGGCTTTTGATTTGATTGACATCTATTGATAGCTCCCATTTTGAGATTTTGAAACAAGCATTGGGTTCTGATTTCTAATTTTTGCCAAATAAGTTGTTCTTGGAGCAGTACCCAAATGAGCTAGTAATGCATAATCACGATTTCTTCTTTTTGCTTTGCTAACTTCACTGTTGGGATCATTTATATCTCCGAATTTAATTGCATCAGCGGGACATGATTGTTGACAAGCTACCTGGAAGTCTCCATCTTTAATTTCTCTTCCTTCATTTTCTGCAGTAATTCTAGCTGAGCTAATTCTTTGATAACAGTAGGTACATTTTTCCATTACACCTCTAAACCTGATAGAAACATCTGGATTCATTGCCATCTGAACCACTTCAGGTAAATCTTTTGTGTAATTGTAAAAATTAAATTTTCTTACCTTGTAAGGACAATTATTTGCACAATATCTGGTTCCAAGGCATCTATTATAAGTCATTTGATTTACACCATCGGAAGAGTGTGTCGTAGCAGCTACTGGACAGACAGATTCACAAGGTGCAAGCTCACAATGAACACAAGCTACAGATTGAGTCGATACTTCAGGATTGTCAGGATCTCCAGCAAAATAATTATCTATTCTTATCCAATGCATTTCTCTACCATTCATAACCTGCTGCTTACCTACAACTGGAATATTATTTTCACTTTGGCAAGCAATGGAACAAGCATTACAAGAAGTACAACTCGTTAGATCAATTGACATTCCCCATTGTGGTCCTTTTGAATAATCCCAATCAGGATTATACATTGAATGATCAGCCCAACTTCTATTCTTATCTGGTTTATGTTGTTCAACCTTTTTTTGAACCCAGTCAGGATTATCTTTATAGTAATCAAATGTTGACTGTTTAACTAATTCTGGGATTCTTGATTGTGCCTCTTTGTTAGCAAGGTCATCAAAACCTGGTGCAGCATACTTATCATCCTCTAATCCGTGATGATCTTGAGTTGAAGCTAGTGGATATGTTTCGTTTAAAACTTTTATAGATCCATTTAATATAAATGATGGACTATCAGAACTTCTTAATGGATAAACATTAAATCCAACTTCATTTCCAATTCTTCCATTGAATTTTCTCCCATAACCCAATTCGAGGGTTATTGATTTTTGATTTTGTCCTGGTGTTATAAAAGCAGGAATATTTATAGTATTATCTCCAACTGAGATTTCTAACATTTGACCATTTTTGATATTTAGTTTTTTTGCAACCTTCATACTAATTAGTGCAGCATTATCCCAAGTTAGGCTTGTAATTGGTTTAGGAATCTCTTGCAACCAACCGTTGTTTGCATACCTTCCATCGTAAACAGATGAAGAAGGACAAAAAACAATTTCAAACTTATCATTATCTAAACTATAATTATTTAGTACAGCTGTAGATATTTTTGAAGCAGGCCTGACATTCAACTTTTTAAAAATTGGTTTTTTATATAACCCATCATGTAAAACTTTATCCCATTCTCTATCAAAATTTCCACTTTTAATAATGTTTGATTTCCAAACATTTTTAACAGTATCATACGCACTTTGCTCTTTCGAGTAAACGATTGGAGAAAGTATTTGGATGATACTTTTAGAATCAAATAATGGCATAATTTGAGGTTGAACAATACTTACATGTCCATCGTAAGTCATTGCATCTCCCCAACATTCAAAATAATGGTTCATAGCAATATTCCATGAACATAGCTTTGAGGTTTCATCAATGATATTAGTTAAATGAACTGAATTTTTAACTTTTTTCAATGATTCTGCAAAATCAAAATCAGCAGGAGAATCATAGACTGGATTAGCGCCAAGAATGATTAAATTATTAATCTTTCCATTTTTCATGTCATTGCAAAGTGACTCAAAATTCTTTATCGATGAAACTTGAGACATATTTAAAGGATAATAATCAACAGGGGCTTTTAAATTATAATTAATTAGAGCAATCAATTGGTGGAACTCTTTAGATAAAGATGAACCTCCAATTATAATTGATTCACCTCTTCCATCAAATAAATCTTTAGCGGCAGCTTTAACCCATAAATTATTTGAACTCTTAACTTTTTTGGCTTCAATTCTTAATCCAAGCTGTTTGAGCTCATAAGCTAATTCAGCTAATAAATTTTCCATCTCATGTTGAGGGACATTTAGCCTGTGATCAGCGCTTGAACCGGTAGATGATATAGAGCTTTCAGCAACATACAATCTATTCATGGTGCTATTTTCGTCAACAATGTTTCTATTTTGGGCAAACTTTCTTGTATGGTATATATTATTATCATCAACTCCCAAAAAGTCTGAACCCAATGAAACTATAATCTGAGCTTTTTCTAATCTATAAAGCGGTTGCAATCTTTTTGAAAACGCTAGTCCGATTCCGTCATATAAATTTTCATTATTAACTGATTCATATACAACCCAATCTGCATTTGGTAAATTCTTTTTAAAGTCTTCTTGAATAGACTTAATAGTTGGTGAAGATGACTCTTGCATGAGTACTGCCAAACCTTTGCCATTGCCATCATTGAGACTTTTAGCAAATTTTAAATATTCATTCCAATCAACTTTATTGCCTTCAAACTTTACACCTCGTGCCCTATCGGGATCATACATTTCTAAAGTGCTAGCCTGTGCAAAGGAATTTGATTT
The DNA here is from genome assembly GCA_028140795.1 of Fidelibacterota bacterium. Classification (GTDB taxonomy): domain Bacteria; phylum Fidelibacterota; class Marinisomatia; order Marinisomatales; family Marinisomataceae; genus Marinisoma. Next base: position 112,143 of record JAOIOW010000002.1, read on the forward strand.
ACCTAAAGTAGTGGGATGTTTTTCATTACCCTCAACTTTTACGGGTCTTTCATCATGATTTTCAATAACAACGCCTAAAGCATTATTTTTGAAAGGTAAAGTACTTGCATAATATTTTGGAATACCTGGAATTGTACCAATTTCAGCTTCAACATAAGGGATTATTTTTTGAACAGGCTTTTTGCAACCCTCTAATCCGGCAAGTGCAACTGATGCAGCAATCAATGATAAAAAGTTTCTTCTTGAAAGACCGTTATCAACATTATGCTCAGATTGTTTTAAAAAACGATTATAATCATCTTCTGATGAAATATCTTTGAGACTTTTCCAATACCCAAATTCTTGATTAGTAGTATCCTCAAGAACATGAGAATTAGTCTTTACAAATTCTTGATTCTTCTTTTCTATCTGTGACATTTTTGACAATCCTCAACAGGTCTTTCTTCACCATGTTCTGCTACCCACGATGAAACAAATTGATCATAATCTGCAGGTGGAGTCCAATACATATTGGTTACTTCACTTACAGGTCTTACTTCAGGTGCATCAGATCTATGACAATCTAGACACCAATCCATACTTAAAGGTTGGACTTGATAAACAACTTCCATTTCTGCAATATTTCCATGACAAGATATACAAGCTACTCCAGAATTAACATGAACGCTGTGATTAAAATAAGCGTATTCTGGAAGCATGTGAACTTTAATCCATTCAATTGGTTTTCCAGTTTCCCAACTTTCTCTTACTAATTTCAATTTCTCGCTATCAGTTTTTACATAAGTATGACAGCCCATACATGTTTCAGTTGGAGGTATTACTGCTGAATAGCCCTGTTCAACGCCAACATGACAGTATCGACAATCTATACCCATATCACCAGCATGTAATTTATGACTATATGGAACTGGTTGAGTTGGCGCATAACCAACATCTGTATAATAGGGAGATCCATAGTACCAAATAAAAGAAGATAACGAAAAGACTAGCAGGAAAACTGCTATCAGGAAAATTCCTGGAAAATTATTTGTCCATCTTGGAAATATTTGCATTTTAACTCTTATAAAAAACTTTAATAATTTTTATAAAATTATGTGTAAACATTACGTCTATAATGGTATTCAGTCAAGAGATAAAACTTAAGTATTAACTTTTTTTGATTAAATATGATAAATTCAAATTCATGAACGAATCATATAAAGTTATTTCTTCATCAATTCTTTTCTGGTTTTCTCAAAAAAAATGGTTTGTGTATAGTGTAATTATTTCAATATTTCTTTTGAATTTATCTACGCCAGTTGGACTTACAGTTCCAGCCTATCACAGCTTAATTATACTTCTACTTGTGTTTATGCTTGTAACATTTGAACCTATACCATTTCCAGCTATTGCATTGCTTACGTTAGTTTTGCAAGTTGTTCTTGGAGTTGCACCTCCAGATGTTGTAGCCTCTTCATTTATGAATGATGCAGTATTATTTGTAATGGGCTCATTAATGTTCGCTATTGCAATTGTACATCAAGGACTTGATATACGATTAGCAAAACTGATTATTAAAATTTTTGGGAAAAGTAAAAGAATGTTTTTAGCAGGACTAATGACTATCTCTGCTATTCTATCTTCTTTCCTGGGGGAGCATACAGTTATTGCAATTATGCTACCAATTGGCTTATCGGTTATAAGAAATATTGATACCCAACAAGCAGATGGAAAAAATGCTGTGCTGCTTACTCTATTTTCAATCGCTTATGGTACAATTATTGGATCAATTGGAACACCATCAGGTGGTGCTAGAAATGTTATTATGATTAACTATCTTCAAGAATTTAGTAACGTCAGTATTGATTATTGGAAATGGATGAAGCACGCATATCCGATTTTAATTATTCAGTTAGTTGTGGCCTATTTTGTGCTTCAATTTACTTTTCCATCTTCATTGAACAATATTAAGATGCGTGGGTTCAAAAAAAATGTTGGTAAAACAGATGTGAAAAAAAATATAAACCATCTTTTTTCATGTTTAATCATTATTGGTATAGTTTCAAGCTGGTTTGCATTTAATGATATTTATGGCTTGGGAATCATTGCACTTGCTGGAGCATTAACGTTTATGATTTTTGGAATGATTTCATGGGAAGAGATAAATAAAAATACAAACTGGGGAGTCATTCTTCTTTTTGCAGCTACAATTTCACTAGGGTTTCAAATAAATGAAACAGGCGCTTCATCATGGCTTGTTTTAAAATTCAATGAATTATTAGCAACATTGCCTTCAAATTCAATGAATATAAGTTGGTCAATAATGGCAGTTTTGTCAGGGCTCACTGCTAACTTTTTTACTAGCTCAGCTACTGTATCTTTAATTGGACCAATGGCGATTGAGCTTCATCCAACAGATATTTCCTTTGCTCTTTCTTCAGCAATAGCCTCAGGGTTTTCATTCTTAACTGTAATTTCATCTCCAACAGCAATGATTATATACTCTACTGGATTAGTTTCGACTAAAATGTTTTTTAGAGTTGGAATATTGATGTTTATTATTTCGATTATTATTTTGTATTTAATGTCACAATTTTATTGGGTAACGCTATGAAAATTTTAATTGCTATTGGTGGAAGAGAATTCTCAAAACCTACCTTAGATCTTGGAATGAAAATTGCAAATTCATTTAAATCATCAACTACTATTGCATATGTTGGTAAAAAAATAAGTCAATTTTCAGAAAAAGATGTAAGTGTAGTACATCAAAATTTGGATGATAGAGAACTTTATAGGCCTGGAATTAGAACGCTTGAGTGGGCGTATGATTTCTTGATATCTAAAAAATACATTGAAGAAAAAGACTCCAATAAATTTGATGATTACCTACTAGTTGATGAAGAAAATTCAAGAATGAAAGTGTTACTAAAAGGACAACAGTCAGATAAAATTGATTTAATCATGCGCACAGGAGAAATAATTGAACAACTAAAAAATGAAGTAGAAACTAATAAGCATGATATAACCATAATTGGTGGTGGTGGGAATACAGGGATTCATCAAAAATTGGTTCAATTTATAGATAGTTCAGTTTTTGTTGTCAAAAATTATTCTGTAAGTAAAAAGTATAAAATACTCCTTCCGGTAAATGATTCCAAAGGTTCAGATATGGCTATAGAAACTGCTATAAATTTTGCAAAATCTTATAAACTCAATGTTGAAATAGTTTCGGTTCCGGAAGGGAAAAAATCGATTGAAGAAGTAGAAAAAATACTTAAGAAAACAAAAGAAAAGTTTTCAAAAAATAGAATTAAAACCACAACAAAATTAATTGATGGCCCTACCGTAAATTCTATTGTCAATTACGCAAAAGATGATAGCATTGTGATTCTTGGAGTTTCTCCAAAAAATCCAATAATGAAATACTTTTTTGGCAGCAAACCTTTAAGTATTGCGCAAAAATGTAATTGTCCTGTTCTAATTACTAAGTAAGTAATTCAACTACTTTATCATAATCAGGCTCATGCCCTGTCTGTTCAACAAGCTGAGTATGAACAATCTCATGATTAGAGTCTGTAACAATTACTGATCTAGCAAGTAGACCTTGAAATTTTCCATTAGTATGAAGTACGCCATATTCATTGGCAAAATCTTCATTTCTCATATCTGATAAGAAAATTACATCATTGATATTATGATTTAGACAAAACTGTTTATGACTAAATCCTAAATCTCTAGAAATACATAAAATAACTGTATTTTCAAACTGGCTTGCTAAAGCATTAAATTTTACTGCTGCAGCTGAACAGACTGGAGTACTCATGCTTGGAAAAATATTTAAAACTAATTTTTTACCCTTAAACTGTTCCAAACTAACATTCTTTAAATCACCATCTGCCAATAAAAAATCTGGTAATTGACTTCCAACAGAGGGTAAATCTCCATTTAGTGTTACTTCAAATTCACCTAATTTTACTTTTGCCATATTTTTCCCTATTTATGTTTATTATATCAATTAAATTGGAATTAAATTTATGAATTAAAAATTGATTAAAAGGAGTTTTTTATGAATGATGCAAAAAAATTTAATCTTCCCCCACTACCTTTTGGAGAAAATGAATTATCTCCAGTCATATCATCTGATACTATTCAACTTCACTATGGTAAACATCATTTAGCATATTTTAATATGCTAAATACTTTAGCTGAAGGAACTAAATATAATGATATGAGCCTTGAAGATGTAGTTGTAGAAAGTTTTAAAAATAAGGATCAGAAAATTTTTAATAATGCTGGTCAAGCTTGGAATCATATTCTTTATTGGGATCAAATGAAACCAGGAGGTGAAAGTGCTCCAAGTGGAAAACTTCATGCAATGATTGAAGAATCATTTGGAGATTTTGATTCTTTTAAAGATCAATTTGTTCAACAATCAATTGGAGTTTTTGGAAGTGGTTGGTGCTGGTTAGTTCAAAATGATTCATCGCTAGAAATCTTAGGAACACCTAATGGTGAAAATCCCTTAGCACATGGAAAACATGCTCTTATGGGAATAGATGTTTGGGAACATGCCTATTATTTAGATTATAAAAATGTTCGACCAGATTACGTTAAAGCAATTTTAAATAACTCTATTAATTGGAGCTTTGTGTCTGATCAATTAAAATAAAAAAAGGCGAATGTAATATTCGCCTTTTTTATAGATTCTAATAAACTTCTTTAGCTTGGAGGACATTGAGGCGTCTGAGTATTAGCTACTGCGCTTACAACTAGACTTAATTCAGAGTTTTCTGCACTAAATGTAAAAGGTACTGCATCTGCATAAAACGCTTGAATGCTTCCACTATGTGTTCCCCATACTGCCTGATTACAAGCAGGATTAGGATTAGCTGGATCTAACCATGATACTGACAATAATTTATAAGTATCAAAATCCAAATCTTCAAATACTAAAGAAATTTGACCATTTTGCACCTGAGCACTTTGCAGTACAACAGATTTATATGGTGCACCTGAAGGAGGCCAAGTTTTATCTAAAGAACAAAATACTGTTCCCTCAGCAGGCCATGAATCAGGATTTGTTAAATTAATTGATATATTCAATGTTCCCGATGTTGCTGGATCACTTGAGTCATCCTCGCAAGAAACCAAAAACAATATTGAAAAAACAACTGTAAATAGTGATAGTTTTTTTATGATATTCATTTTTTCCCCTTTATAAGTTACAAGAATTATAATAATGAAAAGAATTTAGGTCAAGCAAATTTATTGAGATTGTGTCTCAAAAGACTAAAATGTTTTATCGTACATCAAACTAATCGTTCTACCCGGCATTGGGAAATCTTGAATTAATTCATATTGCTTATCAAATAAGTTGGATATTTTAAGAGATATCTTATCTCTATTATTTAACTCATAGCTACCTATATAATTAAATAAAATTAGGGAATCAAGCTGTTCAATTGGAAATTTTATTTCACTCCCTTCATATTCTCTTTCATCACTTAAAAAATCTTGATAATCCTGCTCAGACTGATATCTCATAGAAATAATATGTCTTATATTATTTGACTTATACTTTATGCTTGATATAAGCTTATGATTTGGTCTATAAAGAATAGGATCAATATCATTTATATCATTCACTCTAAGATATGTATAACCCAAATCTAGATTAAAATTTGTATTTAGTTGATACGATATATTAGATTCCAAGCCGCATGAACTTATATCAGATCTATTGAGGGCTATAACAGGTAACCCATAAACAAAATCAATCATATCCTCATATTTATAATAAAATGTACTTACAGAATAAGTAAGATTAGATTTATTAGAACGATCAAAGGATATGTCCAGCCCATAAAGTTGTTCAGGTTCAAGATTTGGATTTCCTTGTGTATTTAATCCATAATCAGATTCATATTGTAAAAATAGTTCAGATAAAGAAGGAGATCTAAAGCCCTTACTCAATGCAAAATTCCATGTTGAAAAATTATCTCTTTTAAAGGTTAAATTAATTTTTGGTGAAACATCGCTAAAAGACTTGTAGCTAAATTCACTTCCTCTATCAACATTTCTATAATCAAATCTTAATCCTAGCCCCAAAAGCAATTTTTCGTTTAATTGAATTCTGTTTTGTGCAAAAAAACCGCCTGTAATTTGTTTTAAATCATCATAAATATTTCTATATATTGAAATATCAGATTGTTCCAATATGATATCTGAACCAAAGATCAAATATGATTTATTACTGACTAATTTTTGGTATTCTGCTCTCAGATTCAAACTGGTGTCATTATAAAATGTTTGTTCTTGAATTTCTTCTATTGGAGTATCGTCTCTGTCAAAATAATTTGTGTAGAAATGATTCATACTAAGTGAATAAACAATATTATTGCTAGCATCCAACGTTTGTTTTTTAAACAATTGTAAATAAACTGAATCTCTATTAGAAATCCTATAAGAAGTCAAGCTAGGTCTGTCTTCAACGTAGAAACCAGGTTGACCATTTACAGATTTATTTGCTATTAATGATACCGATAAATCCTGTTTCTTATTAAATATTTTGGTATAAAAATTGTTTTGTTCATATTGAGCATTAAATCTATGTCCATTTCCTTTTTTATGTTGGAGCAAAGCTGTGTAAGAAATATTATCAGTAATATTGCTCATGGTAAGATTTACATCTTTTGAATCAAAACTTCCGACAGTTGCTTTGATGTTGTAAAATTCATCAGAATAGTTTTTAGTAACTAGATTAATTATTCCACCCATCGAATTTTGCCCATAAAGCGAAGAAACTGGACCTTTGACTACTTCAACACGCTCTAAAAAATCAAGCGGCATTGCATTCCAATCGATAGAACCGGAATATGGCATACTTATTTGAAATCCATCAAGAAGAACTAAAACTCTATTATTATATCCTCCTGGCTTATAATCAGATGATCCACGAATGGAAAAATTTGCATTTCTACCATTATCATGCGCAGTTTGAACGTCTACTCCTCCAATATTTCTAAAAAGTTCAGACATAGTTTGATAATTATAGTCCGAAATTTTCTCATTAGATATATTTTGAGTAAAATAAGGAAGATGTTTTGAAGGGAATCTTCCGACAACATTAAGAGCGCTTGATAGTACTGGTTCAGGAATTAATTCAAAAACATAGCTATCCTGATTAATCAAATTGACTGAAGCTATAATATCTTTGTATCCAATTGCAGAAATTAAAATTTCATACTCTTGCTTTTGAAGATTTGTAACAGAAAAATTTCCATTTGAATCAGATGCAGATCCGAAATTACTTCCTATGAAAACTATATTAGCATCAATAATGGGCTCTTTGGTTTCGGAATCTAAAATCGTTCCAAAAAATTTGATATCTTGAGAAAAAGAAATGCTAAGTAATAGAATTAATAAATAAAATTTTTTCATTTTTAGTTGTCAATAATATTAATCAAGGACAATATTTACAATTCTTTTCGTAAACTTTCATATGAATAATAAAAAAAATGTATCGGTGATTTTGAATGGTCAAATGCCTACTGATGATAACATAATTAATCAAATAACTAATTCCGATTATATCATCGCTGTAGATGGATCAGCAAATAAGCTTTTTGATTTAGAAATTATTCCAGATGTAATTATTGGGGACCTTGATTCATTACAAAATATTAACAATAAAAATATAGAGTTAGTTAAAACCCCAAATCAAAACAAAACTGACTTTCGCAAAACCTTAGAATGGTGTATTGAAAAAAATATTTTAGATATTTCTATTTTTGGAATATCTGGAGAGAGTGAAGATCATTTTCTTGGAAACTATTATACATTAAGTGATTTTGGTGAGAAAATTTCTTGGAAAGCTTTTACAGATTTTTCAGTGATTAGCCCTTGTATGGGTAACAAAAAATTTGAATCATTTAAGGGTCAAAAAGTGAGTCTTTTCTGTATGAAGGGAAGCTCAACTGTAAATTCAGAAAATTTGAAATATCCTTTACAGTCTTACCATTTAAAACCTTCAGATGATGCAGTTAGAAATTTATCACTTGAAGATCATTTTACAATTGAGTCAACAACTACTATTCTTGTCTTTCAAAGTAAGTTATAAATTACAATCCTGAAACTGTAGCTAGGCTGTTAGCTTTGGCCTTTTCAATAAATGCTTCTTGAGCATCTGTAACATTTTCTTTTTTACCTGACCAAGCTTTTAATGCTGACTGCTGTAGAGCTCTACCATACGAAAAGGTTAAGTTCCAATCTGTTTCATATTTGTTCATTTCATTTAAATGCAATGTTGCGTCTTCATCAGATTGACCCCCTGATAGAAAAGCTATTCCAGGAACTTCTGATGGTACATGAGCAGATAAGCAGTTTACAGTTTTTTCGGCAACTTCTTCAATACTTGCCTGATAAGAACACTCATAACCAGAAAGAATCATATTTGGCTTTAAGACAATGCCTTGCAAACTAACATTATGTTCATCTAGCTGATCAAAAACCATTTTTAGTGTTCTTGAAGTAATCTCAAAAGATTCATCAATAGTATGAACTCCATCCATGAGCACCTCTGGTTCTACAATAGGAACGAGATTGGCTTGTTGACATTTCTTTGCATACTTAGCAAGATTTTTTGCATTTGCTAATATACAATCATTAGTTGGTATACTATCTCCAGGAGTTATTACAGCCCTCCATTTAGCAAATCGTGCTCCAAGTGCATAATATTTACCAAGCCTTTCTGACAAACCATCTAAGCCTTTTGTCAACTTCTCATAAGGACTAAAGTCTTCCAAACCTTGATCTACTTTAATACCAGGAATTATATTTTTAGATGATAAATATTCTGGAAATTTAATTCCTGATGATAATTCTGATTGGTGAAAAGTTTCGTCGAATAAAATGATACCGCTTATGTATTTTTCAATATCTTCGGTTGTAAAAAGCATATTTCTATAAAAATTTCTGCTTTCTGTTGTTGAATCTGTATTGATGCTTGCAAAGCGTTTAGCGCAAGTTGGTGTGCTTTCATCGGCAGCTAAAATTCCTTTACCTTTTTCAACCATTTTATGTGCAACTGCGTGCAATTCTGACATTTTATTCTCCTAAAATATATTCGTTTGTTATTATTTGTGTTTCACTTGAATCGCCAAAAATAATTTTTGAGGTTACTTCAGCTTTATTACCATCAAATTTAACTCCAGGGATCCATCCTGAGCAAACTCCGCTTGCAATAAAAAAAGAGTCGCTTGATCTACAAAGATCATCAGCTGACCATAAATTATTTATATCACTACCTAACATTTTCAAGGCCCTTTCTTTAAATGACTCATCCATAAAATGAAGCCTTCCTTCAAAAAAACCACCCATAGCTTTTACAGCTGTAGCCGTAATAACTCCCTCGGGAGCAGCACCTATTCCATACAACAAATCAACAGATCCTTCAACTGCTTTTAATCCTCCTGAAACATCACCATCTCCAATCAGGATTGGTTGAACACCTAAATCTTTCAAGATAGATATTAAATCAATATGTCTTTCTCTATCCATTACTATAATTTTTAATTCAGAAATATTTTTTTGTAAAGCTTTTGCTGCTTGAGATAAATTTTCTTCAACTGAATTATCAAGAGCAATGTGACCCATTAATTTTGATGAGCCACACAACTTGTTCATGTATGTATCAGGAGCATTCAATAAAGCTCCTCTTGGTGCAGCAGCTAAGACAGATAATGCATCAGGTAAATCTTTAGCACAATGATTGGTACATTCTAAAGGATCAACTGCAATATCAATTTTTAAATCACTTTCAGGATTACCCATCTCTTCGCCTATGTAAAGCATTGGTGCATCATCTCTTTCTCCTTCACCAATTACGACTCTTGTGTGTACCTCTGAATCTTGAAGAACTTTTCTCATTGCTTCAGTTGCAACTTTATCTGCAGCTTTTCCATCACCATTTCCTCTTAGTTGTGCAGCAGCTATGGCAGCAGATTCTGTAGCTTTTAAGTAAAGCTCGAAATTTTCAGTTACCTTACTCATTAAGCGAGTCAATTAGTTTAAACATTTCTTCTAAACTCTCTTTTGTGGCAAATCCATTGAAACGATTTTTAATGATTCCATCTTTATCAAGAACATACATATAACAATCACCCTTTGATGATATTCCCAGTGACTTATAGTAAGATCTTAAAGGACCGTAGTAAGTTGCTGTATAGTCGTGCAAAGGCTTGGGAACTCCGCCACGCATTCCACCATCAATCCAATTTCTTGCCATGGTCCACTGAGCTCCTAACATTGGAATTTCGTAGTAATGCACATCTTTGTTAATACCATATTTAGGGAAAAATTCATCTGCCCAAGAGTTAATACATAATTGTGCTTTTTGTTTAAACGCAACTGCTAAAACTGATGGTTTCCCAATCAAAACATCTGGAAACTTCACATCATTGCCTGAAAGAGATATTCCCTCAATAGTTGGAAATTTTTTTTCTAAAAAATTATCACTTGCATTCAAAACATTGAAAAACATTGAAAAAACTAATATTGTTTTAATCATTATTCTTCTCCTTGAATTTGTATGGTAAATATAAAAGATAGAAAACAAACATTACAATCGGGAAAAGCGGTATAACATGTAAAGGTGGGCTTGGGAAAAAGCTCATTAAAGATTCACCGGTAGGCGCTTTCATCAAATACCATAAGTTAGCTTCAAAGCCAGGTTCACCTCCAACCAACACATTTATTATGTATACTACTGGAAGTATATAAAGAGAAAATTTTATAGCATTTTTATAAGATTCAAATGTGATATTCTGCTTAATTCCAATTGCAATGTATAAAAGGGCAAAAAATAATAAACCATGTCCAGAAAATAATGTAATGAAATCTAAATCAGGGAAAGTGAACTCAATATCTGGAGTTAAAAGAGCCATTGTTCCTCCCCCAAGACCCCAGAAGTAAGCGAAATCGAAAAACTTTTGATTTCGTGTTATTAAAAAGAGTCCTGTTGCATAAGATGAAAAATGGCACGCATGTAAAGGAATAGTGTTCGTCCAATTATAATCTTCTGGACTAAAATAATTCAAATAAAATGGTTTTAACAATTCATTAAAAATTAAAAGGTAAGCCAAAATCTTTTCAAACATAGCATATCTAATTTCATTGTAATCATTTTTAACATAAAAAGAGAAAGCAAATGAAGCTCCAAAGATTATAAATAGAGTTAGTATATGAGTTGAACCAAATAATATGAATTCGTTTGATGTCATGAAGTGAATCTAAATAAAATAATTAAATTTTCATGCAATTAAATCAAGTCCATTGCAAATGCAAGAAACAAAATCATCAAAATTGATCTTGATGTCCATAATATGGTCCTAATCCAGTTTGTACAAATTAACCTAGATAATTTTTCTGTATTTTTTTCTTTGGATAATGCATTATGTAAAGGCACTTGAATTAAAAATGTAGACAACCAAATCAATACAACTATAATTAAGTTTATAAGAAATAAATTTTGAATAGCGTTGTTGAAATTTTGGTACCAAAGCATTATCGAAGTGACAAGCTCACCAAACATTAATGGCATTGCTAAGATAGAAATTCTGATAGAATGAAAATTATGATATGCTGGAAACTTATCTTTAGAAATGTACCTCATTGATGGATAGTGTACCAATTGTATAGTCCAAATTAAACCTACAGCAAAAAATGATAATACAAGATTAAATAGAAAAATAAATGACATCTAAACAACAGTATAGTTAGTTAACATTGATATAGCCATTGCGATCATAATAATATTTTCAATAAATGTGGCTTCAGTCATAGGAAGTTTTAAAGCTGTCCCTAAACACGCACACCTTATTGATTTCTTATCTAATAATGTTTTTGTTACCCCAATCGTTGTGATTCCTAAAACAATTAGAGTAATAATTAAAGCAATCTTAATCTCGAAACGCATCAACAACATCAACCCCAATCCTGTCTCGATAAATGGGTAAATCCATCCATATATTGGCAATCTTTTTGCTAATGGATCATACATGCTGAAAGATTCAGGAAAGCCTTTAAGATCTAACATTTTAAAAAAACTAAAAACTATGTAAAACAATCCCATGAAATCCAACATGACTTCAGAAGAATTCCAATTTTTAAAATTCATTAATACACTTGCAACAGATATATATATAAGTATTATGAACAAAGGTTTGAGTTGCTGTAACTTAGATTTTTCTTTATCACTTTCGATGCTTGGCTCATTCTTGAGTTCATCAGAATCATCAATTACCTTTTCTTCAATATGAAATTTTGATGGTAAAACATTTTGAAGTTTTGATATTTCAATATTGCTTTTCATAAAAATGATTGCTTCAGCTTTTTCGAGATTCACTTCAAGAGATTCAACTTCCGGTATTTCATTTAAATTTTGGTGAATACTTGATTTACAACTATTACATGTCATTCCAGATATTGTATAAGTTTTTTTCATTTTGAATTATTATCCATTAATTTAAATACTATAAATGAAAAACAAATTAATTCTATTTGTAATAGCCACTACTCTTCTTATTTGGTATCAGCTAACTAAGGTTGAAAATGAATTTGAACTACCCATTTTTACTCCAGCAGATTTGAGGCCGACGCTAGTCCATCCTAGTCTTATTGGAAAAACAACTCATGAAATACCAAATTTTTCATTTACAAATCAATTTGGTGATAAAGTAAGCAATGAGGATGTTCAAGATAAGCTATATGTAGCAAACTTCTTTTTTACTTCCTGTCCATCAATATGTATCGATTTAACTAAAAACTTAAAAATAGTTCAAAATGCTTTTGATGATGAAATCATAATATTATCACATTCTGTAGATCCAGAGATAGATACTGTTGAACGATTAATGAAATACCAAGAAATCAATGAAATTGATGGAAATAATTGGTTTTTATTAAGGGGCGACATAGATGAAATCATTAAAATGGCACAATTGGGTTATTTTGCCATAGCATCCGTTGATAACCATGTTGAAAATAGTTTAATTCATACTGAAAATATTGTACTAATTGATGACCAACAAAGAATTAGGGGAGTTTATAATGGTACTTCTGAGCTCGAAATGAGTTATTTAATTGATGATATAAATAAACTGTTAATAACAAATTAGAATTATTATATTATTAAAAAATATAGGAGTGTTATGAAAAAATATATCTTAACTTTTTTAATTTTCTTTTCAATGAGCAATACTAATGCTCAGGACTCAGATTATGGTATTTTAGGAAGTCAAATTTCTCAAGGTACTTTTTTGATGGGAAGTGAAATTTTAGCATATGATGTTGTTGGAAATAATGCCCCTGAAAATGTTCAAGGCGACCCTACCTTTACTTTAAAACCAGAGCTTGCTTACTTTGTTGTAGATAATCTCGGTCTTTATGCAAGATACTATAAAGAGAATGGAAACGGTACTGAGTATGGTCTTGGATTAATGTACACTTTTCCAGATTTTTATATGGCCGGTGTTTATAAACCCAAAGACGAAGATGATCAACATCTACAAGGTACTTTTGGTAAGTTATTTCAGCTAAATAATTCTACAGCATATCTTAATGTTGGATTAAACTACGCTCTGTACACTGAAAAAGAATATAACCAGCTACAATTACTTGTTAAAGGATTGTACGTTGGTATTGCTTTTGGTTTTTAAGATATAAATTAATTATATCTTAAAGCTATTAGATATCATATTCCCCATGCTTAAAGCAAATACAAATGTAGCAATGAGGTGATAAATTGCTATATTCATTTTGTCAATATGTAGAAAAAATAATGTAATGCTAGCAACAAAAAAAATGAATTGTAGACAGAAAAGTATTTGATTTTTTCTCGATAACTCTGGGAAGAAAAATCTTAAAAAAATTAACCACTTCACAAATTTATTTTTTAAAAATTTCATGGAACCAACTTTCTTACTGCTTCAATCCAAGCATCGTAATCGAATGCTTTACCCTGAATGTATTTTGCTACTTCTTTATGGGGTAAGATTAAGAACTTTTCTTTGTTAATGCCCTGAATAGCTTCTTCAGCGACTACATCCGCTGATAATAACCCATCCTTTAATAATGGATGATTTTCAGGTAGTTTTCCAAATGATCTGACCATATCAGTATCAACTAACTGAGGACATAAAGCAGAAACTTTAATACCATCGTCTCCATACATAATGGAAAGATTTTCAGCAAGACCCATTGCAGCATGCTTTGTTGTCGCATAAGCTATAGCACCAGGCATATTTAATAAACCGGCAGCAGATACAGTTAACATAATATATCCTGAGCCTTGTTTTTGCATGTGGGGAATCAGTACCTTAGCAGCATAAATGTGAGACATAACATTAACATCCCAATTTTTTTGCCAATCACTTGTTGAAGTTTCCAATGTTCCAAATTGCTGTATGCCAGCATTTGAGCAGAATAAATCAATTGAATTATTTTTATCAATAATACAATTTAAAACAGATTGAAAATCATTTTCTTTAGAAACATCAACGACATAACTGTCTGCGTTCATGGATCTGGCAACTTCATTCACTGAACTACTAATATCAATCAATGATATTGATTTTGGAGATTCTTGAATTATTCGCTTAGCAAGCGCATGACCGATTCCATTTGCTGCGCCAGTAATAACGATATTTTTATTATGAATGTTCATATGATTTTTGTACCCCAGGAAGGACTCGAACCTACAACCAATGGCTTAAGAGGCCACTGCTCTACCATTGAGCTACTGAGGCATTTCTCTAAAGCTAAAATAATAAATATGATATGAAATTACTAACTAACTATACTGCTGATACATTGACTGCTTTGTCCCCTCTATCATCAGATTCAACCTCAAACTCGACCGCTTGATCTTGTTTAAGAGTTTTAAAGTCATTTTCAGACACGATGCTAGAGAAATGTACAAAAACGTCCGTTCCATCTTCTTTAGTGATGAATCCGTAACCTTTTTTGTCATTAAAGAACTTTACAGTACCTTTTTCTTTGTCACTCATTTGTTTCTCTTTGTTAGTTAATAAAAATTTATGGAGCAATATAATTAGTTATTTAAGTAATACCAATGAAATAAAATCTTTTAAGTTTTGCTTTGTGATATTAAAAAATTAGAATTTTTAGAAAATACAAGCTTATAAGCACCAAATAATATTGTAGAATAAATTAAGTCACCCATTAATGAGGTACCGTAAAATGGTAACGCCAACGAATAGCATTGAACTAGTCCTGTCAAAGTTTTTGCATACATTGGACTAAATGCCCATACTCCAAAATTTGAAATTAGATAAAAAATTGTAGATCCAGAAAGGCTTGCCAGCACAACTTTACCTGTTGAGATTTTATTTAAAAATGAACTACCCATGAAAGCAACCAATACAATTGCACCATATGTCCATATCATACCGGAATTAAAGACTGTAAAATCTGCAAAATATCCTGCATATATATAGTTATTCATGAATAAATCACTTATCCAAAATCCTACAAGAGGTATCAAAATAGCTAGAAACTTATTTGATAAAGAATAGCTAGATAGCAATGTTACTGCAATTAATGGAGTAAAATTGTACGGATGAGGTAAAATTCTACCAAAAAATATAATTGCTATAAACAAAACTATTAGTAATAAATTTTTTTTCAATTGAGTTCTCTTAAATGTTTTTTACCGTGATCATCAAAATATAAGTTAACAAAATTATTCAAATTGTTTAACAGTGATGTGGTATTATTTGTATTTATAGTTTGTTTACATTTCATTGCATCCAATAAAATATTGTGTAAAGCAGTTAATTGTGCATGATACAAGTCTTTACTTTCCTTCGAATCGTCTTTCAGCTTTATTCTTTGAGTTAAAAAATATTCACTAACTATATTTTGAATTTCTTGCGCGTGCTCTTCTTTATTCATGATCCATCTTGTCACTTGATTTTGCTGTTCAAGATCACTTTGTTTTGATGCTATATAATTCATTGATTTTAAGATTGTTAAGGTATGCTCTTCAATCATCTTCACCCTCATTGTGTCATCGTAAACTCCGCAAGGAATTTGACAATGAGCATGAAGCTGTGTTGCAAACAATAGTAAAGCTATGAAAATAAAATTTAAGAATTTCATGAAAGAAAATTATACAAAGTATTCTTGATATACAAAATCAAAATCGTTTAAAATTTGTTTTTTGGTAAAACCATAATCTTCAATGGTCTTATTTTCGTGTTTTTTGACATATTTTTTTGATGCATAATCGGAAACTTGTTTTTGGAATTTCAGAGTCATTTTTTTACCAGTAAATTTATAAAACGACTTAATACTGTTTTCTAAATCGTTTGTAATTTGAGGGTAAGTCAATGTTATAAATTGTTTTTTATTAAGTTTTGACTTTACTTTTTCAGTCTCTTTATACCATTCAATTACTTCAGCATAAGTTTCTTTCCTTAATAACTTCATTTCTTTATCTGAAAGAAGATTTCCGAATTTTACATTTTCTTGAAGCGAAAAATAGGAAGGTAAAGTTTCTAACGGATCTCTGACTAAAAAAACAAATTTTGCATCCGGAAAGACTCTTAAAATTGAATCAATTTTAAATATAAAAGGATTCGATTTTGATAAGTGTGGTCTATTTTTATTTAAAAATGCCTGTCTTTGGAAAAAATCTTTACAAAACAACATGGATCTAATATTTCTATTTTCATTTTTAGAGTTATCTCTATAAACATACTTCATAAAATCTTTAGTTCTTGAATCAAATTTTAACCATGGAATAAAATGATTAGATATCCATAATGAATCTAACTTATGAATAAAAAGAAGCATCTCATCTTCTTCAACATTGTCAAGCTTGACCTGATGACCTTTATTTTTTTTCTCAATTTGATCAATTTTAAAATATGTTAACGCATATGATAAGATTGAAAGAATTTTTCTTAAGGATAAAGATGGTATAATCAAATCCCAAGTTTTAGAAGTTGAAAACTGATTTGAACTGGCTAGAAGCTTATGAAAAAATGTTGTTCCGCTCCTGTTTACCCCCATAATAAATATAGGTTCTTTAACTTTAGCTCTTTCAAATTCCGGGACTAAAATATAATCTAAGAATAGAAAAATTCTATTAATGATAAGTAATACTGGATAAAGAATAAGGAATAAAATAAAGAATAAATATTTTTTATGACGTAATAATACTGTTAGTGATGTACTATAAATTCCAAAAGTAGAATTTGATTGAAACATCCAGAAATAACTTCTTATTCTTTATCTTTCTTTGTTGCAGCTTTTTTCTTTGGTGCTGCTTTTTTAGGTGCAGCTTTCTTTTTTGGAGCCGCTTTCTTTTTTGGAGCCGCTTTCTTTTTTGGTGCAGCTTTTTTAGGCTTTGTTTCTACAACTTTTTTATTTTTAAGTAGTTCAGCTCTTTTTGCTTTTAACTTTAAACGTCTTTTCTTCTGTTTGCGTTTTGCAATTTTTTGTTTTTTGTTCACTTTGATTTATCTCCCTTAAAAATCATAATATAGAGGGCAATGTGTGCAGCTATAAATACTACAAAAAAGTATAATGGAAATAATAAATCGTGCCAAAAGTTGCTCATAAAAATCCTCTCTTATTTTAAGTCTCTTTTTAAAAATTGAACTTCTACAGAATAATCATAACTCTCCAAAGTTCCGCCTTCTGTAAATTGCGAACCACATTCTTCAAAATCAAACCTTTTATGAAATCTAATTGAACCTGGGTTGGGTGGCATTATATTTACTTCACATAAAATAGAATCATATCCCTCCAACGCTGAAAAATAAATTAAATCAGTATAAAGAGCAGACCCAATCTTCTCATTTTGAAATTTTGGAAGCACTGAAATACGATCAATATATACAAAATTCGAATATCTTTTAGATACCCATTGATAATTTGGGCTATCATATTCTTTGTCTTCAGGAAGGCAAAGCAAAAATCCCGCAAATTCATCATTGAATTTAGCAACTTTACAATAATTAGCTATATTTAAGAGTAATTCAAGTCTTTCATTTTTCAAAAAACCTACCTGTGGCTTATTAATATTATTTGACTCAAGAATGAAATCAAACATATCCTCCGAAAAATCAATCAATTCAATCATTATTATCTACTAAATCCTTTCCGCCATTACATACTACAGAGCCCTGAATGCCATACTTTCTACCCTCATTGTATATATACTTATACATGAGATCACCATTAACATCCCAAGCTTTTTGCTCACCATCTTCAAGCCCATTTTTAAATTGTTTATGGGTAAATAAACTACCATTTTGATGCCATTGAAAATGTTCCCCAACACTCATATCACTCCCAAATTGAAAACTATATTTTTTGTTACCATTTTCCCACCATCCTTGATGATGGCCATCTTTTTTACCCTTTTTATACTTTCTTTTTGATTTTAAAGTTGTTCCATCGTTATATGTAGTTGTTATTGTTCCTGAAAATTCTGTTACTCTAACATAGCGTGATATTTCCATTCCATCGATGAGATTGTTTTCTGCTACAATAATATTGTTTTGACAGGAAAATAAAAGTAAAGAAGAAAAAAGTATTACAAACTTAGTTGGTATAGTAGCCGCCACCATTAAGCGATCCATATTTACCTCTAAACCCGCCTAATAAATATGGCGAAGTTGAGGTAGCATGATAATGATATGTCCCTTCCTGATACTCATCTGTTGCATGAGAATGTCCATTAAGCTCATCAAGATTGGATGGATATTGATTATTTGATTGTTCTGTTGGACCATAAATTGGAAAACCGTCTAAAGAATATCCAATCAACATTGAAGAGCTATCATTTGAAGTCAGATATCTTGGCTCCCAATGATAATGATATTGACCGGTTTGTTGAGGATGACCATAATAATAATCAAAAGAAGGTATTTCATTATCAAGCGGTTGATTATTTGGCCCTGCATATTGATTAAAAAATGGTACTCCACTAATTGAAACACCAATAGGTCCCAAAGGCGTACTTGAGACAGACCCTGAAATTGCAGGATTTAATGGAATATAAAATTTAAAATTTTGCTCAGAAATTTTATTTGGATTTACGGTCATTCCAGAATGAGGAGTAGAATAGTTTGCATGTCCAGCACCCCAATAAGGAGAAGAATGATTTGGAACTCCATTAGATTCAACAACTACGTAATCTCCTGAGACATAAACATCAGTATACTCAGAAATAAATTTAGTAAATCCTGCTGGTAATTCTGTGTTATCTGAGCCGCCACCCATATTATTATCCCCATTGTCTATATTATAAGAAGATGTTGAAGAAGAATCACAACTATAAAGAAAAAGAGCAGTAAAGATATAAAAAAAGTAATTTCTGTAAAATTTTATTTTCATAGCATTAATTATATAACGTTTATTTTAAAAGTGCAATTTATGTTTCCATTAAGGGAGCAGTAGGTGCAACTGCATTTTCAGCAACTCCAACGAAAAATGCTGTAAACCCAATAAATAAGGTTAATGCAACAATCATTAAGATAAATGCCACTATACATACTCCAACAGCTCTTACTGTACTATTAAAATCAAGAGCTTGTCTTACAGCAATAGTCATTGCAGCAAGTTGTAAAATTGTTACAACAGGATCAACAAAAGCACTTATGATCGGAACAATTTTTAAAACTACAAGCAACCCTGGAGCATAGGCGAATCCTAGAGTCCTAATTAGTTCTCCAGTGTTAGATTCGGTTTCTGGTTCTGGTAAAATTCTTGTTCCAACAAAGGCAATAAAAAATGCCCATATGAGAAACCTAATGAGACTACCTAAAATTCCTTGAACTAAGGCAATGGGAGCAAATCCTGCAATCATGAGACCTTGAACAATTGAAACTAAAGCGACTGTCATCATCGCTTGATCGGTAAACTTTTTATCTTTTTCAACCTCTTCATAAAAAGCAACATCTAAAAATATAGCTTTTTTAAGTCTTTGAAAGTAATTCATCTTATAGTTCCCCTTCTATGCATGTAGTATCAAAACCGCCTCTAGTATTATAAATAGTGGTTATTTTTAACCTTGATGTGTTTAATAATGATTTTAAATCATCATAAATTCTTTTAGTTGCTGCTTCTTGATATATTCCAACATTTCTGAAGCTGACAAAATAATATTTTAACGATTTAAGCTCAACGCACTTTCCACCTTCCGGGTAATATTCAATTATTACATCTGCTAAATCAGGAAGACCACTGAACGGGCATACGGCACTAAATTCTCTTGTAGTAGTTTCAATGTACTGATTCTTACTATCAAAATTAAAAGTTTCAAGGTATGATGAATCAATATGTTCTTCGCTTAAAAAGCTAAATTCTTTTCCATCTGCTCTAGGCATTTTTTTCTCCATAGTATTTACATCCATAGCTATTGCCTTCACTAACTGATACTGATGACAGACCTGAAAGATCATTCTCTAACTTATTCCAAATCCACATTGCCACATGTTCAGTTGTTGGATTTGATAACCCTTCAATATCATTAAGATATTTATGATCAAGAGCTTTATGAACTTTTTCCTTGAACAAGTTATCTATATCATAGAAATCCATAATCCACCCTTCGTTTGTAAGTTGATTTCCCGAAACCTTAACAGTGACAGTGAATGTGTGACCGTGAAGATCTCCGCACGGATGATTATCACGCAAAGCAGTTAATTTTCTTGCAGCATGGAATTCATATTTTCTTTTTAATCTAAACATATCAATCTATACCCATTATTTTATGTGTTTGTAGGCTTAAACGCCATAGCGGATTTTCGATACAGTAAGATACACTTTGCAAGATATTTCTTTGTAAATCTTTCCCATCCATGGGTTGTAGAAAAAAATGATCGAAATCATAATTTTTAAACTGCTCAGGATTCAAGCCTTCTTGAGGATAAACCAATTTTAGTTCATTTCCATAATCAAGATTAAATTCAGCCCCTTTTTTTGGGCTAACACATATCCAATCTATATTTTTAGGAGGAATTATTGTTCCATTGGTTTCAACTGCAATTTTAAAATTTTTATTATGCAGAATATCAATCAGTTCTTTATTTAACTGCAACAAAGGCTCTCCACCTGTAAATACAACAAATTTTTCCTGAGAATCTTTCTGCCATAATTCATCAATTTTACTAGCTAATTGTTCTGCGCTTGAATATTTCGCACCATTTATTCCATCCGTTCCAACAAAATCTGTGTCGCAAAAATTACATATAGCTTTTTCTCGATCTTTTTCAAGCCCTGTCCAAAGATTGCAACCAGAAAATCTACAAAATACAGCATCTTTTCCTGTATGGAATCCTTCCCCTTGAAGAGTTAAATAAATTTCTTTTACAGAATAACTCATATATAATTTGTTGGATCGTTTATCCCCGCAGAAGCAAAACCTTCTTTTCTAAGAATGCAAGCATCACACTCTCCGCAAGATAACCCATCTATGGATGGATCATAACATGAGTGAGTCAGCTTATAATCAACATTCAATTTGGTCCCTGCTAAAATTATTTCTGCTTTTGTTAAACTAATTAATGGAGTATGAATTTTTATTTTATCATTTCCTTGTGCAAATTTAGTCCCTTCATTTGCCATCTTTTCAAAAGCTTCAATAAACTCAGGCCTACAATCTGGATAACCGCTGTAATCCAATGCATTTACACCGATGAATATATCAAAAATATTATTTACTTCAGCATAAGCTAGCGCGTAAGAAAGGAATATTGTATTTCTAACTGGAACATATGTTATTGGAACTTCTTTTCCAATATCTTGATTCTTAGGCACTTCGATATTATCAGTAAGTGCAGAATTTCCAAATTGTCCTAAATCAATTGTAATTAATTTAATTGGTATATCTGCTATTTCAGCAATTTTCTTTGCTGCTGAAATTTCAAACTTATGTCTTTGTCCATAATCAAATATAAGCGCTGTCACATCATAATTTTCTAAAGCAATGTTTAAAACTGTAGCAGAATCAAGACCGCCACTAAGCAACACAATGCATTGTTTTTTAATTTTCACACTCATGAAGATTTAATTTAAAAAAAAATGGCTTATAAGATTGCCTCTAAATAATTTATTCGATGCCATCAATATCTGTTATCATATCAACATATAATAAGCCTCATTTTTTAGAAAAAGTGCTTACTGGATACTGCTTTCAAACTTTTAATGATTTTGAAATCATTATTGCAGATGATGGGTCTTCAAATGAAACTAAAGAAATGATTACTAAATTTGATCAATTACTTCCCCAAAAAATTTATCATGTTTGGCATGAAGACAATGGGTTTAGAAAATGTAAAATATTAAATGCTGCAATACTAAAATCCTCAAATGATTATTTAGTTTTTTCTGACGGTGATTGTATTCCTGATTCCCGTTTTTTAGAAACTCACTCGAGATTGGCTCAAAAAGATTATTTTCTTTCTGGTGGTCATTTTCCCATTACAGAAAAAGTATCCAATTTATTAACAATTGAAGATATCAAATCTCAAATCTGCTTCACCAAAAAATATCTTTTAAAAAAAGGCCAACCAATTGGAAAAAACTATTTTAAGCTAGTAAAAAATCAATTTTTAGCAGATGTTTTAGATCGATTGACTCCAACTAAAGCAACTTTTAATGGTAATAATTCATCTGCTTGGAAATCTGATATTATCAAAGCAAATGGATTTGATGAACGAATGGAATATGGAGGTCTTGATTGCGAGCTTGGATATAGATTAAATAATAATGGCATCAAGTCTCTTCAAGTGAGAAATAGAACAACTGTAATTCATCTTTATCATACTAGGCCTTATAAAAATAAAGATGCAGTTGCAAAAAATAGATTAATAAGAAAATCGACAATCGAAACTAAGATAACAAAAACTGATTTTGGAATTTATTAATGCAAAATCTTAAAAGTTCAAACGCTAAAAGACGAAAACTTTTATATTATCTTTACTATACACC
>JAOIOW010000003.1 GCA_028140795.1 Fidelibacterota bacterium
ACGGTATTTGAGTTTGTGAGCCTGTACCGGCAATTTGAATAGCACCAATACTATTACCTGTTTCAGCAAACAATAATGATTCAGCGAAGAATTTACCCATATATAAACATGCTGCTGGCTCATCTCTTTGCATTATTCCATTTACTGCCGCAGCATAAGCAAATTGATCATCAGTAATATAGTGGACCATATCTTCATTATACATTTCTGGTCTACCCTGGGTCAAATAAGCTTCTTTAGTTACTTGTCTAGCAGATTGCATCACAATTGCTCTAGCAACAGGTACATCTAAATCGGTTTCATATTGAGCTGTCATATTAGCAACGTGACCAAGCACAACTACACCTGCAACAGTTTCTACCTCATTCATGTCCATAATTCCTGGAACGTAAAGAATTGGTCTACCCATTTCCGTAGATCTACCAACAGCTTCTTCTACAGCTTTAAGTCCTGGAATGGTTCTTAAGAAAGTTGGTTCTGATGAAGATTTTGCGAGCTTTACCTCATATAGCATAATCATTATTACAATTAAGGTAAAAACGAACATTGCTGATTTTTCTTCTCTGAAAAAATTAAATGAATCAGGGATCACAGATAGCAGAATAGTAAGTAAAATGATACCAACTATTCCTCCTGCATATACTGTGAATTTATTATTCATTTTTGTCTAATCTCTCAATTTCTTGAATTAAAAATTCTACGCTGTTATGATTTTCAAAAATTTCAGCAGCCTTATAATAACTATCTGTTTTGACAAATGCACTAATTATTGGCCCAAAAAAAATCATAGCTTGACTTCCAACAAAGTTCAAAGGTCTCATCATTTCTAAAAAAAATATAGCGGGAGTTGTCATTCTTCTTGCCTTGACTTCCTCGGCAAGTTTAGTTAGAAATGCTTTATCTTCTAACTTTAATGAGCCGTTCATTCGGTTTCTACCATCTCCAAATTAGCTCTTGGAATCAAAATATTTTTTCCATCTATGTTAATTTCTGCAACACGAACCATTGTCTCTGACTCCATCTTATTCAACTCAGCTGGTAATGAAATTACTTTTCCAATTTTTCCAAAATTAGGACTTCTAATAACTCTCACAATACTGCCTTCTTGAATGCCTTCAGGCATTTTTGAGCTTGAATCATCATCTGTATTTCCTGCATCAATTGGGATAACTATCTCTGGCCTTATAACTCCAGCTCTGATTTGTGTCGCACCATTTATTGAAGCAGCTTTGCCATCATTTTCTTTTAGTAATGAAAAAGTAGCTTCACTCATTGGAATAGAACCGTAACCTTCTGTTACAATAAGAGCTGTATTTAATTTTTCTGTACCAGTAATTGCTACACCCAAATTGTATCCAAGAACAGCTTTCAAATCATAATAATTAAAGCCTCCGACTACAATTCCAGCAACTTGAACACTTAAAGCTTTCTTGTAAGCATCTAGACTAAGAAAAGATCCTCCTATTAAAATTTTTCCCTTCATATCAGCTGTAATTTGATCTGCAGTGAGTTCTTCGCCAGGACCAGATGAAACTAGTAATAAATCGCCTCTTTTTTCTCCTGCAATTCCAAAAATTCCTTGAATAAATGCGGCATTAGACTTTAATACTATTCCTTCATTTTCAACAACCTCATCAACAACACCGCTCACATAGGCATCAACCTCAACAGGTATAGGAGCTTCTCTTACAACAACCCTTCCAGTGCTTTGAGAAATAGATTCAATAGTACCATCAACTGGACTTTCGACAGATGATTTAAACATTCCAAAAATGCCAGATGTTTCAGCAATGATATCCCCTTTTTTAACTTCCTGCCCTTCCTTTACCTGAAGAGCCTCCACAACATCTTTAGGATCGATATTCAATATATTACTTACTTTAAGCATTTGAACATTTCCTGGAAGGTTTGTAGATGCAACAATTGTATCAGGAGTTAATTGGTCTCCACTTTTCACAAGCACATCACCTTTAAGAGGTAAAATTCTCTCTTTTTTAAAAATTGTTTTCTTTAAAACTTTAAGACCTGGAGTATATGAATGAGCCATTAAAACATTTCTCCTTTAGGATATTCATCTACAGCTTTTGACCAGTTTAATAAACTATCAATTCTTTGATCTGACTCTTTAGATAAGGTAATAGGTCTATTTCTTCCATCAAAAATTAGCCCAACAACTCCACCATAGATTACAGATTCTAATTCTTCACCTTTTCCAGCTCCTACGTCAATACCTCTTGCAGGCTTAATATACACCTTAACTTCCTCGAAAGGATGTTCCATCATTTCAAGAGAACCTTCATTTATCTCAATTTCTTTTACAGAGCCATCACCAAAAGTTAAAGTGACATCAGCCATTTTCGAGTTTGGCTTAGCATTTCCTACAGGAGTTACACATGTTCCTAAACGTATCAAACAATCATTATCAAATACTTCCAAAGCGGCTTGAGATGCATCTTCTTTCAATTCATCTTTATCGATATTTGCTAAAACACCTAATTGAGGCATCATAAATATTGAGTCGACTGCCAACTGAGTGATACCTTCAGGCATAAAGGCATCAATTAACATTCTTGCTGACTGTTGTCTTCTTGGAGCATGAGATAATACACCTCCAGAACCTACAAGTAAATCTAAGTCCATCATATTAACCAATGATTGACCACTTGAGGATTGTTCAAATGCATCAGAAATAGTTCTTTCTGATTGTACTCCTTTTAAGCTGGTTGCAAATTCTTTATGTTGAATGAATGACAAACGAAGCGCCTCTCTAGCAATTGCTTGTTCAATAACTAGTTCTTCAAGAGATTGAGGAACTGTTGTAGGCCTAATCATTTTATTACCAATTCGGTTTGTTAATTCACTTCGATCAATATCAAAAGGAACCCAACGTAAAACATTATCCAATCCTGACTCAGCTAAAACATTGCAAATAGAATAACTCATTCCAAGATTAGCACTTACAGTTCTATTAAATTTTCCTTCAAAAACTGAAAAAATATCAGTGGTAGCTCCACCAATATCAACACCAACAACAGAAATATTTTCTTTTTTAGCTATCATCTCAATCAATGAACCTACAGCTCCAGGTGTTGGCATAATAGGAGCATCCGTCCATGACATAAGTTTTTTATATCCTGGTGCTTGCGCCATAACATGTTCCATAAACAAGTCATGAATTTTATCTCGAGATGGTTCAAGATTTTCTTGCTCTAAAACTGGCCGAATATTATCCACAATATCCAAATCAGAAATCTCACCAAGAGTTTCTCTTATAGAGTCTTGTGCTTTATTATTTCCAGCATAAATAACTGGTAGTTTATAATTTTGTCCAAGACGAGGACGTGGATTTGCAGCAGCTAATATTTCTGCTAATTCCATGACATGAGTAGTCGTACCGCCATCTGTTCCTCCAGATAAGAGAATCATATCAGGTCTTAGTTGCCTAATTCTTGTAATCTTTTCGTGTGGAAGTCTTCCATCGTTTGAAGCAAGTACATCCATAACAATTGACCCTGCTCCTAAAGCAGCTCTTTCAGCACTTTCTCCTGACATAGACTTAACAACACCTGCTACCATCATTTGGAGACCTCCACCAGCTGAACTGGTTGATACATAAATATCCACACCTTTTGATCCGTCATCAGGAGTGATAATTTTATCTCCATCTAATATTGTTCTCCCAGAAAGCTCTTCAACTTCCATAACAGCATTCAAAACACCTTTGGTAACGTCTTCAAATGGTGCTTCTACTGTAGTTGGAGCTTCTCCTCTGAAAGTAAGGCGGTATCTGTCTTCTTTCCACTCAATTAAGACAGCTTTAGTTGTAGTACTACCACAATCGGTAGCTAAAATTGATTTAATTTTTTTACTCATAAATAATACGCAATAACATAAAACATTGTTACTGGTGTTGTCAATATTAAAGAGTCTAATCGATCTAACATTCCTCCGTGACCCAAAAGCAAGCCTGAAGAATCTTTTACATTAGCTTTTCTTTTAATAAACGATTCAAAACTATCGCCAATAAATCCAATAATATTGAACACAAAAACAAGGAAATATTGATCTCTTTCCGTTAAAGTAAATTCAAATCCGCTTAAAAAATAAAGCTCACACAAATATATGAAGACTATAGATCCTATCAACCCTCCAAATAAACCTGAATACGTTTTTTTAGGACTTATAGTTGGAAGAATTTTTGGTCCTCCAAATATCTTACCAACAATAAAGGCCATTGAATCATTAATCATGACTCCAGCAAACAACAGAAAAGTAAATGGAGAACTTAAAAGACTATCAATACTTCTCAAATAAATCAAAGACATCATACTCCCAAAGATGTAAATCGTTCCGAAAAACAACCAATAAGTACGATTATTAAAATTACTGATAATCTTAATAAACTCTCTAAATGCTAATGCAAAGCAGAACACAACAATCATATTGAAAATTAGAATATGATTCAGTATGACATAAATAACTGAAGGGAAACCAACTAATCCAATTAAAATTCTAGACTGTAGCGATGACATTTATCAAAATAATTATTTTTTGTTTATATCAAAAGATTAATTGCTTCTGGAACTACTCTTACAGAGGCTTTTTGACTCTCGACAATATCTCCATCAATATTGTAAAAACTCATTTCTCCAGGATCAATTGAAAAGGAATCAACTTTTATATTCTCAACAAATGGTAAATTTACATGAGTACCTTTATAAACTTTTTGAAAAACCTCAAAAACTTGAAACCTATTAACATTTTTACCTACTGTTATAAGATCGATTTTTTTATCAGAAAAACCACCGTTAGGAGCAACAATCATCCCTTTACCTGTATGCTTACTGTTGCAACCAACAATAAAAGCGCATTCTAGCATTTTTTGTTCTCCATCTACTTGAATTTCAGCTTTATGGATTTTCTTTTCTATAAGCGTAATTATTGACGCTACATCATACCTTATTGGACCAAGGAATCTCAATTTTTCTGCTCTTATGTTACCAAAAGAAAACATACCCCATCCTAAAACGCTTACACTTAGCTGTGAAAAGGAATCAAAATCAACCTGATTAACATCCATTTTTATTGTATTCTCACCTGCGCATTTATTAATCGCATCTTTCACATCCAATAAATCAGTATCATGGGCTACTGAATTACCAGAACCGGTTGGAATAATTCCAAGCTTAAAACTGAGAAGATTATTTGAATCTTGTAATCCATTTACAACTTCATTAATCGTTCCATCTCCACCAAAAACTATTAATCTGTCAAAACTATTTTTATCAATTTTTGATACATAATCTTTTATGTGATTTGGATATTCTGAAACAAATAATGATGTATTAAAGTTAGATTTTTCAAAATGATTTTTTGCTTCATAATATACTTTAAGTGATTTCTTTAAACCACTTACTGGATTAACTATACAGCATATTTTTCTCATTTATAATACTTGTTATCACCTAAGCGAATTACATCAATTCGAACTTTAACAGTTCCTTGATTTACAAAGTCTAATTTTCTTGCAGCTTTATATGAAAGATCAATTATTCTACCCCTAACAAATGGTCCTCTGTCATTAATTACAAGCTTAATTGATTTGCCATTTTCAAGGTTTGTAACCCTAACTTTTGTTCCAAGCGGATATGATTTATGAGCAGCGCTTACTTTATACATATTGAAAATTTCTCCATTAGCAGTACGTTTTTTATGGAACTTCTTTCCATAGTAAGATGCTATGCCAATTTGAGTTTTAGGGTGATTTTTAATTGATTCAATTTGCTTTCTTGACCAACCGGTTGTGTCGACATAATCACCATATGCAATATTTGATCCACAAGCAGTGATAAAAACTAGGGAAATTAATAGAATTTTAATCATTTGCAAGCCTATAGTTTATAAGAGGAATTTGAAATGGATCACTCACTAGCAATGTAGCCATTCCTGTCAAAGATGCACCATTATCAAGCAACTCTTTAACATTGTCATATGATGATATACCGCCAGTAGCTATAATTGGAAGATCATAATTTGATGCAACCAACTTTACCATTCTTAAGGTATTGCTATATAGACTTTTTCCACTCAATCCTCCTCCCTCTTTTGAAAAGGTTTTTGATGATAAGCCTACATCACTAGCTTTTACATATTTAGTATTTCCAATATTAATAGCAGTCTTGGAAAAATCAGATAAAATTTCACAAACTTTTAATACTTCTTCATTCGTACTATCTGGAGACACTTTTACAACAATCATTCTTGATGAAATGTCTCTAAATTTAATGATTAAATTTTTTAAACTTTCTAAATCATCACTTAGACATTTACCGTCGTCAGTGTTTGGACAGCTTATGTTTATTTCGTAAAAAAATTGAGAAAAATCTATAGTATTTAGGTGATGATCTATCTCCCTAAATACCGAGAGATATTCTTCGAATGAATTTCCTCCAATGCTGATTCCAATGGGTCTGTTAAATTTTGTTAATTTTTTATTGTTAATCTGAGGAAGGAATTTTTTAACTCCTTTTGTTGGTAAACCTAAAGAGTTTAATATTGCATAATTACCATCATGGCTTACCTCCTGTATTCTTGGCCTTAAATTGCCCTTAGATGGCATTTTTAACACTGTTTTATAAGTTATACCGCCAATTCCAATTAATTGCCACTGAAGCAGTGAACTTATATCATCCTTAAATGAAGCAGATATTATCGGTGAATCGAAAGTTAAATCATGAACATTCACTTTAATATTTTTTGGTATAGAAAATTTGAATAACGGTCTGAAAGGAGAAATCATTAAAAAATGATTTAAAGCATCTCCAAAAGTAATTGCTCTTTCTAAATCTTTCGGAATTTGAGCTATTAGAATTATAACTGCTCTTCGAATTGATCTGAACTGTAAAGAAAGCATTTTTGCTCTAAGTTTATTGAGCATTTAATACCTCTAATCTTTTAATTGCATTTGCAGCTTGAGCAGAATCTGGAAAGTATTTAGATAAAAATTCATAATAATATTTAGCGCTGTCTATAAGCGATACTTCATAGTCAAAATGCATACCTAAAAAATAAGCTGCAATCTTTGATGAATCAGAAGATTTATCAATATTCATAACTTCTCTATAGAGCATTAAGGATTTATTTAAATCTTTGTTTTTTAGCTGCTCTGCTTGTGATAAAGTTTTTGATGGTAAATGCTCTATATCAATACCTTCAGAATTGATAATATACATAGCAAAATCAGAGTTTGGATAATCAGATATGATCTTATCTCTATAAGTTAAATATTCCTCACTGCCAATCTTCAAGTTAATCGCATATAAAGCAAAAAGTGATCGAGGAAAATAATCGCTAGATTGATGTTTTGTTACAATTTCTTCAAAATACATTTTTGATTCTTCATATTTTGAAAGATTAAAAGCCAATATCTGTCCAGCAAGAAATAAACTTTCTACTCTTTCAGAATCTTTAAGTTGTGTTAATTCAGTATCAAGATTGATCAACTTTTCAACCTCATTTCTTCTCTTATCTATAATTTGTTTTATGGGAGAGTTTGTATTTTGTCTCATTGATTCATTCATAAAAAATTGTACTTTTTCAAAATCAACATTTGGAGCTCTAAGATAAATTTCTGATAATAGATAATATGATTCAACAGCAGTTTGAGTGTTTGGATAATCTTTTCCTATTCGATCATAATTTTGAATAGCAAAATCTACTTTTCCTCTGTCAAACTCGATTTTTGTAAGCTCTAAATCTAAATCAGATTTGATAGAGCTAAAATCTTCATCAATAATCAACTCCTGAATTCTGTTAGCTGATTTTTCAAGCTCCCCTCTTAAACGATAGATTTGTACAATTTTTAAGTTTGAGTCTTGAATTCTGGTAATTGAAACTGTATTACTTAGTACTTTTTGATAACTTTCCAATGCATTGTCAAAATCTAAGTTTTCAAATGAAATTTCTGCAATTTGAAAATATACCTGCTCTCTTAACAGTCTATTTTTACTAAGATTTGCCCCCTTATTAAAATTATTGTAAGCATCTTCAGAGTTATCAATACTTAAATAAATTTCACCAAGAGATAGATATATTCTTGACAAAAACTCTTCTGAATCAACTTCTCCAATTAAGTTCTTTAAATCATTAATTGCAGGCTGAGGTTTTAAATCTCTCCATTTACATAGTGCTAACCAATATCTTGCTTCCTGATCAAACCCCTCTTCTTGAATCAGTTGATTGAAAATGAGCACTGCACTATCATACTCACGTCTGAAATAATGAGATTTTCCTTTTAATAACTTTGCATCTTGAACATACCTACTATCAGAATACTCCCTAAGAACCTTTTCTGATTTATCTATTGCTCTTCCATACTCTTGAATTGCTCTAGAAGGAATTTGATTTCCTAAATTTTCAATTCTAATTCTTTCAGCAAGATCATAGTGTTCTTCAGCGTTGTAGAATGTATTAAAGTAAGCACACCCTTTTAAAAAGAGTAAAAGACATAAGTATTTTATGAATTTTGAATTAAATTCAGACATCACGTAACGAATTTACAATGAAGCTTGAAGAATTACAGAACATAATTTCTAAAAAAATTTCAGATGAAATTTCTATAGAGTACATCCATGTCTATGACTACACTGCTCAACATGAAAATCATGCTACGTTTGAAGGGAATTATCACCTGAGTATGACATTAGTTAGTCCTGATTTTGAGTCCATGAGTTTAATTGAAAGGCATCAATTAGTTTATAAAGCGCTCGATGAGTACATGCATGGAGAAATTCACGCCCTGACAATGAAGACCCTCACCCCTGAAGAATACAAGAAAAGTCAAAAATAAATGAAGTCTTTACTGATTGTTTTAGGAAATCAACTTTTTGATAAAAGTAATCATCCGCAAGAAATATCCGATATTTTTATGTGTGAGGATTTCGATTTATGCACATATGAAAAACATCATAAAAAGAAAATCTCATTTTTTCTTACATCTATGAGAGAATACAGAGATGAAATGTCTGATTCTGGATATGAACTTCATTATAAAGATTTTAATGACGGATTTGAATCCACCTTTGTTTCAAAACTAGAAGAAACCATTGCAACTATTGAGCCAAATAAAATCTTTATCTATGAAATTGAGGATAAAGAGTTTGAATCTACGCTTTTAGGTTTTTTAGAAAAACAAACTATTGAATTTGAAGTTCTACAGTCCCCTATGTTTTTTCATGACAGGAATTATTTTAAAAATTATCAAGAAGGAAAAAGAACCTTATTACTTGAAAATTTTTATAGAAAAACACGAAAAGAGTTAAATATTCTTATGGATGAAGGAAAACCGTTGGGCGGTCATTGGAATTATGATGAATTAAATAGAAAAAAAATACCTAAAGGTCTTGAAATCCCGTTAAATAAAAAATATTCAAGTAGTCATCTATCTACAATAAATGACTTTATTGATAAAAATTTTACTGATCATCCTGGAGATACTTCGGAAGATTTTTGGGTTCCATTTAATCGAAAAGAGGCTCTTGAATATCTTGATAAATTTTTCGAAATAAAATTTGAGCTGTTCGGTCCCTATGAGGATGCGATTTACGATAATCATAGTTTTTTATTTCATTCTGCAATAAGCCCCTTACTAAATATTGGTTTACTGACTCCAATGGAAGTTATTGAAAAAGCCGTCGCATT
Organism: Fidelibacterota bacterium; assembly: GCA_028140795.1. Lineage (GTDB taxonomy): Bacteria > Fidelibacterota > Marinisomatia > Marinisomatales > Marinisomataceae > Marinisoma. The sequence goes on from JAOIOW010000003.1 coordinate 9,700, forward strand.
TAGCGAATCAAATAAAATCTCTATCAACTCTGTTGAAGGCTTTGTAAGACAAATAATGGGATGGAGAGAATTTATCAGGGGTGTATATCAGACAAGAAGTCATAAACAGATTGGCTTTAATTTCTTTAAAAATGAGCGAAAAATGACTCAGGACTGGTATGATGGTACAACTGGTATAGATCCGTTAGATAATGCCATAAAACTTACTTTAGAGCATGGATACACCCATCATATTAATAGATTAATGGTTATTTCAAATATTATGAATCTTTCAGGAATTCATCCGGATGAAATTTATAAATGGTTTATGGAAATGTTTGTTGATTCCTCAGAATGGGTTATGGTACCAAACGTGTATGGTATGGGAACATTCGCTGATGGAGGTGTCTTCTCAACAAAACCTTATATTTGTGGGTCAAGCTATATAATGAAAATGAGCAACTTTAAGAAAGGCCCTTGGTGTGATATTGTTGATGGGCTTTACTGGTCATTTATAAAAAATAATCTTGAATATTTTAAAACTAATCCTCGTCTAGCGGTGATGCCAAGAGCTTTAGAAAGATTAAAGGATGAAAGAAAAGAAATGATTTTTAATGCATCTAACACTTTTCTTTCTGAAAAGACAAAATAAATAGTTTTACTTAATTAAAACTTTGTAAAGGTGAATACAAATAATTGCGCTGTTTACGAACATTAAACTTTCACTTCCAATAAGAATTCCATAAAGCACCCAAAATGCAGCGCCTAAGCCATTAATCATTCTCATTTTTAGTCCATCCCAAAAAAAGGATATCAAGACTAATGCTGATCCTAACCAGCCTACTATTTCAACATTAAAGTAGCTATTATCCATTTCTTTTTAATTCGTCACGAATTTCTTTCAAAAGCTCATTTGTCTCTTCTTGTCTTGTGACATAAAAATACAATGGATAAATCCCAAAGGTTATCAATGAGAAAAATAAAAATTTTATAAAATTCCACATATTTATTCCTCGCTATAATTTGGTGTTGGTGGAATACCTAATGAGATTTCAAATAAATCGCTTTCTAGTGTAGCAGATTCAGATGAAGGAGATTCAACAATTCTTCCAATTTCAATATCATTACTTTTAACTATGAGAGTAGGAACATATCGAATGTCTTTACCTTCTTGCTCATTACTAGGACTAACTTTTTCTCTATCAACTGTGATAATAGTTATTTGATTAAAATCGATTCCAAGCTCAATGAAAATTTTTTCTAATCTTGGTACTTCTCTTCTGCTATCACCGCACCATGTTCCTAAAAAAAGCTCATAGTTATATTGATTAGGTTCTGATATGGCGTTTAGAAGCTCAACATCAAGTTCATAATTATCAAATTCATCATTGTACCATTCTGCAAAAGGTTCTTGTTTTAATTCATCAATTAAGACTTCGCCAAGCAGCATTGGCTTTCCAGTGTTAGGATCTTCAAACATCCCTTCTGGAATGTTTGAAGAAGGATAAAACTTATATGCTAATACGAAGCACGCTAGTGCAATGCAAAGTGAAAATATTTTATTTATCGATTTCATTATAGTACTTATAGATAAAATAAGTACAAATGATGGTACATGACAAAGTAATTACCGAGCCTTCAATACCAAACGCTCCACCTGAAATAATATCAGGAACGTTACCTGTATTTTCATGGCTAATCATTTTCCATGAATCAACATTAATTCCACTGATTTCAAAACCGAATAGTCCTTGGAAAAAATTCCATCCAAAGTGAAAAAATGTTGGAAACCATAAATTCTTAGTAAAAGTATAGCTAATTCCTAAAATGAATCCTGCAGCAAATAATTCAGTCATTGGTACCCAATTACTCCAAACACTTGGATTTCCAGCATGCATCAGAGCAAATAATGCCGAAGAACCAGCAAGAGCAACCCATCTACTGGACGAATCCATCATATTATTTAATACGTAACCTCTAAAAATTAGCTCTTCATCAAATGCTGCTAAAAATAACATCATGCTTACAATGAACACTCCTGGCTTAAATCCGACGTACCCTGTAATAGTTATTGCTCCAAACAACCATAAAATAAAAAATAAACCTCCAATAAATGCTAAAGCGAAACCTAAACCTATTAGCATTTCATTGGCTTTATCTTTTACAGACAATCCAATAGACATTAAAGGTTTTCTATCAATAAACTTTGTTGCAAGCCATAAAGCTAAAAAACTTGCTACTACCTGCGAAGCAGTTAGGAATAACATGATAGGCGAGTCAAAACTTACTTCAAATAATGCTTGAACTGCATTTTCGTCAGCCATATCTACTCCTGACCCAAACAACAATAAGGTTGATGTTAAGGTCATAAATAAAGCAAGTGTTACAAACCATATTGGCATAAAAATAATTGCTCTTAAAAATCCATTTTGTATTCTTGGTTCCATTTTATTTTCCTTCGTTAATTGGTTTACCATTTTTGTATTTAATCATCTCAATTAATTGGCCTTGATCGTCAAAAAACGATACATCACCGTTTAAATTTCCTCGCTTATAATCAACTTGTACATAAATCTGTCCATTTTCATGGTAAAAAGTATATAAACCATCAAATTTTCCGTTACGATAATTTGCCTCTGTTCTTAATGCTCCACTTTCATAAAAATCTTTATATGGCCCATGATTCATCCTCCCTTTAACAGTGCGAATCATTTTAATTCTTACCTGCTTTTCATCGTAATACTCAGTATAGATTCTTTCGCCAGTGTTTCTATTAAAAACATTAGTTTCAAAGCCGCCGTTTGTTACAGTTTGTCCATAACTAATTGCGATCATACAAATAAGGAAAATTAATTTTTTCATTTTTACTGTTTTTCCATGATGAATATTTCTTCTAAGCTCTTTTTAAAAAAGCGTGTAATTTTGATTGTTAGAGTAAGTGATGGATCAAACTTACCAGTTTCAATTGCATTGATAGTTTGTCTACTTACGTTCAAAGATTCAGCCAAATCCTTCTGACTGATCTTCATTTCATTTCTTAGTTGTTTAATATTGTTTTTCATTATTCATAGAATTTTTTATAAAAATATACTTGACCAATAACCATTCCTACAATAGAGCATAAAACATAATCCATCCATACAGGTTGATAATTAGTGTAAAGAGATACATAATGTAAAATTAAACCAAAAATTGCAAAACCTAGAAAACCTGCTATTAATGAGAAATCATGAAACTTTTGATATAACTCGTCCTGATTTTTGTATAATTCATAATTGTATTTTATAGTAAAAAAACCAGGAATTAATGCCAGGAAAGGCATTATATAAAATAATGAAGGATGAAAAATCTCTGACCACATTGTCAGAGATGATTTATCTGAAGAAAGCCCAACTAAAAATCCACAAAGCAAAGCCGATAAAAAAAGTTTTTTAGAAGTTTTTTTATCTTCATTGCTTAATGAAGAATATTTAAACCATAATCCTTTATGTGTTATTTTAGTCATTATTTCTCCTTAATATCTTAAAGTAAAAAATTACATAATAGTAAACTAAACTAATTAAAATGTCAAGTACACTTTACAAAAAAGGGAGTTTTTTGAAAATGAGAAATTTTATATTTATTTTGGTAATTCTTTTCATCACTGCATGCTCTAAATCAAGTGATAATATAGATATTGAACAAAAATATAATATTTATATAAGCAAATTATCTAATGAGCAAATTGAAGAAAATTTAAAGAAAGGCTTAAAACCTATTGCTGTTAAAGATAATATAGATGTTGTAGGTTTTGCTAATACTGCTGGATCAATGGCATTGCAAAATAATTTTCCTGAAAAAAATGCTTTTTTGGCTCAAAAATTAATTGATAACGGCTATTTCGTTATTGGAAAAACTAATCTTTCAGAATGGGCTAATTTTCGCTCTTCTTCCTCAACAAGCGGATGGTCTAGTATGGGAGGTCAAACTATCAACCCATATGGAGAAATGCGTACTCCTTGTGGATCTAGTTCCGGTTCTGGAGTTGTAGTTGCTACTGGATTAGTTGACGTTGCAATTGGTACTGAAACCAATGGTTCTGTCAGCTGCCCTTCTTCTGTTAATGGTATTGTTGGTATAAAGCCAACGGTTGGACTTGTAAGCAGAACAGGAATCATTCCAATATCTTCTACGCAAGATACTGCTGGACCTATGGCTAATTCTGTGACATCCGCAGCAAAAGTATTAGAAGTCATTGCTGGTGTTGATCCGAATGATCCAGCAACTCTAAATATTCCTGAAGATTTTAATTTCAATTTTTCTGCTGACTTGAATGATTCAAGCCTTGCTGGAAAAAGATTTGGACTTTTACCAACAGGCAGTATGAATTCTGATGGAAAATTAATGTTAAAGAAAATTAGAATGATGCTAGAAGAAGCTGGTGCAGTTGTCGTAGATATTGATGATAAAAGAGAATATCCAGGTCCTGAAGAATTGCTTGTCTTGCTATATGAATTTAAAGTTGGTTTGGAGCAATATTTAGCAAGCTCAAATTCAGAATTTAAAACTCTTGATGAATTAATTGCTTTTAACGAAAAAAATAAAGATGACGTATTAAAGTACTTTGATCAAAGTCATTTTTATGACAGCAACAAAACATCTTCACAAAAAGAAGAATACTTAATTGCTCTTGAGCGTGTTTTACAAACTAGAGATGAAATTGATAGCTTTATTGAGGAATATAACATTGAAGCTCTGGTTGGGTTATCGTGGAGTCCTGCATGGGCAATCAACCATGATGGTGGTGACGATGAAGCGATTGCTGAATATAAATTTTGGGTAAATGGAAGCTATGCAGCAATGGCAGGATATCCGCATGTAACTATCCCTTTTGAATATGTCGATAATCTACCAATTGGTATGTCATTTATTGGATCAAAATGGGATGATAAAAAACTAATTGAATTTGCTTATGCAGCAGAACAATTAATTCAATTTAAACCTTCACCAAACCTATAATGTTCGAAAGTCTTGAAATAGTTTTAATTGCAATAATTGGTCTGTTCATTCTATCAATCATTCTGATCATTATCAGAGATATTATTAGAGCGATTTTAGATAGATTTAAGTAAAAATTATTTCCACTTAATATTACAGCCCATCGAAGGGTGTTGATCTGAAGAGATAGTGCTTCCATTTAGCAGGTTTGAGCAAGCTTCTCTTAAATCATTGCCAGAAATTTCGATATCATTACCTGGAGATGAGTTATCCATTCTTCCCCTGTAAACTAACTTATCATTATTGTCATAAAGATAAAATTCTGGAGTACATTCTGCCTTTAAAGCTTTTGCAATATCTTGTGTTTCATCAAACAAGTATGGAAAGGATAAACCGAGTTTTAAAAAAAGTTCTTTCATTTGCTCTGGTCCATCTTGGGGATAATTAATTATATCATTTGAACTGATTGCTACAAAATCGATTTTATCTCCAAAATCACTATTCATTTTTTTCAACTCTTCATGATAATGAATGACATAAGGACAATGATTGCAAATTACCATAATTAATGAGGGCTTATCGTTTGAAAGAGATGATGAAGCATACATTTGACCATCTAAAACATTTTTAAGCTCAAAATGAGGGATTTTTGAATCTAATGCTAACATTGAAGAGTATGTTAATGCCATTATAACTCCTTTTAAAATATGAGGTGAAAAATATAAAAAACAGAAATAAGAATGAACAAAGCTGCCATGAAGTTAAAAATTAAATCAATTTTAGATTCAATTAGGCTTAACGTTTCCACACAAAAACTATATGGGCTGTGAATTACAGATCTTGTGATTGGAGGTAGTTTACTAAATATTCTAAACGGAGCTCCAATCACCAAAATTAAAAGTAGGAATGGAATGGATAGAATAAAAATTAAACTTTTTTTAATAGAAAAATTCATATGCGGAGAGAGAGGGATTCGAACCCTCGATACCCTTACGAGTATAACACCTTAGCAGGGTGCCGCTTTCAGCCACTCAGCCACCTCTCCAAGTCTTTAAATTTACATCAGGAATACTATGAAGCCGATAGAAAAGATACAAGTTTATCTTTTAAAGTATTTAAACCTTGATTTGATACAGATGAAATATCAATGAATTCTTCTGGAAAAGAACTCCATCTTTCATCTACATCCTCTGATACAGTATCAATCTTAGTTCTAACAATTAATCTATCTTTATCAAGCAGATCTTTGTTAAAACCAACAAGCTCGTCCATCAGTTGGTTATAAATATCAATAGGATTTTGCTCTTCAATATCAATCATAAAAAGTAAAATTTTATTTCTTTCAATATGCTTTAAAAATTGATGTCCCAATCCTTTGCCCTCGCTTGCACCTTCAATTAAACCTGGTATATCTGCCATTACAAAGGATTGATATTCACCATACTTTACTATACCTAGATGAGGTTGCAATGTGGTAAATGGATAATCTGCGATTTTGGGTTTTGCTGTGGTCAATACAGATAAGAGTGTTGATTTTCCAGCATTTGGCAATCCAACCAGTCCCACGTCAGCTAAAACTTTTAATTCAAGCTCAACTGATAAAAACTCCCCTTTTGTTCCTTCTTGAGAAAATCTTGGAGTTTGTTGTGTTGCAGACTTAAAATGCACATTTCCTTTTCCGCCTATTCCTCCATTACAAATAATGTGCGATTCATTTTCTTTAATTAAATCTTTGATAATAGTTTGGTTTTCAAGATTTTTGATAATGGTACCGCAGGGGACCTCAATGATTAAATCCTCTCCTGACTTTCCTGTTCGATTATTTGATCCTCCAGCTTGACCATTTTTTGCCTTATACATCTTTTTGTATCGAATATCTTGTAAAGTATGAAGGTTGGGATTGGTCTCAAAAATAATATTTCCTCCTCGACCACCGTCTCCGCCATTTGGACCGCCTTTATCTATGTATTTTTCTCGTCTAAACGCGACTGCGCCATTGCCGCCATTGCCGGCTTGCAACTCAATTTTTGCATAATCGATAAACATGGTTTATTAGAATTTGCTGATAATCTCATCGCCAAACTCAGAACATTTTAATAAAGTAGCATTATCCATTAAACGATGGAAATCATATGTGACTTTTTTATTAAAAATTGCTTTCTCTAAAGCGTACTCAATAGAATTAGCAGCTTCTTTCCAGCCCATGTAGTTTAACATCATTACAGCTGAAAGTATTACTGAAGATGGATTTACCTTATCTTGCCCAGCATATTTTGGTGCGGTTCCATGAGTTGCTTCAAAAATGGCGTGTCCTGATTTATAATTTATATTTGCTCCTGGAGCAATACCGATACCTCCAACTGCAGCTGCAGCTGAATCTGATAAATAATCTCCGTTAAGATTCATGGTAGCAATTACATCATATTCATTTGGTCTAAGTAAAATTTGTTGAAGAAAGGCATCTGCAATAACATCTTTGATGATAATTTTACCATCTAAAATAGCTTTTTTCTGAGCAGTATTTGCTGCTTCAGTACCTTTTTCTTCTTGAATTCTGTCATATTGTGCCCATGTAAACACTTTGTCTCCATAGTGTTCTTCTGCATGAGCATAAGTCCACTTTTTAAAATAACCTTCCGTAAACTTCATAATATTACCTTTATGAACTATGGTAACTGATTTTCGATTATTATCAATAGCATAATTAAGAGCTGCGTCAAACAATCTAATAGAGCCTTCTTTAGAAATAGGTTTTAGTCCAAAAGAGCTTGATTCAGGGAATCTAATTTTTTTTGCTTGACCAAATTCAGTCATTAATTCAATTATTTTTCCTGCTTCATCTGAACCATTTTCAAATTCAATACCAGCATATACATCTTCCGTATTTTCTCTAAATAATACAAAATCTACTCTTTGAGGATTTAAAATAGCTGCAGGTGTACCTCTAAACCATCTAACTGGCCTTACACATGCATACAAGTCTAATTCTTTTCTCAAGGCCACATTTAAAGAACGAATTCCACCGCCAATCGGGGTAGTTAATGGACCTTTAATTCCAACCAAGTGAGAACGTAAAGTTTCTAAAGTTTCTTCAGGAAGCCATTCTCCATTTTTATTAAATGATTTTTCTCCACATAAAACTTCTAACCACTCAATTTTTCTTGCTCCATGATATGTATGTTCAACTGCTGCATCAATTACTCTTTGAGATGCCGCCCATATATCAGGTCCAATTCCGTCACCTTCAATAAATGGTATTATTGGTTGATCTGGTACAATTAACTTTCCATCTTTAATCTGTATTTTATCCGCCATTATTTTCCTTTAAGCTTTTCTTTTAATCTTTTTTCAACATTTTTTGGCACAAATTTTGATAAATCTGTATTGTATTCTGCCAACTCTCTAATAATGCTGGAATTTAAGTGAAGAAATTTCTCATTTGAAACCATTAATATCGTTGAAACTTCAGAATTTATACCATGATTAACATTAGCCATCTGGAACTCTAATTCAAAGTCACTTACATGTCTTAAACCGCGAATAATAGCAATAGCTCCTTTTTCTTGTGCAAACTTTACTACAAGATTATTGGGATTTGAGAATGCTGAAACATTTTCAAGATCTCTCGTACATTCTTCAATCATCTCTACTCTCTCTTCATGCGAAAAAAGTGGATTTTTATGTTGATTATCAGATACGCACATATATACCTCATCAAACAATTTTGATGCTCTTCTTGCAATATCGATGTGCCCATAATGAATTGGGTCAAATGTTCCTGGATATATTATCCTTTTCATACTTTCCAATAGAGTAAGTTTGTATCCCCGAATTTAGCAATTTTATCGAATCCTTCAAGCGTTTCGTTTGATGAACATTCAATTATTAACATGCCACCCTTATTTAGCTTTTTAAGGGCATTTTCAACAAAAATATTAAGATCATAAAGCTCATAAGGCGGGTCAGCAAAGATTATATCAAAATTTTCTGATTTTTTAATGAATCTATGTGCATCCCTTGCCATAAAATTGAATTGATCGTAATCAAAATTTTTTGAGTTGGAAATGATTTTATTTAAGTATCTTTTATTTATTTCAACAAAAGTAACATTTTTTGCTCCTCTACTAGCTGCTTCAAAACCAATTATTCCAGAACCAGCAAATATATCCAAAAAAGACTTCTCATTTAAGGAGCCAATAGTATCAAAAAAACTTTTTCGACATATTGAAGTAGTTGGTCTGAATGAAGAATTTTTTAAAATCTCAATGCTAGAATTTCTAAATATTCCAGAGTTAATTTTCATCATTTTTTAATTGAAATATAAAGATGCACACTATTTGAGTTGTCTTCCAAAAACGCTTTCCTTAATGATATATTTTCAAATTTGCTCAAAATGGATAGTGCATTTAACGAATTTTCAAAATTACTAAACTTTAAAACTACATTTTGAATTGATTGATTATCAACTTCAGAATCAAAAACTTTGAATTTTAAGTTGTTTTCAATTTCAAAAAAGCTAATTAACAATTCATTAAAATTTGCTCTATCTTCTGAAAAAACAGGATATGAATTTGGTAGATCGAACTCCACTTTATTATCATTGACAATAAATTCATTTTCCGATAATAAAAAATTAGTTACTCCTGAAAATCTGTCATTTAGATTTGATAAATTTTGAATCATTATCATGGAAGTATTTGAAGTGAATCTTTCTTCAATAATTTCATCAATTGATTCTTTTTTTTCATTTGAGGTTGGATAGTTTTCAAAATTTAAAAAATCATAATTTGAAAACATTGAGACTACAAATAAAAGGAACAATAAAGATAAAAAACCTGCTGACAAATTTTTAATAAGTGAATCATATTTAAAACCCTCTTTTGATGGAGAATAATTACGAGTTTTAACTTTTAATTTACCAGATAAAATTTGAGAACTACTGGATTCGGCAAAATTTAATAATGGGATATCATTGAAAATATAGTTCGCTAAATATTCAATAATTTTTGTTTTATTAAAAAATATAAATTTGAGATTTTTTTTGTCCAAATCAGTTTTTTTAATATTTGGAATATCAAGCATACCAATGACTTTTTCTTCAACTTTTTTGCCTCCAGAAAAGTTTAATTTAAAGAGTGTAAAACCTTTTCTTGTGTTACCAAAAAATTGATATTTATTTCCATTTTTTATTACTGAAAATTGTGAAGGTTTTAAGCTTGCGGTTAAAATGGATGATAAAGGTACTATATACCTAACACTTAACCCAAAATTATTGAAATTAAGTTTTATTTTTTCCCTTAAAAAATGATGGATCGCAACAGAATGAAATATATTTTTTGGGGACTTTTTCTCTTCTGAGATAAAATAGTAATTACTTGTTCTATCTCCCCATTTTAATTGACTTTCATCTCTGATTTGCTGATCAATATTATCATATTTTTTTGATTTAACTATTATTGAATGAGAAAGAATTGAATCATCAATAATTACAGAAGCTAAATTGTTTGTTAAATTAATTTCCTCGCTAATTTCATCCAGCGCTCTTGCAATAATAGAATTGAGCTTTTTTGAGTTATTTATTGTGCCTGTAATGCTGGAGTGAAGCTTAGCTTTTGATGCTAAAGATAAATTTTGCCTGGTAGATGATTCAGTAAATACAGATAGAGATTTATTGTCTAATAAGAAGTAGATCAATCAACTAATTATCCCAACTTCTTGAACCATCAATGATATAACCATGACTTCTTGTTTTTAGTGCAAAAAAGCCATATCTGTTGTCGCGATATGAACGAATTGGACTAGAAACTCTTACTGAATTTCCTTCATCATTGATTTCGATAATATATGGATCACCAGTCAGAGGACAGAAAAACTGTGTATCATCTGGTAAAAATGCGAAGTTGTATGGACTAGTTTCTTTTCTAAATCTTCTATCAAAATAAGAAACAGTTTCAACTCTTTCGAATGTAGTCTCCTCAACTATTCCGATAAACAATGGATCTTGCTGAGTATCAAATAAATTCTTTTTTTGGACATAAACTGTATCTTCCAAACCAGTTTCTTCAGACATCATTAATACTGTAACAGTAGTATCAACAATAGTTTCTTTAGAAATTCTTCTTAATCCAAAAGTAGTATCGTACTCAACATCAAATCCTTTAGGCACATCAACTAAGAATTCTTCACCATTAAGCTTAACAAGCTGTTCTCCTAAAAAGGTTGAATCAGCCATGACTGAATCTCTTACGGCATTAACTAAGGTAACTGCTTTTTTTCCATCAGTTTCATAGGAACCTGTTAGAATATTGTAAAAATTTTCAACATTATAGACAGTTTGCATACGAAAACGACTTTCTTCTTTATACATATCCTCTTCTTCCCAAATCAAACTAGGAATGTAAATAACTAACAATATTAAAATAAAAACGAAGAAGGTTATAACTTCAAGATAATCGTTAAAAAATTTTTGTTTTGCTTTATCCATTTTTGACTCCACCGAATTTACAATAATTCACTAACATAGCAATATATTAATCCTCAAATCTCTGAAATTTAATTTCTTTACCCTTTTGAATTCTTAAAAGATCTTCTGTTGACTTTTTTTCTTCTCTATTTAATTTCGAAGGGACATCAATTTGAATCTTGACCAACTGGTCACCTCTTCTTGACTTTCCAATCAACGGAAAACCTTTTCCTTTTACTCTCAAAATTTGTCCAGGTTGAATACCAGATGGGATTTTAAGCTTAGCAGTTCCATTAATTGTAGGAATATCGATTTTATCTCCAAAAACAGCCTGTGAATACCCTAAAACAACTTGTAAAAGAACATCATTACCATACCTTGAAAAAAACTCATGGCTTTCTTCTTCAAAGAAAACATAAAGATCTCCAGCTTGACCATTAATATCTTCATTTCCCTGACTATCTAAAGTCATATAGTTTCCATCTTCTACGCCAGTTGGAATTTTAATTTTAATTGTTTCTTCAACAGACTTCATTCCATCTTTATTGGCACCAGCAGGTATCTTATCAACTACTTTACCATAACCTTTACATTGAGGACAAATAGATGTAGATCTCATTTGACCAAGAAATGAATTAGTAACTTTTGTTACTTGACCACTTCCTCCGCACATAGGACATGTTGCTAAGGTTAGTCCTTCAGCACGCTTCATGCGCTTAATTTTAAGTTTTTTTTCACCACCATTAACAATGTCTTTATATGAAACAACAATTTTTACTTTTAAATCAGCGCCTGCTCTAGGTCTTGATGAGGATCTTCCTCCGCCAAAAAAAGATTCAAAAGGATTATTGCCTCCAAAAATATCACCAAATTGACTGAAAATATCATCCATATTCATTGAATTAAAACCAGATTGTCCTCCCATTCCATTAAAAGCGGAATGGCCGAATTGATCATATTGTCTTCTTTTGCCTTCATCGCTTAATACAGAGTAGGCCTCTGCAGCTTCTTTAAACTTTTTCTCAGCTTCTTTATTGTCTGGATTTCTATCTGGATGGTACTTCATGGCAATCTTTCTATAAGCTCTTTTAATCTCATTTGCGTTTGCAGACTTTGAAACGCCTAAAATGTCGTAAAAATCACTCATTTTTTGTTTACCACTACTTTGGCATGTCTAATGATTAAATCTTTATACTTGTATCCTGATTCATATATTTCAACTATGATATCATCATCAATTTTTGAATCATTTGTTGTTGTTAAAGCCTCATGTAATTCTGGATCAAAACTATCTCCAACCTTACCAAACGGTTTAACTCCTTTAGATTCTAGTTTTTTATTAAAATCTTCTTTTACCATTGATAGAGCTTTTTTTACTTCTTCTTGTTTGTAAGAATCGATGCCTCTGGAAAGATTATCTAGCACATTAAGAAAATCTAAAATAAAACTTTTACCTTCATATCTTAACAGGGATGATATTTCAGACTCTTTTCTTTTACGAAAATTGTCAAACTCAGCCTTAAGACGAAGCTGTTTGTCCTCTAAGGAAGATATAATTAGCTCTAAATCCTTTTTTGTAGGCTTTTTTGATGAACTAGTTTTTTTAGGTGAATCAACACCATTTTTATTTTTTTTATTCATTCATGTTTCTCTTCATTGATTGATTGGACGAATATAATCCAATAAATATTGAAAATCCAATAATCCACAACCATAAATAATCATCCAATTTTACGTTTACTCCAAAATATTTGTTAAACGAAATAAAAAAGTATTTAACAAATAAAAATGAAAAAACACTACCAAAAACAGAGTATAAAATTGATTCAATATAAAAAGGAATTTTAATGAATATTCCGGAAGCTCCATTGTATTTTAAAATATCAATAAAATCTCTCCTATTTGTCATTGAAAGATTAACAGTATTTGAAATGATTTGATATGATAGAAAAATGATTGCTATAACAAATACTAAAAACAAGAAAATGGCTAGGTTAATCCGATCTTCTATATCATCAATATATCTTCCTCTGTACTCAATTTCGTCAACAAAATCATATGTATTGATTGACTCAATCAATAAATCAACTTGATCAAATTCAAAGCTTTCCTCATTTATGAAAACCTTGATTGATAAAGGTAAAGGGTTGTAGCCCAACATATCAACGACGTCTTCTCCAAATTCTTCTTTAAAAATAGCTGCAGATTTTTCTTTATCAATAAGTTCTGTGCTTGCAATTATGTTATTTTTAGATAATTCATCTATAAAGTCAGTATAAACATCTTGATCAACATCATTTTGAAGAAAAATTTCAAAAGAATATTTAGATCTAAAAAAATCAACTAGGGAACTTGTATTATAACCAACTACAAAAAGAGAACCTAATATTGAAAAATTAATAAAGATTGTAATCACACATAAAAAGCTAGCAAGCTTATTTCGATAAAAACTTTTAAATCCTTCAGCAATTAAAAAAGCGAATTGATCAATCATGAACTTACCAAACTCCCTGCCTTAAGCTCAATTATTCTATAATCTCTATCTGATATAAGTTTATAATTATGAGTTGCCATTATAATAGTAGTTCCTTCTTTATTTATTTGCTCTAAAATTTTTAAAATCTTGTGAGCTGCAGCTGGGTCAAGATTACCTGTAGGTTCATCTGCCAAAATTAGTTCAGGATTTTTAACAATTGCTCTAGCAATACATACTCTTTGCTGCTCCCCGCCAGAAAGCTGATCAGGATACTTATCTTGATAATCTAATAAATCGGTCAATTCCAAAGCCTCTTCGACATTATATTTGATTTTTTTTCTACCAACTCCATTGATATGAAGCGGCAATGCAATGTTCTCATAAACTGTTCTCTGTTTTAAGAGCTTATAGTCTTGAAAAATTACACCAATTTTTTTTCTAAGCTTATGAATGCTATTTTTTTTTGTTTTTTGAGAATTATAGCCAAAAACATCTATTTCACCCTCCGAAGGAAGAATATCAAAATAAATCATTTTTAAAAGACTAGATTTACCAGAGCCGGTTGGACCAACTAGAAAACAAAATTCGCTTTCATTTATTTTAAGATCTATATCGTAAACGCCAGAATCTTTTGAATAGCTAAAAGAAATATTTTTAAACTCAACCATAAAACTGCAAATATAAAAACGTTATGTATCCAATAAATAATACTGAAGCTGTTATTTTATTTAATCCCTTATGGAGATATATGAAAAACATTAAAGATAGTAAAAATCCTACGCCTAAAAATAATTCAAAATTTACATTTGTAGTTTCAATTGGAGTCACCAAAGCAATGGTTGATAAAACAAATAAAATATTAAAAATATTTGATCCAATAATATTCCCTAATGATATACCAATCTCTCTTTTTGAAAGCGCCATTAATGTAACAAATAACTCTGGTAAGGATGTTCCTATTGCAACAACTGTCATTCCAATTGCCTTTTCAGAAAAACCAAATTGTTCGACTAAAGGAATTGCCCCATTATCCACAAATAATACTGACCCATAATAAAGTATAGTTGATCCAGCAATTATTCTCAGAACTGATTGATATGCTGGACAGACATTTTCATTTTCAAGCTCTCCATTACATGATGTAATATTAGGTCTTAAAAAACTAGCTATGATATAAACAAAAAACACTAAGAGAAGGCCCTGAGCCTCTTTGGAATTAATTATGTTGTCCAGAAGAAAAATATATAACATCAAACATGCTAAAAGATTATAAATAAATGGTGCAATTGAGTTTTTTAAATCAAAATCTATTTTAAAAAATAATGCTGGCAAACCAATAGCAAGGCCAATATTTGCAATATTTGAGCCTAAAACATTACCTATAACAAAATCAGTATAGCCTTGAAACGCACTAACTAGGCCTACTACAAGCTCAGGAAAGGAAGTTCCTATAGAAACTATGGTTAAACCAATAACAAGGTCAGAAACTTTTAATTTTTTAGCTAAACTTTTAGCGCCATCAATTAAAAATTCAGAGCCAAAATATAAACCTAAAGATCCCAAGATTAAAAAAAATAAACTAGATAACATTAATATAGTCCATTCTCGTTTATAAAATCCCAAACTTCTTTTGTAACCATATATCTTATAGTTTTATCAGCTCTCCATCTAGCTCTAATATTTGTTGAAGAAATTTCAAATTGAGGGATATTAGCAAAGTGCACTCTATCTAATACCCACTGAGGAATATTGCTCGGAGTAAATCCAGGTCTTGTAGCAACAATAATATTACATAAATCTAAAATTTCTTTTGGATTTTTCCAGTTATGAAAATCCATTAAAGTATCACTTCCCATTAGGAAGTAAAGATCTTTTTTTTCAATATTTAGTTCATCTCTAAAATACTTAATCGAATCTATAGTATAACTAATATCTCCTTTCTTTATTTCAAAATCAGATATTTCGAAATTATCATTATTTAGCAAAGCCATATCAAGCATTTTTAGCCTTTTTTCTGGTGGAGACATTTCTCTACCCTGCTTTACTGGAGATAAATATGCTGGTAAAAAAATTAATCTATCAAAGTTTTCAGATTCAATGATTGTTTGAGCAATAAGTAAGTGACCAATATGAGGAGGGTCAAAAGTTCCGCCAAAGATACATGTTTTCATATTACACCCTTTTTTAAGAGTTATCTTTAATAACGCTCAAAGCTTGTTCTTTAAATGAATCTGTAACAACTGATTTTTCATTTATTTCAAGTTCAGTCAAATACTGCTTTGCCTCATCACTTTTCTTTTGAAGTGCTAAACATCTAATAATTTCCATATTAGCATCATTAAAAAACTTAGTGTCATAAAATTCATTTACAACAATTTTATAGGAAACGATTGCGGAATCATAAGCTTTAAGCTTGACATACAACTTTCCAGTTTCCATATTTTTTTCGGCTAAACGTGTTCGCAATTCATTGATAAGCTTATCTGCATTTTTAGAATATTCAGAATTAGGAAAGTCATCAAGAAACTCTTGGATCTGAGAAATAGCCTTTTTACTCGATTCTTGATCGTGATAAAAATTTGGGGATAACAACATAAGAGTTTCACATATTCTCCATCTTGACTTCTCTATATAAGGGCTAAATCCCATTCTTGATACAAGCTTTTCAAATTCAACAAGTGCTAGATCATAGTCCTTGTTTAAAAAATATGATTCAGCCAAGAAAAATAATGCATCATCTCCTAAGTCTGTATGTGATGCTCTATCGACTATTATATTAAATTGTTGTGAAGCTTTGACGTAATTTTCTTCTTCGAAAAAAGCTAAGCCATCGTCAAATCTAGTTTTGTAGGCAATGTTATCATCAAATGGATTTGAAATACCGCAGCTAGATAATAGAATTGAGATACAAAATAGTATTAGCCTCATTTTTAGAAGAACCTTTTAAGTTGACAGATATTATAAAGAACCACTTAATGAAAACCTGATCATATCAGAATGAGGATCAAGCTCTCCACCCATCACATAACTTACATCAAAACCAAATGATTCAAAATCTGCACCTAAACCAAGCGTTGTATAATTTAAGTCACCTGACGGATCACTCATAAAACCACCTCTAAGAGCAAAGTCTTCAACTAAATAGTATTCTAATCCTAAATTTGTTACAAATGTTTGGTCATTTACCTCATAGTTTAAGTCAAAAGCAACAAGAGCTTGACCTTCAAGAGTAAGCAAAGACATACCCATACCTAAACGTGTTGGCAAAGGGTCTTCTTCGCCATCATTAAAGCTTACACCAGGACCAATATTAGTTAATACTGCCCCAAGCTTTAAATTTGGATTATCCATCGCATTATTTTTGAAATAACCAACGTCCAATGCAAAGCTACCGCTTGAAGCATCAAGACTGTTTATAACTGCTAATTCTTGATAAAAATATTTTCCGTTAATACCCCAGGATGAAGAATCATCAATTTGTTTAGCATAAGAAAGATTTAATGCATACATGTAGCTAGAAAAAGAACCTAGTTCATTACCGTTTGCATCTGTGCTAATTTGATCGCCAAGATTTAAATAGGTAAAATGTCCACCAATGGATTCACCTTCTCTAAATGGCATAGCAAATGTAAGAAAATCGTAGGCCATATCATCAGCCAAGTTTGGCAGATAACTGGTATGCATGAAAGAAAATTCTTTCGAAGACAAATTGGTCAATCCTGCAGGATTGTAGTATGTTGCATATGCGTCGTTTGCAACACCAATCTGAGCCTCTCCCATAGCATTTGATCTGGCGCCTGGATTAATTGTTAAAAATAATGAGCCTGCTTGGCCTTGAGCTAAAGCAAGCTGGGAAAATAAAATCAGTGATAAAATAATGTGTTTTGTTCTCATAATACAATAAAGATAAATATAAATCAGTAAAAGAACAAAGGAATATATGTTATTAATATTACCCCTATTAATCTTATAAAAAAGAACGGTAATGTTGCGCTATAAATGGTTGGCATGTCTTTTTCAAACCTGTAGGAGGATAAATATAAATTCATTCCAACTGGGGGTGTAATATATCCAAGCTCAAGATTAGCAATGAAAATGATTGCTAAATGAAATGGATCTATTCCAAAATAAGTTGCAAGAGGAGCAATTAATGGTACAACAACAATAATTGCAGAAAATACATCCATAAGACAACCAACAATTAATAATAGAATATTTAGCGCTAGTAAAAATATAATTTTTGATGATATTGTACTTTGAACAAAGTTAAGAATTTTTAAAGGAATTTGTGCATCCACTAAATAGCCAGTAAATCCCATAGCAAAGCCAAGAATAATCAATACTCCACCTACTAGAGTAGAACAATCAATTATAATTTTAGGTAAATTTTTGAATGATATATCTTTAAAGATATACAATTCAACCGTTAACACATATAAAACTAATAGTGCGGCGCTTTCTACAAGAGTAGCAAAACCTGAAAAAAGGCTTAATATTATAAGCAAAGGTATTGCAATTTCCCATTTAGCTATTTTTGCAGTTTCAAAAGCATCTTTAAATACAAATATTTCAACCGTTTTACTTTTTGGTCTTTTATAAAGACCATAAAAAAACATTATGCTCATTAAAAAAATTGCTGGAATTAATGCTTGTTTAAATAATTCTAATGGATTTATCCCAGCAGTGACTGAATAGATTATTGCTGGGAGACTTGGAGGAAAAAGCAATCCTAATGATCCTGCAGTTGTGATTATTCCTAATGAAAATTGTTTTGAATACCCATCATGTATTAAAATCGGATAAAGTATTGCTCCTAAAGCAAGAATTGTAACTCCTGAACCCCCTGTTAAAGCAGTAAAAAAAGCGCATAAAAGCACAACTATTAAAACAGTTGAGCCTGGAAGCCAACCAAGACTGGCCTTGAAAAATCTAATTAATCTTTCTGAAATATTACTCTCAGCTAAAATGTATCCAGCAAGGGTAAATATTGGTATAGCAGCTAATGTTGGAGAAACAACTATTCTATATGCGCTATCGCTTATTGTAGAAATTAAATCATAGTTTGTTGCCCAATCTGAAGGCTCTGACAAAAAAAAGAAAATTGATAATGAAGCTAATAGAATGAAAATTGGAAGTCCAAAAGCTACTAATGAAATCGCAAATAACACTTTGGCCCATAGTAGTAAAGGATTTGCTAGTGGAAACTGCCAAAAATAAAGAATTATAGTTGGTATGATTGAAATTACTGCTAACAAAACTCTATATTTTAAATCGGTACTACTAGTCATAATCATTTGATACCAAATTAAAATTAGTCCTACTGGAATTATTGCCTGAGCAAACCATGTTGGAATATATGGTGCTATATAATCTGGATACTGAAAACCGATCTGTATCATTTTTAAGTATGATATTGATAAAACAAATACAATAGATAGCGAAAAAACATGAACAAAAAATTTAGGCCAATTCACTTTTGTAGATGAATCAAAAACAGGTTCTCTTACGACAGATAATAATTTATTAGATCTTGCTGCAATTACTGCACCAATAAAACCAATCCATAATGTCATGTGCTGAACAATTTCTTGCGACGCTGGAATTGAAAAAAAACTGATATATCTTCCAAGAATCTGAAATATTGGAAAAGATATAAGAATCAAAAATAAAAATAAACAAAGCCAATCTATTGCTCTATTTAAATAATTATTCATTTATAGCAGAAATCACTTTTTCATATATGTCAGTCGATAAGAATGTTTCTACGACATCAGGGGTAATTTCATCTTTGAAATCATTCCAAACAGCAATTTCTTCATCTGAAGGTTTTTTTATCTTCAAACCGTAGTCTTGCATAACTTGAATAGCTTTTTTTTCCATTTCTCTTCCACTTTTTTGATATTTTTTACCAATATCATTTGCTATTTCCATCATAATTTTTTGATGTTCAGGTTTAATTTTTTTCCATACTCTCTCGTCAACAATAACAGCTCCAACAAATGCCCCCCATTTAAGATCAAGCATATTTGGCATCAAGGCTGACCAACCTGAACTCAGAGATAAAATTGGCACTGTTTGCATGCTATTAATCATTCCAGTTTGAAGAGATGTTAAAATATCGGTTTCTGATACAGGTACAGCATTAAATCCAAATTTTTTAAAAAGCTCAACTGTAATATAATCACCAGCCGTGGTATAAATTTTTGCATCCATTAAATCCTTAGGAACAGAGATCTCTTCAGCAGAAAACCAATACACCCAACCAATATCAACTAAAAAAAGTAATTTAAAACCACTTTGAGATAGCCCTTCTGAGATATCGTTAAACATCACAGATTTTACTTTATCAATTTCTTCATAGTTCTGAAAGCCCATTGGCAGTGTAAAGGCCTGAATTTGATCAGTCAATTCTGCAAGGCCTATTGACGACATGGCTGAAGCTTGTATCTGCCCTACTCTCATCTTTCTTATGGTATCTCTTTCTCCCCCTACAACCCCATTAGGATAAATTCTTAATTGTACTTGACCTCCAGTTTCCTGTTGCCATCTTTGACCCATTTCAAATAAAAGATT
Organism: Fidelibacterota bacterium; assembly: GCA_028140795.1. GTDB lineage: Bacteria > Fidelibacterota > Marinisomatia > Marinisomatales > Marinisomataceae > Marinisoma. The sequence continues at coordinate 30,168 of JAOIOW010000003.1, forward strand.
GTAGTATTCAGTACCTTCTGGAGCTACAGTCGCAAGTTTTATTACTATGGGTCTTGCAAAAATAATATTTGATAAAAATAGGAGTGTTAATACGTTTCTGAAAATTTTCATAAAATAATTTACATATAAAATAAATCATCTACTCTTGATTTTAACCATTTGGCACGAGACTGAGATAATTTGTTAGATTGTTTCAAACTTTTATCTTTATTTATGTCAATATTTATTGCCTTATCCAGCAGCTCAATAAATAATTTCTTATCCTGTTTTGACACAGCATAATTTTCTGCTAAAGTGACATATATTGAAGCATTTAAGCCATTTGACTGTTTTTCGGCTAAATCAAAAAATGATAAAGCTGTTTTTTGAGCATTTTTATCACCACTTAAATCGTTTAAGTACACACTCATCATAGCAGCGCTAAGCGTACCATTTTCCCAATTTGGATCAATATTTATGGCACTTTCTAGCAACCATTTTATATTAGGTAGATCAATTAAATATTGAGGATCTCCTTGACTAGCTTGAATTGATCCTGCTAGAGAACCGCTTAACCAATATAAATAGTCAATATCCTCTTTTTCAAAAGTTATTTCTTCTTTATTCCTCATTTTTTGTACGAAGTTTTCGTATTTAATTTCTAGAGCATTAAATAAATAATTTCTAGAAATAACAAATAAATCCAAGGATTTTGCATAATAATCTCTGGATTTATAATAGTCGCTGTACATTAATCTATCTCCTTTTTCCATCAAAATTCCATAAGCATACGTTATGCGACTCTTTGATGCATTAAGATAGAAAAGTTGATTATTAGGATTTTTTTGAATTTTCCTTTTTTGAGATTCAAAGGATAATGGTAATGCTATTTCTGCTACTTCTGAACCTAGCATCATTTTATTGTTTACAGCACAGCTATTCAAAATAATAAAAATCAAAAATAGAGGGGTTTTACGAACTAAAAACTTGTTTAATAAATTAATCATATATTCGAAAAGATGAGCACAGCTCATTGACATGCTTTTTAACTGATTGAATTTTGTCTTTATTATCATGATTTAAAATGACTTGATCTATTAAATCAACAATAATTTTAACTTCATCTACACCCATTCCCCTAGTCGTCATAGCTGGAGAACCAATTCTAATTCCACTTGTAACAAATGGACTTTTGGGATCAAAAGGGATCATATTTTTATTTACGGTAATTCCTGCTTCGTCAAGAGCAATTTCTGCAGCTTTTCCAGAAATATTTTTGTTCTGCAGATCAATTAAGACTAAGTGAGTGTCTGTTCCACCAGATATTAATTCATACCCTTTAGACTTAAACTCCTCAGCAAAACATTGTGCATTATCAAGAACTCTTCTTATATAAGTTTTAAAAGATGGTTCAAGCGCCTCTTTAAATGCTACTGCTTTTGCGGCAATGATATGCATAAGCGGCCCACCTTGCATTCCAGGCATTACAGCGCTATCGATTAGCTCAGACATCATTTTAACTCTTCCTGATTTTGGTGCAACTTTACCAAATGGATTTTCATAGTCACTTCCAAGCAAAATTATACCACCTCTTGGGCCTCTGAGTGATTTGTGTGTACTGGTAGAAACAACATGACAGTGCGGAAATGGTGAAGGATGCATTTCAGCAGCTATTAATCCTGAATTATGGCAAATATCCCCGTGTAAAAATGCTCCGACTTCGTCCGCAACTTCCCTAAATTTTTCAAATTCAACTGTTCTTGGATAAGCGCTTGCACCACAAATAATAATTTTAGGTTTGTATTCTCTAGCTTTTTCTAACAAGTCATCAAAATCTACCAATCCAGTATCTTGTTTTACTTGAAAAGTAACAGAATTATAAATTTGACCTGAAAAGCTTACTTTAGATCCATGTGTTAAATGTCCACCATGACTCAAATCTAAACCCATAATACAATCTCCAGGCTGTAAATAAGCAAGATAAACACCCATATTGCCAGATGAACCTGAATGAGGTTGGACATTGGCATATTCCGCCTTAAAAAGTCTTTTAGCTCTATCAATTGCTAAATTTTCTGCCTCGTCAACATGAATGCATCCACCGTAATATCTTTTACCAGGATAACCTTCAGCATATTTGTTTGTGAGAACAGAACCTGCAGTTTCAAGAACGGCTTTACTAGTGAAATTTTCGGATGCAATCAGTTCCAAATAGCCATTTTGTCTATTTAATTCAGATTGAATTATATCATAGATTTTTTTGTCTTTTTCTTTGACAATAGACATCAATTACCAATCAGATTGTTTAGATAAAGATTCTGAAACCCATTCATAACATCTTCCACTTGGAGAAACCTTTCCAGAAGCTTGAACATCTTTATCAGTCATAAACCAATCTGCATAACTAAATAAAACCTCATTTTCTTCTAACCAATTTTTTTGCTTAAAATATTTTGAATTGCCTTTGTTTTCAGCTTTAACAAAATATTCGTAAGCAAGTGAGGCTACAATTTTGTCAGATCGAGAAAAATTATCTCCTCTACATGACTGCATAGCTTTATAATAAAGATTACCCATATGAGCTAAAGATTCGGCATTATTTCTTGAAATTTTCATAGATTTTTGACCCCATTCAAATGCAGACTCAAAATCGTCCATCTCAATACTGTTTACAGAAATTAATAATGCAACTCTAAAATTATTTCTATCAAGCTCAAATAAGTCTTCAAGAATGTCAACAGCATCATCAAAATCAGAGTTTTCATTGTAAGCTTTACCAAGCGACATGTATACCATACTATTGTCACGATTGTAACTTAAAGTATTTTCAAGGACATCAATTGCTTCGTCTGTTTCGCCATTAGACATTAATTTCTCAGCATACTCAACTGCATATGAGGCATTATCTGGATTGTCTTCAAATCTTGCTTTAAAAATTTCAAGTGGATCCTCGCCAGAGTCTTCATACACTCTTGCCAATTCAGACTGAACTGATGCATTATTTGGATCAATATTTAAAACCTTCTTTAAAACAGAAATTTGTTCATCTGTTCTCCCTTGCTTTCCGTAAGCCTTAGCTAAATCTCTTAACGAATCAATATCTCTAGATCCAGTATCCATCAAGCGTTCATATTCAATTATCATTTCATCAATTTTATCTTGTTTCTTGTAAGCATATGCTAATCTGGTCATCAAAGAAGTATTTTCAGGAAGCTCTTGTAAGCCTTTCGTCAACACCTTTTCTGATTCTTCAAATTTTCCAAGATTTTGTAATGCAATAGACCAGTAAAGATAAACATCATCAGCATTTACCCAATCTGAATTCCATTGATCACACCTCAGCTCCATTAAATCAGAGTAAGATTGAGCGCTTAACTCCCAATTGCTGCTCCTGTAGTATTCAGCAGCACTACTAGATAATTGAGGACATCTATCTTCCTGTTCATATTCAATAGAATATGGATACCATCCTTCATTGTAGATAAGTCTGGTAGCTTCTCTACAATCAACAATTTTTATTTCTACATCATTTGTTATTCTTAACTGCTCACCTCTTTTACATTGGGCATTTAAACCAGAAGTGAAAATGATTAAAAAAACGATTGTATATAAATAATTTTTCATACTTTTTTCCTAAAATTAAATTTCTCTTCTTTTAACGAACCACAAGTCACCAATACTAATACCTAAATTAAAAGAATGTAATGTTTCGTTTCCAACTAAGTACAATCCATCTCTTTTTGCTAACTTATATCCAAGGTCAATTTGATTTCCTGTAATTCCAAAATTAAATCCTATACCTAAACCTAAACCAACTTCATTAATATTTTCAAGATTTTTAACTCCATAATTCTGCAAAAATAATGATCCTTTAAAATTATAACGATCTCTTGAGAAAGGCTGAGCAAACTTAATATACGACAAACTTAGTTTATTTTTACTATCTAAATATCCGCCATAAATAGAGCTGTTTAAATTATGTTCACCATTATCATTCCATAATAAAAGCTCTGCTTGTAAGTGCTTTCTTGGACTAAACTCATAATCAGCTCCGAAAGTGAATGATGAAATTTTTAACTCATCATTAAATTTTTGATTTAATGGCAATAAAGCTTGTCCAATATCTGGAAAATCATTTACATCATGATAATTGTTATCATTTAAATCAATAAAGGCTTGGTATGAATCATTTTCTATATTGATACCTTTTAAAGGCATGCTTAATGAAGCTGATAGAAATATTGGATTATCTTTGAATTTTACTCTATTTGTCGAATAAAATAAATCAACCATAGTTCCTGAAAAATAATCTCTCGATTGGAGCAAATGATTATCATTATCAATTACAAGATTTCTAGTGTATCTTGAGGAACCGAATACAATATTCAAATTAGCTCCAATACTATCAAAATCGCTCAATTTATAACCAAATGATAAAGAGCCCTTAGAAGGACCACCAGAAGAACTATTCAATCTAGTATATAGTAATTCCTCCTCATTAAAAGTAAAAGAAGTCGTTGTAGTATCATTAATAACAACTTCTCTAGATAAAAATGGCTCAAAAGAAACTCCAAATGCCATTTTTTGTTTCCATGGTATTACTAATTTAGCCGAAGAAAGTGAAAAATTTGTACTACTACTTGATTGAAAATTAGCATTTTGGACGCCAACTGAAGTGTTTAAATATGAAAATAACAAATTATGCCAAGTAGAAGGATTTGATATAGAAACTTTATCTTTAAAAGAAGGTAACAACTGGTTTGATACTCCAACAGATGAAGCATCGCTATTATCAACAGATGACCCAAATCCATAGCCGCTCATTGCATTTTGAGGTAAAGCAAGCGTTAAAAACAATAGAATAAAAAACTTACGGCTCAACATACATAACCTCAATGGCATTTAAGTTTAAATTTACCTTATCAAATGGACTGTTAACTGGAGCGCTGTAAATCATCAACTCATTATGTTGAAATAGACCATTTTTATATCCCTGTAAAAATGCCTGAATAGGAATTCTTACTTGATTATCTTCAATTTTTCTTGAAACAATAAAGTTTGGATCAATGATATAACTAGTTTCAACTTCAGAAGAAGAATCCCCCCCGTCTTCAGAAGTGTCAATAAATGGAGAAGTAAAATTCCAATTTTGCACTGAATCTTGAATAGCGCTAATAATAACATAAAATTCATCGTCCTCGAGAAGATTTGAGTCTTCTAAATCAAGAACTATATTAGAATTTTTAAATAGCTCATTTCTGGATAATGTATCCAAAAGATTTAAATCAAATTCAATGATAGATCTTAAACCCGAAGCTGAGTTAAGCGAAATATAATTAAAATCATTATCATTAATTGCTGGCGGACTAAAAACATTAATATCTTTTTGCGAAAAAAATGTAATAAAAGTATCTAAAGTTGTTTGCTCATCAATAATTGCCTTGTACCATACACGCATTTTTGGACCATTTGCAGATTCATTGCTTTCAAGAGAAAATAATTCATCAAGTGTACTTCCAGTATTTTTAAGCATAAAAGTTCTTGCTGGGTATGTATCTGTATTTAAAAAATACTCCTTGAGGTTACTTAATGATCCATCTTCTTCTGTAAACATTATTTTAACCGTATCTAAACCAGTTGAATCTGGAGTAAAATCTTCAGGAGCTAAATAAATCTCATTTAATAAAAAAGAATTTGATTCAAAATCAACAAAATCACCTTGATTATAGAAATTTAAAGAATCTGAAAATACACTATCATTTTCAGTTGTAATAGAAAATAGGCCAAGATCAAATCCAGTGCTCAAAGAATCTTCTGTTTGAAAGAAAACCATTGCACTGTCCACTTGAATTGAATCTGCTAGTAGATCAACAAGACTAACCGGTGGGATATTTCCAGAAAAAAGAGTCATTTGAACTAATGAGTATAAGTTTTCAGATTCTTTTATGCTTCCAAAGAATAATTTATCTCTTGTACTAAATTGAGGATAAGTTTGAAAGAGCTTGCTATTGGTTTGAGGTAAAGTTGAGGTTTGTATAGTTGAATCTTTATTTTCGATTTCGTCATAGATGATTGTTTCTTCACTACAAGACGTAATGAAAATCATTAAAATTAATAATTTCATGGCATCTAAAATGAATCTGAACATATAATTAAAGAGCCTTAATAACTTTTTCAATTTCATCTAAAAGAGCTGAAGAATCTCCATCTGACTTTGTCAAGTCAACTGTAGAACAAGATTTAGAATTCTTAAATACATTAGACTTCATAATATTACCACTTACTTTTTCTTCATCGTCAATTACAATAGTTGCATCTGCATAAGCACAACCGATTTGATTTAAGTTATACGATTTTATTTCTTTTTTTGTTTCAACATTAAATGGAAGATTATAAGAATCAAAAAGAACATCCTTATTTAATGAATTTGTAAGAAATATGGTCTTTATTTTTGAAAGATCTTTATCGTTTTCTGCCAATTTCCTAATAAGAAATGGAACTAGAGCTGATGTCCATCCATTACAAATAACAACATTAGGAAACCAAAATAAATTAGGAAGCATTTTAATTGCAGCTAACGAATAAAATGCAAATCTAATATCATTGTCTGGGAGAAATCGCCCATTTTTTGATTTAAATAACAAATTGTTTAATTCGCCAAACTTTTCTTCATTTTCTAAAAAATAAACTTGTAAACGAGACTTCGGTAAAAAAGCACTTTTAGCAGAACATTCATATTCAATTTCATCATAATCAAATAAAATTTCTTTTAGTCTAATAACCTCTCTTAAAATATATTTTCTTTCACTAATGAATCCATATTTTGGCATTAAACATCTTACATCATTGCCTTTATCTTGTAATCCAAGTGGAATGTCAACAGAAAGATTAGCTAAATTTGAAACCGACGCAAATGGCTCCATTTCGCTATTTATATAAAAGATTTTTTTAACCATGATAATGAGCAAAAGAAGTTAACGAAACACTATCAAAACTACAACTGCCAATAATAATTAATTTTTTGATAAATTAGATACCAATGAAAGCATTATAAAACATAGTAGCATAAATGAACCTCCTGCTGAAACAAACGGAGTTGGAAGTCCTTTAACAGGCATCAAACCAATTGTCATAGCCGAATTCACAAAGATATGTGAGAATAAAATTGATGTTAAACCAATAATAACTAAAGATGAAAAATAGTCAGATGATTTAAAAGCAATATCTAATAAAGTTTTAATAAGCATAAAGAATAAAAACATGATAACTGTTATACCAAAAAAGCCAAATTCTTCAGCTATTACTGATAGAATAAAATCAGATTCTTGCACAGGAAGAAATTTTAATTGAGTTTGAGAGCCTTGACCCCACCCTTTTCCAAACATCCCTCCAGAACCAATTGCTGTTATGCTTTGAATTATATGATATGAAGAACCCATTGGATCTAAATCAGGATTTAAAAAATCAATGAATCTTTGCCTTTGATAACCATTTAAAAAATCATTCCAAAAAAAGGGAAATAATAAGCCAGTAAATATATTTGCAAAATATATCAAAACTCTTTTCAAAAGACCTCCCTGAAAAGTCATAAAAATAATGAACATTATAACTCCCCAAATATTAAAAATCATATTGTTTGAAGCGGCAATAATGGTAATTACAGGAGCTATCAAAAGGAAAAGGGTAAAACCATTGACCCCCGCCCAAAGCATCATAGGTAATACTGGAGCAAAAATAATAACTGCTGTTCCCAAGTCAGGTTGATTTAAAACTAAAAATGATGATAAGAGCGCAATTAAGATTGGAATAAAAACTATATAACCTTCTTTTACTTCTAGCTGATGATTGGAAAGATATTTTGCTATTAAAATGATTGTAGCACACTTCAAATATTCTCCTGGTTGAATGTAAAAGAACCCTAGATCTATCCATCTATAAGTATTTTCTACAGGTGATAAAAAGAATGGTACAAAACATAATAAAAATGAAAAAATATAAATTAAAGTTGAATTATCATGTATGGTTTTGACGTTTATTTGATTAATAACAAAAAAAATAAATAATGAAAAAATTATAAAAATAAGCTGTCTCATAAATGAACTACTTATGGACAATGGATCAGTTGAAATGCTGTAAAGAGTAATGAGTCCAAAAGTAATTAATGATGATACGATTAAATATAATCTACCCAAGTACTCATTAGATCCATAAATGTAATTATTAAAGAAACTCATTTATTAACCATTTCAACTTGCTCTCTTGTAAAAAATTTTACAATCTCTCCAGCTATAGGGGATGCAACTGCGCCTCCCCCACCTCCATTTTCAACTAAAACAACTAATGAATATGTTTGTCCTTCAAAATTAAAGAAACCATTAAACCATGCGTGTGGTTCTCCATGCGGATTCTCAGCAGTGCTTGTTTTACCATACAATTTTACTTCTGGTTGCTTTGCTCTCCATCCACTTCCACTCTCTGAATTAACTACATCATATAACCCTTTAATAACCCTATCCCAAGTTTGTTCTGAAAGGATTATGTCATCGTAATATTCAACTTTTTTATTAGCGTTAAGTTTAAGCTTAGCAGTCTTACCTTTTGATGCAATGTGATTAATATATCTTAGTGATTGCAGTGGAGTAACTAAAATATCTCCTTGTCCAAGAGTTAAGTTTAATAATACCCCTCTTTCAGACCAACCCCATCTGCCATAGGTATTTATAAAAAATTCTTTATCGGGAATTTGTCCAATTAATTCATTGGGGAGGTCGATATTGGTTTTATTTTGAAAACCGAATATTTTAGCAGTTTTTGTCCAGTCTGCTAGTTTAATCAATTGTACTGTCTCATAAAAATAGACATTACAGGACTGAGCGATTGCTTTATTCAAATCAACTAATCCATGCCCGTCTCCTTTCCAGCAATTGAATGTATTTGAACTTCCTGGAGGAATATAAGATCCTGTGCACATTAAACTATCTTCAGGGTCCAACAGTCCATCTTCTATAAGGTTAAAGGCGGTAATGATTTTAAAAGATGATCCTGGAGGATACAGGCCAGCTATGTTTCTATTAATAATTGGTTTGTCTTCATCCGAAAGTAAATTACTCCAATCAGAGTCAGTTGTTTCTCCTCGGTAAATATCTAAATTATAAGATGGATTACTTACCATAGATAAGATATCTCCGGTATCAACATTAGAAACTAAAATGACCCCTTTTTGATCAATGAGAAGATTCTTAGAAAACTGTTGTAGTTTAGAATCAATCGATAAAGTTAAATTTTTACCAGGATAAGCTGGAATGTTTTTATCATTAATCGTATTGATTTCCCTTCCATAAGTATCAACCTCAATGTATTCAATTCCTTTAGAGTATCTCAGTTCAGATTCATATTGCTTCTCAAGCCCCTGCCATCCAATAAGTTCGCCAGCTCGATATAGCTGAGATTTATCCAAAAAAGGAATTGATTCACGATCCAACTCCCTAAGATAACCAAGAAAATGTGCATCTTTAAGAACATCATTGTAAAGCCTTTCATCAAATCTTTTATATTGAAAACCAGAAAGCTCCAAACGCCTTTCTTCAATTTGAGATATCTCAGCAAAAGTAAGATTCTTTGCAATGACGGTAGGTAGAAATCTTCCTTGATTATACTTTTTATACCTTCTTGAAAGTTCATCAATTGATATATCAGTTATATCCGAAATTATCTGAAACTGTGCTTCTTTATTATCAAGCTCATATGGCGTTACTGTTAAAATATATGTTGGATAATTTTCTACTAATACAACTCCATTCCTATCCAAAATTAATCCTCTCGGCGCATAAGTAGCCTGAGCTCTTACACTATTCACTTGAGATTTGGAAGAGTATCTTTCGTATTCAATTACTTGGAGATAAAAATACCTAGAAAGAAGAGTTAACATTGATAAAACTAGAACAAATAACAGTGTCCTGTAATGAAAAATATCTGCTTTATTTTCAATTTTAAGCATTAAGAATCTTGTCCTTTAAAGAAAAGAGTGTTATTACAATAAATCCAACGAAACATGTAAAATATGTGACAAAAAACCAATTACCTAAGAAAAGGAAAAAATCGTTAAAAAAGAAAAAATCATATCTAAATAATGAATAAATGAAAACACCAAGATGCACAAAAGAAATCCAGTAAATATCAAAATTTCTGAATGCAAAATTAAAACTTATTTTTGAAGCCCAAAATCCACAAATTGAAAAAACTAAACTCGACGCTCCAACATAAACTCCACTGAAAAGAACAAAATCAGTAAATAAGCCTACTAAAAAACCATATAAGGTAGATTGTGAAGTATTGCCGAGAGGCATTGAACATAGAATAACATATATCAGCATGATATTAGCTTGGTAGCCATTTATAGTAAGTAGTTCTGAAAATATTAATTGCAACAGAACAGCTATTGGAAAGTACTTTAAATAAAAAGTCATTTCACATCCTCATTCAACAATACAAATAGTTGATTTATGGTTGATAAGTCAGAGAATAATTTCATTGTAACAATTCTATTTGAGCTATCTGACTTTTCAAAAATACTTACAACTTCACCTACCGGAAGATTGGGAGGAAAATAAATACTTAGATTAGAGGTTAAAACAATGTCACCAATTTCAATATCAGATATTTTCTTAAGTTCAGCTATTTCACAAATATCTTCTCTAACCCACCTCATTATACCTTCTACTTCATCAGGAGCAATTTTAACACTTAATCTAAAATTGACATCGCTTATAAGCTGAACCTCGGATGTAGAGCTAGATACTGCAGTAATTTTACCAATTACTCCATTGGAAGAAAGAACTGGGAGGTTTTTTGATACTCCGTCCGTTGATCCTCTATTAATTAAAATTGATGACATGTTAGCAGTAACGCCCTTAGAAATGACATCTGCACCAACAAAATCAAGGTTTTCTCTTCTCTTAAAATTTAAAAACTCTCTATATCGAATATTTTCAGTTTCATGTACTTTAAGTACTTGATTTTCAAGACTTAAACGTAAATTTTCAGAGGACAAAACTTCTAATTTCTTATTTAAAAAAAGTTGATTATCTAGCCAATTAAATGGCTGATAGAGAAATGAAAAACTATTTAAAGAATTTATTTTAGCATTCTTAATTAAATCTGAATCATTATTAAAAATGAGTGTAAATGAAACAATTAAGCAAAAAGCTAGGGTTATTTTTTCTTGGTAGTTTTGAAAAATTAATTGGATTCTAGACATGTTTAGAGCAGAACATGCTTATATTTTTCAAGATCTTCAATGACTGCACCACAACCTTTAACAATTGCAAGATGAGGCTCATCAGCAACATTTACAGGAACACCAGTTTTCTCTCTAAGAACTTGATCTAAACCTCTAAGTTGAGAACCCCCACCTGCAAGAACAATACCTCTGTCAATAATATCAGAGGAAAGTTCAGCTGGTGTAGCCTCTAAAGCATCTTTTATTACATCTAAAATTCTTTTAACAGGATCTTTTAATGCTTGTCTTATCTCATCAGTTCTAATATCAATGGTTTTTGGTATTCCTGATACTAAATCTCTTCCTTTAACAAGAATATTTCTTGAACGAGTTCTCATTGCTGATCCAACTGAAATCTTAATTTGCTCTGCTGTTTGGGCGCCAATTTCTAATTTGTGCTCATTTCTAAACCAATGTTGAATGGCATCATCCATTTCATCTCCGGCAACCCTTATTGCTTTTTTAGTAACAACACCATTAAGAGAAATAACAGCAACCTCAGTAGTTCCTCCACCAATATCAACAATGATGTTTCCAACTGGCTTACTGATGTCAAGACCTATACCAATAGCAGCAGCTACAGGCTCATCAACCAAAAATACTTCTCTAGCTGCTTGTTTTTCTCCGGAATCCCTAACAGCTCTTCTTTCAACTTCTGTTACTCCAGAAGGAACACATATGACCATTCTAGGTCTTGTGAGTCTATTTAAATTTACTTTTCTAATAAAACCCTGAAGCATCTCATCCACTGCAGTAAAGTCAGCAATAACACCATCTCTCAACGGTCTTATCGTTTCAATACCTTCATGAGTTTTACCAAGCATTTCTTTTGCATCATCTCCGACTGCAAGAACGGCTCCAGTTTTTGTTGAACGGGCAATAATAGATGGTTCATTAATAATAATTCCTTTACCAGATAACCATATTAATGTATTTGCTGTTCCAAGATCTATTGCAATGTCGCCACTTACCCAGTTAAAGCTATCCGAAATTGAATTTTTTATTGATCCAAAGAAACTCATAGAGTATAATTTATGAAATATTTAATATTAAACATCAGTTTTTTATTTACTTAATCCTTGCTTGCTTAAATCATCCGCTTCAGTGTTTTTATCTCTGAGTACATGATTAATTTCCCAAAAGGATAACATTTTAAGTAAACCATGGGTTTTTTTATGCAAAGCAGCCATTCTTTCATTCTTAACCTTATAATCTCCATTAATTTGCTTTACAACTAACTCGCTGTCAGCAAAAATTAATACATTAGAAATATTATTTTTTATACATAATTCTAAACCTTTAATCAAAGCTAAATATTCAGCCTCATTATTTGTTTTAATACCAATATTTTCAGAGAAAGAAAAAAGCGTTTTATTTTTAAGTTTTATTACGCCTCCAATGCCAGCATTAATAGGTTTATAGTCATTATCAAATTCACAAGCACCGTCTGTAAACAATAAATAATTTTCATTAACTACTGAATGATTTGATAGCAAGGATTCTAAACTCGATAAATCAGTGCTTGAAAAAGATGATTTATATTTATTTAATATTTTTGAAATTTTTTTATTTTTATCGTCCATAGTTTTAGTACATAAATGGCGTTCTAAGCCTGTAATCTCCAAAACCAAAATCATCTACAAATCTAAATTCTTCATTAATTTGAAAATAATACCATGTTTCATAATTATAGCTTTGTTGAGGGTTCATTGATCTTGAAATATCATCAGGTCTTCCAAAGAGAATATAAATCATACCCATATCGGATCTCCATCCTCCAGAAGTACCTCTAGAAAAATTTTCTTCTGCAAAAGCAACTCTCTTATAATACTCTATCATTAATTCATTTTCTTTGGTAGTAACATCTGGATCTCTCTTTGCCCATACCTTTTTAAAAAACTTTTCTTTATCTGAGCTTTTTAATTCTCTTAGTTCTTTTCTTTCTTCTGTATTTAAAATATAGTTCATTTGCTCTAATGCTACGTTCACATTTTTAATTGAAGAAAGCATTAAATAGTCATTCCTAAACTCAACAGGAAAAGACTTAGATGAAACATTTCCATTTTGAGAAACTTGAATTTTTACCCTCAAATCTGATGTATCAATGTTTTCTATGGGAATTTGTAGGAATTTGTAGTCATAATTCTTGTTTGTTTCACCTTCATAAGACTTATTCCAGACAGTTTTTTTATCTGAAACTAATGATATATCTAAAAAGTAGTCTCCTTTGTCTAAAGCAAAATATTGATAAAATTCTAATATATTATCCTTTACCTCGACTTTTTTTATGCTAATCGGATACTTATTAAGGCCGAATTCCCAACTTCCTTTTTTATTCTTAACAAATATTGGGTCAAAAATTTTGGAATATTTTCCAGATGGTAAATTCTTTTTTGTGAATTTTTTTTGTTTCTTTCCTGTAAGCTTTGTATCCATATCTTTTAATGAAAAATTTACGTCAAACTCTTGCAATGGAATTTTAAAAGAAGTGGTAATTAATATCGGATTAGCTCTTGAAACAGTTTGAGAAAAGTTTTCAACTACTATAGTTTCTGAAAAAGATTTTTCATCAATCTTACTACCGTCTTCTGATATAATTGAAATATTGAGATCATAAGAAGACTCAAAGTTGGAGTCTTTTTTCAAAAACTGAAGATTTCTATTAAAAATTTCAACAAAAGCAATTACTTCGATATTATTCTCAGATGGCCTCAAGACTACATTTGTTTTGAAAGAGTTGATATTAGAATTGATTCCTTGAGCTCCGATTAGAGTTATAAAGAGAAGTATTAAGATATTTTTTTTCATAGGGATAGCCTTAATTTAATTAAACCGGTACTTGTAAGTAATACCAAAAATTCATCAACTTGTTCCAATTCAAAAATATTTCTAATAAAAGAAAAATCATAGAAATTGTTTAATTGCTCTTCAACTAAATCATAGATCGCTAAGCCACCAGATGTTCCAATGTATAAATTATCATTTATGAGTATAATGTCATTTACCCTATTGTTGAAATATAAGCTTGAAGGAACAAATTTGTTATCTCCATTGCTTAAAATTCCTTTTTCAGAGGAAAAAAATAAGGAGTTCTCATTTCCATAAATTCCATTCACCCTAAAATTATCGTTCACTAAGAATTCAAACTTTTCAACATTTATATTTTCTTCTTTATCAAAAACATAAACTCTACCATTGAGTGATAAATAAAGTTTATCATTGATCACATCTAAATAATTAATTGATAAATTATTATTTTTTATAAGATTTGAGATTTTAGAATTAATAATTTTCTTACTTTTTATATCAAGAACAATCAAATCATTTTTTGAAGCTATATAAATTTTATCATCTAAATGTTCGATAAATTCAATTCTTTGTAAAGGTATACCCTTTTCATAACCTAAAGTTCTAAAAAAATCACTTCGTTTATTATAAACAACTACTTTTCCATCAGAACCAAACCATACTTCATTGTTAACTATATCACTAGAATAAAAATCAGCATTAAAAAATCCAGAGTAATTTGTTTCAGAAAAATTATTTATTTCACTAAAACTGCTATCAATTGAAGATATTCCACTGACCTTAGTATTATTAATGCCTCCTAACCATAAATCATTCTGGACAGAAACAGTTAATGGCACTGAAACTGCAATACCAACAGTTTTAGGAGTTATAGTTTTGCTAAAATCATCAATATAGAGCAATTGTCCATTTGATAATCCAATCCAACCAAATCCATTTTTGGTCATTAAAAATGAATTATAATCATGAAAAACACCATTATTATCAGCCGCAGAATCATTTCCTAATAGCCAGCCCTGTTCGATAAAATAATCCTCAAATGAAAAATCTTTATAGTTAAATTTATTTTTAAAGCCAATGTCGCCCCAATCAATACCTTCTTCATCTGGGTAAGTAAATACTCCAAGAAAAGATCCACTAACATGATCTAGTTTGATAAACCTTGAAGCTGTCTTTATCCATAAGAAGTTTTTCGAAGATCCTAAATCTTCGATACTTCTTAAAGAGTTGATTGATAAATTATCGAGTTGAATCCTATTCCAGCTACCCTCTCTAGTGCTAGAAAATTCTAATCCTCGATTACCAATTATCCAAAGTATACCTGTGTTCCTATCAACATAAACATGTTCAATTTTGTTTGATTTAATTCCTTGACCTAAAAAAAGATTTGATTCGAAGCTTCTTGAAAATTTATTAAATCTTAGAATACCATTTGCATCGGTAGCAAAGAAAATGTATTGATATCCTTCTGATATAGAATTTACAGATTCGTTTTGTCTAATTATTTCCCAGTCATACAAATCAAATCGTTGATCAATTTGTGCACTAAGAACATCAAAGAAAAAAATAAATTGAATTAAAAATAGGTTATTTTTTCTTGTACGATGAATTCTTTTTAAAACCTTTTCTAACTTTTGAAACATGTCCATTATCTAAATAAATTATTACACTAGCAAATTGTTTCAAAAAATAATCATTACTTGAAGACAATAATACTGTTGTTCCAAGAATATTATTCATTTTGACAATCTTTTTTCTAAGCATTATCTCTGTTCGTGGATCAATTGATAACCCATAGTCATCAATCAGCAACACTCTTGGGTCTTTTTCAACTCCAATAACAGTCTTAAGCCAGTGCTTCTCCCCATCTGAAATTAAGTTAATTGGGGTTTTCCAAACTGCTTCCATTTGAAAGCTAGTAAAATGCCTAGATTTTATTTGCTGAGTTTTTTTAGGAAATTTTTTCTTTATGAATTGTTCGACAGTTAAAGAAGAATTTACTGATTTAACATCAAGATATTGAATATCTTGGTGTTTCTTTATTTTCCCAAAAAAACCTTTTTTAAATTCATTTCCTTGATAAAGAACGGTACCGCCCGTCTCTTTAGTTTCTCCAGCTAAGACTTTTAATAAAGAAGTCTTGCCTGAGCCAAAATTTCCACAAATGCCGTAGATTAATCCGTTGTGAAACTTTAAAGTTTTTATCTCTAAAGCTTTCTTAGTTTTAAACCTTAGCTTAAGGTTTTGAACATCATATATTTGTTTAAGTTCCATTGCATCCTCCAAAAAGGACAGCAAAACTATTCGATATCTTCTAAATATTTTTCAGCATCTATAGCGGCCATACAACCAGATCCAGCAGCAGTAATAGCTTGTCGATAATGATCATCTTGAACATCTCCGCATGCAAAAACTCCTGGAATATTTGTCAAAGTGGAATCAGGTTTTGTAATAATGTATCCATTATTATCCAAATCAATTACTCCATCAAAAAGATTTGTGTTAGGGTCGTGACCAATTCCATAAAAAACACCTTCACAATCAAAAGTAGTTTTTTCTCCTGAAAAAGTATCATTAAGCACAATGCTTGAGACTCCTTCTTTTTGTGAACCGATAATAGAATCAATGCTTTTATTAACCATTATGTCAATGAGCGGATTATTTTTTACTCTATCAAGCATAATTTTTGAAGCTTTAAATACTTCTCTTCTGTGAATGATAGTTACTTTTTTTGCAAATTTAGTGAGAAACGATGCTTCTTCCATTGCTGAATCACCACCTCCAACAACAACGATGTTTTTATCTTTAAAGAAATATCCATCGCAAGTTGCGCAAGTGCTAATTCCATAACCCATAAGCTCTTCTTCTTCTTTTAATCCAAGCATTCTAGCAGAAGCTCCAGTAGAAATAATAACAGTTTCTGATAGAAATTCTTCATCTCCAACATAAACTTTAAAGGGTTTTGAACTAAAATCTACTTTTGTAACATGCTTAAAAAAACATTCAGCCCCAAATCTTTTAGCTTGATCTCTGAATAAGTCCATCATCTCTGGACCCATAACACCATTCGGAAACCCAGGAAAATTTTCAACATCTGTGGTAATTGTCAATTGTCCACCAGGCTGATTTCCTTCAAAGACAATAGGCTTCAAATTTGCTCTTCCAGCGTAGATAGCTGCAGTCAGTCCGGCGGGACCCGAACCAATAATGATTGTATTATGAATAGTTTTATCTGTCATCTAATTAATATTGTTAACTAATGATTTGGTTAACATTATCAATTAATGTCTGTTCTGACTGTAAACCAACCTCTTGTTTAACAATCTCGCCGTTGCTAAAAAATAAAAGGGTTGGAATGCTTCTTATGCCGTATTTTACGGGCGTTTGCTTAACTTCATCGACATTTACCTTACCTACCACTACTTTATCGCCAAATTGGTCGCAAATTTTATCTAAAATTGGTGCTATAGCTTTACAAGGACCGCACCACTCAGCCCAAAAATCAACAATTACAAGCTTGTCAGAATTAATAACAAGCTCTTCAAAGTTTTCATCAGTAATTTTTACAGTTTTATCAGACATAAATTTTCCAAATCATTAAATATAAACTTCTGAATTTATATGATTTATTTTAATTGAGTAACAAAAAAATAATATCTAAGAGGTAACTTTAAGGAATCTTCTCTTACCGACCTTAATAACAAGCTCTTCATTTGACGGAGAAACAATGAGGTTAATATCATTACAAACTTCCCCATTAATTTTTACAGCATTTTGGCTTAATAGCCTTTTACCTTCTCCCTTACTAGCTACTAAACCTTCTTCTGTTAAAAGCTCAAGCAACCCAACATCAGAATCTATTTTACGACTTTGCATATTTTCAGGATTATCTCTTTTAACAAATATTTGATCAAAAGAGTTTTGAGCTAAGTCAGCTTTTTCCTCAGAATAATATTTTTTAACTAATTCTTTTGCTAAACTTCTTTTTATATCTCTAGGATTATTAGCATCGTCCTTTAGAAGTAATTTTACTTCTTTAATTTTTTCTCTGTCCGCAAAGATAGCAAGTTTATAATATTTTAAAATCATTGAGTCATTGATTGACATAATTTTTCCATACATATCCTCTGGAGAATCATCTAAAGCTATATAATTATCATAAGATTTAGACATTTTTTCTACTCCGTCAGTTCCTTCTAACAATGGAAGCGTAATTATTGACTGAGGGTCTTGACCGTACTCTCTCTGAATGTCTCTTCCAACAAGCAAATTAAATTTTTGATCAGTTCCCCCAAGCTCTACATCAGCATTGATTTCAACAGAATCCATTGCTTGTGCTAAGGGATATAAAAATTCATGCATAGATATAGGAGTTTCTGATTCAAATCTTTTAGTAAAATCATCTCTTTCAATCATACGAGCAACTGTATATTTGCTACTCAATTTTATAACATCTTCAAAGTTCATTTTATTAAGCCAAGTGCTATTGAATATAACTTTAAGATTATTTACATCAAGTAATACTTTAGATTGTTCAATATATGATTCTGCATTAACTTTTGCTTCTTCTAAAGTAAGCTGAGGACGTGTCTTATTACGCTCAGACGGATCACCAATCATAGCTGTAAAGTCTCCAATTACAAGAACCGCTTGATGGCCTAAATCTTGAAAGTCTCTTAATTTTTGCAATACTACTCCGTGTCCAATATGGAGGTCAGGTCTACTTGGATCACAACCAAGCTTGACGGTTAAAGGCTTATTGTCAGATATTGATTTTTCAAGCTTTTTTCGTAAGTCATTCAGAGGAATTACTTCTTCAGTTCCTCGAGAAATAAGCTCTAGCTGCTCATCTACAGGTAAAAAAGCCATTATCTTTCTCTCATTTCTCTTTTTGCCTCTCTATCTAGATCTTTTATTTTTAAAGATTCTTTTTTCTGATACATTTTTTTTCCTCGAGCGGTAGCAAATTCAATTTTTGCAATTCCTCTCTTAAAGTATGCTTTTAAAGGTACAATAGTAAGACCTTTCTGAGCAACAACATTCTTTAACTTAATTATTTCTTTTTTATGGAGAAGTAGCTCTCTATCTCTCGTTGGTTCATGACCTTTAATTCCTGTATGTGAATAGGGACTGATGTGAGCATTCACCAGATAAAAGCGATTCTTTTTTAGTGTTACGAAACTATCTTTTAGGTTTAGTTTTTTTTCCCTCAAACTTTTAACTTCGCTTCCTAAAAGAATCATACCAGATTCGTATTTATCAATTATAGTATAGCTATGAAATGCTTTACGATTATTACTAATTATTTCAATTTTTTCTTGCATAAAAAAAAGTTTTTAACAAAACATATAATTACTGTAAGTTAACATATTTATGTATTTAAAAAGTTATTAACAAAGTGTGTATAATTAATGTGTGTTATATTATTATATTGTTTATATTAACATTAAATTAAGTATAATTTTTAATTATGAGTAGTATATATAAACGAAAAAGAAATGGTAAAGAAGATGGATATGTAATGTATTCTACATATGCATTTGATCCATTAAAAAATAAAAAAAGGTACTATAATATTACTATTGGAAAGCTTGGCCCTACCCTTTCATGGGATGATTGTAAAAAACAAAAAAAGGAATTAGATAGAATGTTTAAAGCAAAAGAAGGCGGCAAAAAAGAAATGAACCTAAAAACTGCTATTGAAACTTATATTGCTTTTAAATCATCTAAAAATACGTCATTGAAGCAAAGTTCAAAAAAGTTAACTATTTATCACCTAAATAAGTTTAATACCACTTTATCTAATAGATATGGAGCAGGTATTATGATCAAACATATAGATATTAAAATTCTAGCATGGTATTATGCACTAAGAACTAAAGAATTAAAACAAAGCTCTATGGAGGTCCACAGAAGAATTATTGATTCATTCTTTGAATGGACAAAAAATTGAGCGAGTGACGCGATTCGAACGCGCGACCCCAACCTTGGCAAGGTTGTGCTCTACCAGCTGAGCTACACTCGCATAATATGTCATAATAAAACAATTTTAAATTATAAAAAAGAAAAAAAATAAAGTTAGTTTTTGAGAGAAAAATCTGCCTTGTCAGCAATGTTTTGAATAAACGCAGCAACATCTTTATCATCAGGTATCGTCGGAGAAAGAGGTACGCTAAAAAAAGTACTTCTATTTTGATATCCAGCTAAAGAAATACCAAGTTCAGTAGCCTCTTTCTGATATTTTTCTATCAGTGAAAGGACATTAGGTTGATTTGCATATAACTCTTCAAGTCTAATCGAAGGATCTTTGGCTTGTAATCGGTTTAGGCGGTAATCTATCTCCTGGAGACGATTAAATGGCGCAGAAACATCAATTATAGCCTCATTTGGTGCTTTTATTCGAATATCTAGTATACTTAAATGCTTTCCTTGAATGCCTCCACCATAGACAAGAGCTCCAGAATCTGATTGTTTTGATCTTGGTTCTGTTCTTTTTGTTGATCCGCTCAAGAAAATATAATCCGCATTATTAAAAGATTTAGACAAATCAATTAAATTTTCATCAAGCACATTTACTAACATAACAATAATATCAACTGATGATTTTAGTTCAGAAATGTATTTATTTCCTTCTTCAATAAAATTCTTGTTTATAATGGAGTTTGATCTTGCTGATTGACTCAAACCAATGAAAGCTATTCTAACCCCATCCTTCTCAAGAATATGATAAGGCTTAAATAGAAGTTTATTAGAAGATTTGTCATAAAGATTAGCAGAAATGAAATTAACTGAAGAATTATCAGTAATATTAATTAAAAAGTCAACTCCGCCCTTGAAGTCGTTAGAACCAATATTTACAACATCTTGACCTAAAAATTCTAAAGTTTTAACAAAGTTTCTAGCTTTGAATCTTTTGTTTTCAATAGAAAGATTGTCAGGATTTATTTGATTACTGTCAAAAAGAGCATTTCCTGCATCAATCAAAATTGAATCTCTATCAGGCATCATATTTTTCAAGAAAAATGTTTTTCTAGCTAAACCTCCAAGCGGATTTTTAGGACACCCACAGTCATAAAATTCGGAATAAACATTAGTTGTTGAAACAATAGAAATATTCTGGATATTATCTTTTGTAGCTTCTTGACCAAAAATTATTGTAAAGAATAATAGATATATTAATTTTTTCATTTATTTCTTTTTCTTTTTTTTAATATAGGTATAAAAAACATATAAATTCCTGTTAAACTTAAGGTCAAAAGTAAAATTCCTGAAGGTAAAAACCATCCATACTTAACTATTTCACTGAAGAATGATCCATCATGAATTGATTCAATAATATCTGATCTTCGATAATTAGTAGCATATATTTCAGAGGTTTCTATATCAATTTGAATTTCCCAATTGTTTTTTGACTTAATTTTCGCTATCCCTTTGTCCGGTCTAATATCGATTCTTTCAATATCGTCCCACGACGAAATATTGGCTTCTTTAACAGTGGATACAGCATCAAGATAAGATTGTAGCATTACTGGCTTACTTGATGAGGTAACTTCAACATTAGGTTGAATCCAATTTGAATGCTTTTTTAACTGCAGCATAATACCACTTGAAACCATAATTATAATCGGAATGATTATAATTGGAGAAATCCAATAATGAATCTGTCTTATTTTCTTTCTAAAGCTCAACGTCTTTTAAAGATTTTACTTCAAGAATTTTTTCTAGTTCATCCATCAAGAAGTTCATTTTTCTTGAAACGGCTTCAAATGGCTCACTTGTTGTCATGTCAGCACCTGCAATTTTAAGTAATTCTACAGGATAATCTTGACTTCCAGTTGATAAATAAGCTATAAAGTTATCTATGGCTGGTTGACCCTCATTTCGAACATTCTCGGCTATTTTTTCAGCTGCAGCAAAAGATGTTGCATAGGTGTATACGTAGTAATTATAATAAAAATGTGGGATTCTAGACCATGAATAGGCTTCTTCTTCTGTAATTTCCATATAAGGCCCCCAATATCTACTATACATCTCTCCAAATGACTCTGTAAGGAAGTCTTCAGTAAGAATTTGTCCATTTTCAGCAGCTTCGTGAATCAATAGCTCAAATTCTGCAAAGCGGGTTTGCCTGTAATATGTAGATCCGATGCTCTGAATGTAATTCTGAATTAAAAACGCTTTTTCGTCATCATCTTTTGCATTAGCAAGTAAATGATCCATTAGCAATGCTTCTGTAGCAATTGCTGCTGCTTCGGCATTAAAAGTGGTATATCTGTAAGTAGCGTACGGCTGATTTTTTTGGCTTAAATAAGAATGATAGGCATGTCCAAGCTCGTGAGCAAGTGTAAAAATATCATCCAATGTTCCAGAAAAATTAAGCTTAATTCTTGGAGGTAAACCCCAAGTAGAGGACATATATGCTCCACTTTGCTTTCCTTGACTTTCAAAAACATCAATAAGATTTTCATTATACATTTTTTCGGTAAAATCTCTCAATTCTCCCTCGTTTGAACTTAAAAGCGGGTCTAGAGCTTCTAGAATCATTTCTTGAGCTTCTTCATAAGTATAAACGATTGTTGAGTCAGCTAATGGTGCATAAGTGTCAAATGGTTTAATTTTTTCTACACCAAGATATTTAGCCTTCATTTCCGCCCATCTATGTAAAGGTTGTAGATTATCATTTACACTGTTTACTAAGTTTTTATAAACATCGGTTGATATGCCGTCTCCTTTAAGTTTAGCCTCTAATGAACTTTCATACCCTCTAGCATCAGCATAAAAAATATGACCTTCAACATTTCCCTTCATCAGGACAGACATTGTATTAATATTACCTTTAAAAGGTACATATAAGGCCTCATACATATCTTCTCTAACTCTTCTATCGGTGGATTTAGTATACTTTCCATATCGTCCTTGAGACATGGTTAGTTTATTTCCATTTTCATCTTCAAAAGTTGGCCATACAAAATCTGTTGCTCTCATAATGTCATATGCATCATTAGCAACGCCTGTAATTTTGCCTGCCATAGTAAGCAATCTTTCTTCTTTTTCAGATAAAATATGGGGTTTTGAAATAAATAAGTCTTTGAATTGTTTTTCATATGTTCTTAAATATTCATTCTGCGACATAAAGTCTTCTAAAGTACTATAGTCACTTTCGATAAGCTCTGGAGTAAAATAAGCTGTAGTTTCCCCAATATTAACAGATGTATTAATTACTCTTTGAACCATTTCTTGGAATTTTTCATTTCTAACATCCGCATTAGACGAATTAGAAGCATAGTGATACAACTTCCATAAAGTCTGATTAACTTTATTTCTTAGTTCAATAGCTTCCAATAGTACTTCAGGAGATGATAAAAGCTTACCTTTAAAGTCTGCTAAACCTGGGTATAACTCTTTAACATAACTTAGGTCTTCTTCCCACGCTTCTTCGGTTTCATAAATTGCTGACATGTCCCATTTATATTTATCATCAATTTCTGATCTCAAAGGAACTGCTGTATTTTTAGCAACTTCTGTTTTATCTGGAGATTCGTTTGTATTGCATGCCATTATGATGAAAATGTAAAAAATTAAAAGTCTAAAATACATAGTAAATATTCCTTATTAGTTTGATGAGTAATAATTTCCAAATAGTATAACAAAAATTACGATGAAAAAAAATTATAAAATTGGTATTGCATTGGGCGGTGGAGCTGCTAGAGGATATGCGCATATTGGTGTATTAAATGCAATTGATAAACTAAATATACCAATTTCATTTGTTTCTGGAACAAGCATTGGGTCATTTATTGGTGCTTTGTATGCCTCTGGAAATCTCAAAACATTCGAAAATGAAGTAAGGTCTAGAAATAGTTTTATGAAAGACGTGCTTTTTAAACTTGATCCTGTTTTTCCAAAACTATCAATTATGAATGGAAATGAAGTTATTAAAATTTTTAAAGAACTAACCGATATAAGAACATTTGAAGAGCTTAATATACCCTTAACAACCGTAGCAACTGATATTGTAAATAATGTGAAAATAGAATCAAACAAAGGGGATTTAATCAACGCTATTAGAGCAAGTATTGCTATTCCTGGAGTACTGACTCCAACGTACGTAAATGATAATCTTTGCGTTGATGGTGGATTAATTGATCCAGTGCCATTACAATCAATAATTGATATGGGATCAAATATAACAATTGCTGTAAATCTTTACGGTCTTCAAACCTCTAAAAAGAAAGACAATAAATATAACATAGTTGATATTGTTGATAGGTCAGCTAAAATTATTCTTAATAATGTTACTCATCTTAGCTTTAAAAATAATGAACCGAATATTTTAATTGAACCTCCAATAGACCAGTTCTATGGATGGGATTTTCATAAAGCAAATGAATTGATTGATATTGGATATGATACAGCTAAAGAAATTTTGAATGTAAATTCAGAACTATTTATTTAAAACATTCTTGAGAGAATCAAGGCAATAATCTACGCTTTCGCTTCTTGCATTATAACCCATTAATCCAATTCTCCATATTTTTCCAGAAAATTTTCCTAATCCTGCCCCAATCTCTAAGTTAAAATCGTTTAGAAGCCTTGATCGAACCTCAAGATCGTCATGACCATCAGGAATATAGATAGAATTCATTTGTGGCAATCGATATTCTTTGTCTACAACAAAATTGAAATTCAATTCATCAAGACCTTCTTTTAGTCTATGATGCGCATTTAAATGTCTGCTCCATAGCTTTTCAAGTGTTTCGTCACATGCAAGCCTTAAAGCTTCATGTAATGCAAAAATAGAATTAATGGGAGCAGTATGATGATAACTTCTTTTTCCTTGCCCACTCCAATAATCTAAAACTAAAGTCTGATCCAAAAACCAACTCTGAATTTTTGAATTTCTATTTTTAATTTTTTCGATAGCTTTATCAGAAAATGTTAATGGTGATAAACCAGGAACGCATGAAAGACATTTTTGACTACCCGAATATACTGCATCCAATCCCCATTCATCAGTCAAAATTGGAATTCCTGTAAATGAGGTAACAGTATCTGCAATAACTAAACATCCATATTTTTTAGATATTTCTGCAATCTCTTTTGCATCGCTTCTTACTCCTGTTGATGTTTCAGCATGAACAAACGCTACCACCTTAGTATCAGGATTTTTCTTTAAAGATTCTTCAAGTTTATCAAGAGATACTGGAGTGCCCCATTCATCATCTACAATAACTGCTTCGCCGCCAATTCTTTCGACATTCTCAACCATTCGGCCGCCAAAAAGTCCATTTACACAAACAATCACTTTATCACCTGGCTCAACTAAATTAACAAAACTGGCTTCCATACCTGCGCTTCCAGGCGCAGAAATGGCAATAGTAAATTCATTTTTAGTTTGGAATAAATATCTCAACATGGATTTAACTTCATCCATCATTTCAACGAATTTGGGATCTAAATGTCCAACTTCAGGTCTTGTTAAGGCTTCTGATACTTCTGGGTATAAATTTGTTGGTCCAGCACCCAATAGCCTTCTTTCAGGCGTTTGAAAAGAACTATATTTCATTTTCCCCTAAAAATATTTTTAATTAGTCTTCAAAAACTTCGCTTTTATCCTTCATTGAAACTGTCATTTCAATTTTTTCTAAAGGATTATCATTCATATCTTTTTCAGAATTAACAATTAAGTCAATTACTTCAAGACCTTTAATTACCTTACCAAAAACGGTATAATTCTTGTCCAAGAAAGGTGCATTATCATGACAAACAAAAAATTGACTAGAAGCACTATTTGGGTCGTTTGTACGAGCCATAGATAAGATGCCTTTAGTATGAGGAATATCGTTAAACTCTGCAGGAATTAACCAAGTATTTGGGTCATTTTCATCTCCAAGACCAAAAAACTTACCAGCCCTGCCTCCAGTTCCGTGCAAAGCTCTATTATCCAATTTTGAATTTGGGTCTCCACCTTGAATAACAAAACCAGGTATAACTCGATGAAACGTAGTTCCGTTAAAATATTCTTCTTCAGCTAACGCGATAAAACTTTCGACATGCATTGGTGCAACATCAGGGTAAAACTCAACTATCATATCTCCATGTTTTGTAGATATAACTGCAACTCTTTCTTCAGGTGTCATATTCATAAAGAAAACTCCTAGTGTAATTAAAATTAGTGCTAATATGATAAATTTATTGTTCATAATGGTAATTAATTTAAGATAATTATTCTTTTTGTTGGGCAAAAATATGCCCAACAAAAAGTTTTTTATAGATTTATTCTTCAGTTTGCGGCTGAGGAACTGCTCTAGTAAACTGACTCACACCAGTAATTTTTCCATCAAGGTCAAAATAGTATGTTTCAGCAGTATCAAACTCCATAACACTACCGTCTTTGCGTACAATTTCTGCTCTTGAATGAACAATTAATCCTGATGTTGGATCCGTATTTGAGATTTTAATTGGAATCATTGCCCAAGGCTTCCAAGTCTGTGATTCTCTTGATGAGAATTCTTGCTCAAAATCTTCTTTGGTCAATTCCACTCCGTTGTAAGAGAAAGGATATTTAATAAACTCTGAAAACCCTTCAACATCTAAATTATTAGCAGCTTCAAGGAATTTCTCCATTGTTTCAACTTCACCTCTGTTTGAAAAAACAAAAGGTCTTCCAGAGTATTCATTTTCAGGATTTAATCCAATGAATTTACCACCTTGAGAAAGTCCAAATTCATTAGTAGGTCTATTTCTTCTCCACTGACTAAAACCATCAATTTTTCCTTCATCATTTACAGGAAAGACTTCAAACAGGTCTTGAGTATGCTTAGATCCGTTCTTCCATACTCTATCCTCAACAGACCAGACTAATACAAGGTCTCTATCATCACCAATCAGCCTAATAGGTACTACAGCCCATGGTTGCATGTTTAATGACTCAAATCTGCTGTGCCAATCTTTCATGCCTTCCATTCTTTCATCAGTAACATATTCATCGGAATAAAAAGACATTTCTTTTTCAGCATCTAAAGAATTGTATGCATCAACCGCATCCATCACAACATCAACAGATTTATCGCTTCCAAGAACATATGCATTTCCGTAAAGCTCATTAGCTTCATCTCCTAGTCTTTTACCAGCAGATTCAACACCATCATAGTTTACAGTAGTCGTTTGTTCACAAGCTGTAAACAAAAAGAATACTGAAAACATTATAACTAGTTTATTTTTCATTTTTACCTCATGTTATTTAAAAAAATTATTCTATATCTCTTTGGAATTGCTCAACTCCACTAATCTTACCATCAAGATCAAAGTAAAAAAGCTCTACAAGCTCTTTTTCCCATACTTCACCGTCGTTATTCACTCTTTTTTCTCTTGAATAAACAGTTACTCCTGACTGTGGGTCTGTATCTTTAATTTTTAAAGGAGCCATTGAAAATGGAGTCCATTCTACAGCAGAAAGATTATCAAACAAAGATTTCATTCCTTCGCTTGTTCTTTCAGATGTACCGCCTTCTGCAGCTCTAAAAGTCCATTCATCTGCGAAATATGAAGCTACAGCTTCTCCGTCCATGTTGTTATAATCCTCAAAAAGCTTTTCTAGAGTTTCTACCTCACCTCTATTGGAGAAAACTAGAGCTCTTCCACTATACTCGCTTTCGCCTCTTCCAAAAAACTTTCCTCCTTCTCTTAATCCATATTCACTATTTTCAGGATCAGGTCTGAAAGTACTCCAAATTCCAGATAATTTTCCATTATCCTCATCGTTAAACCTTAAAATATCTATGTAATGTGTAGCAGCCTTAGAACCATTCGTTTGAACGGATTCATCGTATGACCATGATACAACAAATGCGCCATTATCATCTACCATTCTTAGTGGAACCATTGCCCATGGCCTCCATGAATAAGTCTCCTGGTCGTCCATCTGGTCTGCAAATGGAAGCAATCTTTCATGTATTAATGAAACGAATGTCTCTTTATCTAAATTTGAATAAGCTTCAGTAAGCGCTAGAGCTTTGTCAACATAGTCGTCACTTTCAAGAACATATGCTTTTCCATAATTTGGGTTCTCTTCTCCATTGAATGGCATATTCTTTCCTGCAGACTCAACTCCCTCATAGCTGACAGTAAGATTATTAATTAAAACAAGAAATAAAACATAAATAAAAATTGATAATACAGCGAATTTATCTTTCACAATTTCCCCCTTTTTTTTGTTAATAATGACAAAAATAGAGATTTTTTACTAGAATTGTAAAAGGTTATTTTTGATATGAAGTAATTTTGTGGAGCCGGACGGGATCGAACCGACGACCTCGTGAATGCCATCCACGCGCTCTCCCAACTGAGCTACGGCCCCAAATTATTTATGAATTTAATTTTTTCCAGTCTTTATCAAACTGAGCAAGTCCTAAATCTGTTAAGTCGTGGTGATACATTTCTTCAAAAATTTTTGGAGGAAGTGTTACAATATCAGCACCAGCTTTAAAAGAATTATTTATATGATCGATACTTCTTATTGAAGCAGCCAAGATGCTAGTAGTGGTAATACTGTTTAATTTGAATACTTTTTTTATTGATGATATTAGCTCAATTCCGTTAATATTATTATCTTCACATCTTCCAACAAATGGTGAGATATAAGTTGCCCCTGCTTTTGCAGCAAGAATCGACTGACTCAAAGAAAAAATTAATGTCACATTGACTTTTATATTTCTATCAGATAGCTCTTTACATGCTTTTAATCCCTCATAAGAACATGGAACCTTTATGGTAATATTATCGCCAATAGAATAATACTGTTCAGCTTGTAAAACCATTTCTTCTGCAGAATCAGCTACTACCTCAGCACTAATGCTTCCAATATGATATCCACGACCTGAAAATACAGAAGAAATCTCAGAAATCACTTCAACTGGATTTCTTCCTGCTTGCATCATTAACGTTGGATTAGTCGTGATACCATCAATTAGTCCGGTTTGATAATGATGTTTTATGATATCTACGTCTGAAGTATCTAAAAATATTTGCATAATCAACAATTTAATAAAATTTTACGTAAATGCAATTTTAAGTATATTGGAGTATGAAACAATCAATTTTAATTTTTTTACTCTTTATTATATCATGCGAAGATGCAAAAGAAGAAATATGCATAGATGAAAGCAAAATTAATCCTGATGCTGCATGCCCTGAAATCTTTGATCCTGTACTAGGTTGTGATGAACAAATATATTCGAATTCATGTGAAGCTGAGAAAAATGGTGTAAGATTTTGGACAGATATAGAATGACAAAATATCATAAAAAAAGGCTACAAAATTGTAGCCTTTTTTTAAATGATTAATGATTTTTAAAATTATCCGCGAGTACCTTCGCTTCCACCTTCACTTTCATCATCATTGCCTCTTTTTCTGCAATTATCTCTCCAAGCCTGTTTCATTTCTTGAACAGAGTTTACTGTAAGCGAGGAACCATCTTCAAACATTAAATCTACAGGGAAAACAACACGAGGTCTTTTCTTTCTGCCTTCGTAAGATTCATAGAAAGCTTTCATTTTTTCTTCTAAGTCCTCTTCGTCTTCAGCAGTAAGAATTGTACCATCTGGCATTGTAAAGCTTACTGGAAAACCAAATGTGAAACATTTCTTATCATTTTGTTCACCTCTACATGACTGAAATGCTGCTTTTAATTCTTCGTCTGAATTAACTGCAACCGCTTCTTCTTCTCCTTTAAATTGGATTTGAATAGGGAAAGCAAATGCAGGTTTTTGTTTTTCGCCAGTTTCTTCATAGTGAGCTTTCATCGCTGCTCTGAATTCTTTGTAGTCATTAACTGTAAATGAGGTTTCTCCTAATGAGAAAGTCAATGGAAATACAAACTTAAAACATCTTTTATTGTGTCTTTTTCTATCATCCATTCCTTCTCTATTACCTAATTTTCTACCATCTTTAGCAAAGAAAATTTCAGTAACATCGCCAGCATCAAGCGCCATATCTCCCATTGAAACTAAATATCCATGTTCTGGAGAAATTTCAGCACTTATCAACATGTAATCATAATATTCTGCTGCAACCACAAACTGTGAAGCTTGAGGAATATCTACGCCATCCACTTCAAATTTATTTGGATCATTAGCGATAGCTTCAATAAGCTGTAAATCGGTCATTTCTTCCATATATGACATGTTATCATCACATGAAGTGACCATAAAAATTAGTGCAAACATTAATAATAGTTTTTTCATATAACCCCTTAATAGTTTATAAAATTTATCTTAATTTTTTCTTTCTGTCAAAATTTCTTTTTGAAATCTCTGAAGTTCTATTAGCGACTCGTTTAGCAGCCTCTAACTTCATTCTCTCTTCTTGAAAAACTAACTTTGTTCTTTGTTCGTTACTTAATATGCTAATAGTATTTTTCAAAAACTCAGATTCTAGTCTAGCTAACTCTTCCTTCATTTCAAGCTGATACTTTATTGCAGTATCTACGTCAAATTTTGATATATCCTTTGTTTTAGATCGTAGCTTACCAACCTTTTCGCGATACTGCTTTTGAGCTTCACGTACCATGTCTTTATACTCTTTTTGCATTGGAAAAAACTTTTGCGCTTGTTCTGGTGATAAGTCTAAATAATTGGTTTGAAGCCCAATCATAGTAGATTCTTTTTGATCTTGTAATTGCTCCATACGTTTTTTACGCATTTCCATTTTTTCCATATCTTCTGCATTTTTACGTTGCATCTGACCTTGAGCAAAAATACTTGTTAAGAATATTGATAAAATAAGTAATTGTTTCATGATTTCTCCTGTTTATTAATCATATGTATTTCTTTAAACACTGTTATTTAATAAAAGTTTCAATTAACCTTTTCTGGCATTTATAAATGACTTTACTGACATTATAAATCCGACAAGACATAAAACAAAAGTTGTAAATTGTTCAACGGTTGCTAAAGGCCTTTCTAACTCATTGCCACTAAAAAGATAACCAGCTAAATCAGAAACAGATCCAAAAGTAGCTCCAATTCCAAGAATTAATATTAACACATTTACATGTGCAAAATGTTTATGAAATTTTGGAAAACTTTTTCCTAAAAACAAAACAATCTGCATCAAAAGCCCAAGTATTGAGGGAATGAGCGCAGTAAAAGTCATAGCAAAAGCATAAAATGCTATGCCCAAAATAATTAAACTTATA
Organism: Fidelibacterota bacterium; assembly: GCA_028140795.1. Classification (GTDB taxonomy): domain Bacteria; phylum Fidelibacterota; class Marinisomatia; order Marinisomatales; family Marinisomataceae; genus Marinisoma. The sequence goes on from JAOIOW010000003.1 coordinate 61,431, forward strand.
CTAATTTTATTAAAAATATTATCCATAATATTCCTCTTATTTTTCTATAATTTCGCTAATTTTTTTAAAACTTCCATTTAATTCCGAAATCATTTTTTCGGTATATGGATTAAAATTTTGAATATCTTCAAATAATTCCCAAGTATCGTTACATGTTTGACTTACAAGCTTATGCAATGCTTTATAGCCTTCTGTATCAATTCTAGTTTGGTTTGTTCCAAAATCATCAATAACTCTTCCAACAAAATGGGTTAATCCTTGTGATCTTGCAGCCATCATGTCATGCTCTTCAGCAGAAATTTCTTCAATGGTAATATTTTGACTTTCAAAATAGTTTTTCCAAAAATCATATCTTTCAAAATTATTTCTTACCGATTCCATAGTCATGACTGAACCACTATCTTTTAGGGAATCAGGACCAAATAATGGATGTGTTGCTATTATGTCTGTTTGAGTAGGCAAATTATCTTTCATCACTTTTTTTGGAAATACTTTTACGGAACAAACATCTATTAAAGTCTTTCCGCTTTCAATTTTATCTGAAATATTGATTATCAGCTCTTCAAAATCTCTAATAGGAACAGCAATGAAAATAGTTTCATTTTTAAGAGCGTCTTCAAATGAAACTTCATTGATTTCTGTATTATTAATTGGATTTTTATCAAATACGTCTACTTCAAAACCTTTTGAGAGTAACGCATGTAGCATTGCTCCAAATCTACCAAATCCTATGATGCTAACTTTGTTCATGAGTCCAACCTTTTAACAGCCAAGAATAACGTTAAATTTCTCTTCAAGTCATGTATATCATTCTCAAGAATGTTAAGTCCATATTTCTTTGCGGAAAATTTACTTGCAATAACTGCAACTTTTTTCGGTAATCTTCCCTCTGCTAAATCTTGAGCAGCCTTAGCAGTATCATCCTCCTCAACAAGCTTTTTTGACCAGAATTTTTCAGCCAAATAATCTTTACATTGCTTTAATGCTTGTTCATGTGAATGAATTTCTTCAATATCTCCGACTGAAACTCCATCTATTGCTAATAAATTTTGGCTGATTTCTACATAAAACATGTCAATGATTTGACACTGATTTTTTGCTAAAGCTTCTACGCTTTCAATCACCACTCCTCCTTGCGCATTTTCCATAGCAAATATTCCTGTATCAATCGAATTATTTGATAAACTATTAAGCACGTTCATTGAGCTAACAAGATATTTTAATTCAAAATCTTCAATTCCAAATTTTTTACAATATGATTTTGCAGCTTCTTCGCTAAAACTACCTTCAATTCCTTGAATACCTACTTTCATTTTTTCATCTCCAAAATATGCTTTATACCTTTAATATAACTTTGTTTTCCTTCACCAAAAAACTGTCCAATGCAAACATTTTTTATGACGGAAGTTTTTCTAAAATTTTCTCGTTTATGAATATTCGACAAATGTACTTCAACCGTAGGAATTTGAGTCCCAATTATAGCATCTCTTAAAGCATATGAATAATGAGTCAGTGCACCAGCATTTAAAATACAATAGTCTACTTTTCCTCTTTTTGAATGCAAAAAGTCAATCATTTCACCTTCCGAATTTGATTGAAAGAATTCAAGTTCAAAATTCTGGCACAATTCATGATTTTGAATCCATGCATTGATTTGATTCAGACTCTCACTACCATAAATCTCAGGCTCTCTTTCGCCAAGCAAATTCAGGTTTGGTCCATTCACGATAATTAATTTCATAACACGCTCAAACTTTCTTTAATTTGATCAAATGTGATATCTTTGCTGATTCTTGATTTACCAATTTCATCAAGTAAAATAAATCTAATTTTTTTCTCTCTAAATTTTTTGTCATTCTTAACAAAATTTATAAAAGTCTCTCTGTTATCAATATCAAGTTTTGGTAATTCAAATTTAGACAATAATTGAGTGGATATATCATATTCATCATTAGATAAATTTCCAAATTTATTGGAAAGATATAATGCGCATTTCATACCATAAAAAATTGCTTCTCCATGTAATAAATTTTTGTAATTAGTAAATGATTCAATTGCATGCCCAACAGTATGACCAAAATTCAGAATCATCCTTAATTCATTCTCATTTTCATCTTCACTAACAATATCGCTTTTTATTTCACAACATTGGATAATTATTTTTTGTAAAACATCTATATCTTTATTTTTAATTTTGATTGAATTAGCAACTAAATAATCAAAAAATTCTCTATCATAAATGAAGCCGTATTTTACAACCTCTGCAAGAGCAGCTTGCAACTCTCTAGCTGGTAACGTTGATAAAAAATTGGTATCAATTTCTACAGCTATAGGCTGATATATTCTTCCAACCAAATTTTTACCAACCTTTAAATTAATTCCTGTCTTTCCTCCTATAGCAGAATCAACCATTGCAAGTAACGTGGTTGGATATTGAATGTATTTAATTCCCCTCATAAAAATTGATGATGCAAAGCCCGCAACATCTCCAACTACCCCTCCACCTACTGCAAACACTAATGATGACCTATCAAAATGTTTTTTTGCCATCTCATTTACAATTAAAGAAATAGATTCAAATGATTTTGCTTTTTCACCTTGATCAATCAAAAAAATATTTACATTAGGTAAATTAGAAAGCTCGTTTATTTCATCTTTATATAGACTTAGAATCTCTTTTTGAGTAATTAACATACATTGTGATTTTGTTGACGATGCAAACTTTACAACTGAATTTTTGAAACCCTCAATCAAACTGATGTTATAGCTATTGTTTCCTAAATCAACTTTAATCTTATTGGACATTAATTATCTCCATTATTTGATTGCAGTTGTCCTGAATAGTCTGATGATCCGTAATAACCTCAATTTTGCATAATGCTTCATACTTTTGTTCTCTTTTTAATATAATTTCTTCAAATACCTCATCTTTATTTTGGACATTTAATAATGGCCTAGAATTATCATCTTTAAGCCTATCTAGTAAGATATTTTTAGATGTTTTTAAATAAATGCAATGTTTTGAGCTTAACAATTCGTAACTATCTTTGTGTGATACTGCTCCTCCACCAACAGCTATAACAGTATTTTCTTTTAAAATATGTTTTTGTAATTCAGCAAATTCTAACTTTCTAAAACTTTCTTCTCCCTTTAAAAATAGCTCATTTATGGACATATCAAATGACTTAATTAGTTCATCATCAATATCAATAAAATTCCATCCTAAGCTCAAAGAAAGAGCTTTTGCGGTGGAAGATTTTCCAGAACCCATCATTCCGATTAAGTATAGCTGATTAATATTTTCCACTGCTTTCAATGTGTTTTTTTAATTGCTTAATACTATCTCCACCGAACTTTTCAAGTAATGCATCCGCAAGGACAATAGCCAACATACTTTCCCCAATGATTGATGCCGCAGGAACTGCACAAGAATCTGTTCTTTCTTTATGCGCAAGCTTTGGCTCCATAGTATTCAAATCTATCGATCTTAAGGGCTTTATGAGCGTTGAGATAGGTTTCATGCTTACCTTTACATGAATTGGTTGAGCATTGCTCATTCCACCTTCAATACCTCCAGCATTATTTCTTGAACGAGTGATTTTGTCATTTTCAAATAATATTTCATCATGAAGTTCGCTTCCAAATGCCGCAGATGAAGCAAAACCGGCTCCAACCTCAACGCCTTTAAAAGCATTCACAGACATCATTGCTTGGGAAATTCTGGCTTGAAGCTTTCCATCAGCGTTGATATAGCTTCCTAAACCATAAGGCATTCCTTTGGCAATTACCTCAAAAGAACCTCCAACTGAATCACCATTACTTTTCGCTTGATCAATAACGTTAATCATTTTTTCTTCTGCATCTTTATTTAAACATCTTACTGAGGATTTGTCAGCTAAATCGTTTAATTGAGACATAGTTAAAGAATGGTCAACTTCTTTATTATCAACTACATCATGAATTTGATATACTCTGCTCCCAATGGTTATTCCTACTTCATTTAATAGTTTTCTGCAAATAGCACCAATAGCAACTCTCATAGCAGTTTCTCTTGCTGAAGATCGTTCTAAAACATTTCTAATATCATCAAAATCATATTTCATCATACCTGCTAAATCTGCATGTCCAGGTCGAGGCATTGTTACCTTTTTATGTTCTTTTTTAGGTTTACCTACTGCCATTCTATCTTCCCAGTTCACCCAATCTAAATTTTTAATGATTAGGGAAATAGGAGATCCGAGTGTGTGTTCATGTCGCACTCCTGAAAAAATTTCTGCAAAATCTTTTTCAATTTGCATTCTTTTTCCTCTGCCATGACCTTGCATTCTTCTTAAAAGATCAACCGCAATATATTCTTCAGTAAGCTGAAGACCAGCAGGTATTCCTTCAATGATACCTATTAACCCTTTTCCATGCGATTCACCAGCGGTCATATATGATATTTTTTTTAACATTTTATGTTCTCCAATTGTTTTCTCACGGACTCAATTTGTGAATCCAAATTATAGTTAGTTTCTCTCCAAATTTCAATAGACTTCAAAGCTTGGAAAATAAACATATCAAGACCATTAATCTTTTTGGAGCATTTATCAAATTTTTTTAAAAATAAAGTTTCTTTCGAAGTATAAATTAGATCAATTAATACTGTATGATCTTCAACAGGAATATCAAAAAAATTGTCACTGTCTTGCTTATACATTCCTATTGGAGTTGTATTAATTGCAATATCACAACTCGTATGATTTGAATTAAATAGATCTATGTTGTTGAAACCGAGGGTATGAGCAAAATTTTGGAGATTGTGAGCATTATCGATAGATCTGTTTTTTATAATAATCCTACCAATTCCCTTATCAATTAAGCATTTAACTACAGTTTTTGCAGATGATCCTGCCCCAAGGACAACACAGCTAATTCCATCAATATCTATACCATTTTCATTTAAAAGCATATCAAATCCATACTTATCAGTATTAAACCCACAAATCATATTATTTGATTTTGATATACAGTTCACATTATCTAAGATTTTTGCCTCATCATCAATAGTATCTAAAAACTTTACTACGCTACTTTTGAATGGTATGGTAACATTAATACCATTAAATAAACCAAAATCATTATTGAAAAAATCATCAAGCTGTTCATTTTCTAAATGAATTTTTTCAAAAGAACAGTTCAAAATATTCAATTTCTCATAAAGAATTTTATGAAGCTGAGGGCTTAAACTTTTATCAATTGGGTTTCCAATTACTGCAAATTTCATTTGGTTAACTCGCTAAGATAATTAAAGAAATTTGGCAATGAAATATCAACGCATTGTATATTATCAAGCTCATATTTTTCAAAAGAAGTAAGGCTTAAAATTGTGAATGCCATAGCAATCCTATGATCATCAAAGGTAGTTATTTTAGGCATTCTTTTTACCTTACCTCCTTCAATAAATAAATCATTATTTTTTTCATATGCCTTGATTCCAAATGCTTTAAGATTATGTATAATTGCGCCTAACCTATCACATTCTTTATATTTTAACTCTTCAACATTTTTAAAAACTGTAGTGCCGTTTGCAAAAGCTGCTACAACTGCTAATATTGGTACTTCATCTATGATTGATGGTATAATTTCAGGCTCAACTTCTATTGCTTTTGGATTAGATGCGCTAACAGTTAAATCTCCTACTTTTTCTCCATTATGAATAGATTCATTTGATTTTGTTATTAAACAATTCATTTTATTTAAAACTTCAACAAATCCAATTCTTGACTCATTAAGCAATACATTAGTCAGTTTTAAATTTGAATTATTGTTAATAACTGCCAAAGCAACAAAAAAGGCTGCTGAAGATGGATCAGAGGGCACAGAAATATCAATCGACTTTAACTTGGATTTGAGTGGATGAACTATAATTTTACTTCCTTCACTTTCAATTGATGCTCCCATATTCTTTAACATAATTTCTGAATGATTTCTTGTCGGAATAATCTCATTAACACTTGATACATTATTTCCACCTAAAGCTGAAAAAAGTATACTTGATTTCACCTGCGCACTTGCAACTTTCATATCATAATCTATACCGCTAATACCTTCAGAAGCATCTATTGATAAGGGCAATAATCCATCATTAGAGAAAATTTTACATCCCATTGCTGTTAAAGGCGTAATTATTCGCTTCATTGGTCTTTTTGATAAAGATTCATCTCCAATTAATGAAAATACTAATTTTTGGGAAGCTAATAGTCCTGCAACCAGTCTAGTAGTAGTTCCTGAATTACCACAATCAAGATCATTTGATGGAGAATGAAGTTCTTTTCCATGAATTACTATTTCATTTTCTCTTTCTTGTATTGAAGCTCCACAATCTTTCAAAATATTAATTGTTGACTGCAGATCAGCTCCATCATTTAAATTTCTAACATAACTAACTCCCTCAGCTATGGCTGAAAGCATAATTGCTCTATGAGAAATAGATTTATCTCCTGGAAGTTGCAATGTTCCTTGAACTAGCATTTAACCTTGCAGCTCCTCCGCAATATTGAAAGAGAGTTCTAGCGCTTGATTAGCATTCAATCTTGGATCACAATGCGTATGATATCTTGAATTTAAATCCTCATCGCTCAGTTTATAAATACCACCTGTACACTCAGTAACATTTTGTCCGGTCATTTCTAGGTGTATTCCACCCAAATGACATCCTTTATCCTTAAGAATCTTTATTGCCTCTGAAGTTTCGTTTAATAAAGAACTAAAATCTCTAGTTTTTAGTCCTGAGGAAGATTTTATTGTATTACCATGCATTGGGTCTGATACCCATAAAACTTTTTTTCCATTTTTTGTTATTTCGTCAATTAATCCTGGAAGATATTTACGGACTTTGTTTTTGCCATATCTAAAGATCAAAGAAATTTTTCCAGGCTCATTATCTGGATTAATTTTATCAATTATTTTAATGAGCTCTTTTGGATCTAAACTTGGTCCACACTTAATACCAATAGGATTATTAATTCCAGAACAATATTCAACATGAGCACTATCTACGAATCTAGTCCTATCACCAATCCAAACCATGTGCGATGAAGTAGCAAAAGTTTTGCCAGAAATTGAATCTGTTCTTGTAAGTGCAGATTCAAATGGTAAATGCAATGCTTCATGACTTGTATAAAAATCTACTGAATTTAGATAGTCTACAGAGGAAATATTTACACCAATAGCCTCAATGAAATCAAGATATTCATTTATTTGGTTTGCTATTTTTTCATATTTTTTTCCCTCGGGTGTAGCTTTTACAAAACCCATATTCCAGGAATTTACTTTTCTTAAATTTGCAAATCCGCCTTGTGCAAAAGATCTAATAAGATTAAGTGTAGATGCTGATTGTGAATAAGCTCTCAAAAGTCTTGAAGGGTTAGGTTCTCTTTTTTGTTCAGAAAATTCAATGCTATTTATTGAATCTCCAAAATAACTTGGTAATGTTTTATCATTAACTGTTTCAAAATCAGATGATCTAGGTTTAGCAAATTGACCAGCAATTCTTCCTACTTTAATTACTGGTACCTTCATTTTTGCGGTAAAAATGGCACTCATTTGCAAAATCACTCTAAATGTATCTCTTATGCTATTAGCATTAAATTCCTTAAAACTTTCAGCACAATCACCACCTTGAATTAAAAAAGCTTTACCTTCAACAGCTGAAGCAAGTTTTTCTTTAAGAATATTACATTCACCGGCAAAAACTAATGGTGGAAATTTTTCAATCTTCTTTAACGCTTTTTTTAAAGCATCTTTATCCTTGTATTCAGGAATATGTTTAACGGTGAAATTTTCCCAAGAATTTTTAGTCCACTTACTCATAATTCATTCCCTTCAATTTTCTTAGAAGCAGAAATTACACTTTGGTATATTTCTTTTAAATATTTTGCTTCTTTTTGAGAAAATCTTGCATCAATTCTAGCATAAATGGAATTTTCTCGCTTCGAATCTTCAATTGGTATATTATTCTTAGATTTGATTTCACCAATCTTTATAACAGGATCTAACCTATCTACTAAAAGGTCAAAAATCATATTATCAATGTTATCAATATTTTTTCTTTCATCATTTATTTCAATCATAATTCCTCCAAAAAAAAACCCTAACATTTTTTGCTAGGGTTTCTATAGTTTGTGATATAATTATTCTATCAGGCGCCTATAGTCCCCCTGCATCTAAAATAGAAATAATAGTTGTTAAAATTTTTCATCAGAGCATATTAGTGATAAAAATCTAATTGAGAAACAAAAATTATTTTTTTAGGTTTTTTACAAAATTTTCAACAACACCCTTTTTTGTATCTTTGAGAACTTTTTTTATAACTGCAGATCCAACTACAGCCCCATCTGAAAAACTATTAAACCAATTAACATCATCATTTGTGCTTATACCAAAACCTACCATAAATGGCGTTTCGCTATTATCTTTTACTTTTGCTAAGTAGTTCTTCAAATTATTTTTTGAACTCAGGTCATTACCAGTAATACCTAAAATACTTACAGCATATATGAGATCTCCTGCAAGTTTTGAAATTTTCTTAATTCTTTTTTCCGAAGTATTTGGAGCTACAAGAAGTATCGGAGAAATATTTTTATTCTTTAAATTATTACAAAATTCAACAGATTCATCAAGAGGTAAATCTGGTAGAATAACCCCATCAATTTCTGCATCATTACATTTTTTTATGAAATCCTTTGTACCCATCCTAAGAATTGGATTATAATAACCCATTAGCGCAATAGGGACATCAGTTTCCTTTCTAATCTCCTTTACTTGTTCAAAAATTTCAAGTAGCGTAATTCCATTTTTTAAAGCTATTTCGTTTGCTTCTTGAATAACTGGTCCATCTGCTTGAGGATCTGAAAAAGGAATACCTATCTCAATCATATCAGCTCCTCCTTTAATTGCTTCCAAAACTAAATTCTTCGTACTATCTTTATTTGGAAAACCTGCAGTAATAAATACTATTAATTTTTTAGAATCTGTTGCAAAAAGTTCTTTTATTCTATTCATAATTCAATACCCAATTCCTTTGCAATAGTATTTATATCTTTATCTCCTCTTCCAGATAAATTCAAAATAACATGTTCATTTTTTTTGATATTATTATTTTTATTTTTTAAATAAGCAACAGCATGTGCAGTTTCTAAAGCTGGAATTATTCCCTCTTTTTCAGACAACCACTTGAATGCTTCTAACGCTTCATCATCCGTTGCTGATGAATATTCAACTCTTTTGGTTTTTTGAAGATAACTGTGTTCTGGACCAATTCCTGGATAATCTAAACCTGCAGATAAAGAATAAGGTAAAGCAATTTGACCATCCATACTTTGTAGTAACATTGATGCTGCACCATGTAATACACCAAATTCACCCTTCGTAAGAGTAGCAGCATGCTGATTTGTATCAATCCCCTTTCCTGCAGCTTCAACTCCAACTATTTTTACATCATCATCAATGAAAGGATAAAATAAGCCAAGAGCATTAGACCCACCACCAACACATGCTATAAGTCTATCAGGTAATTTTTTATTAGTCATATCTGTAAATTGTTTTTTTGTTTCAGTACCAATTACAGATTGAAAATCACGAACAAGCATTGGGTATGGATGAGGTCCAACAGAAGAACCAATAATGTAGAATGTATCTTCTACATTTGTTACCCAATCCCTAATTGCTTCATTGGTAGCATCTTTTAAAGTTTTAGATCCAGAAGTAACAGGTATAACTTTTGCACCCATTAAATTAATTTTAAACACATTTAGCTTTTGACGCTCAATATCTTCCTCGCCCATATAAACAATACATTCTAAACCAAATTTAGCAGCTGCTGCTGCAGTAGCTACACCATGTTGTCCTGCTCCTGTTTCAGCAATAATTCTTTTTTTTCCCATTCTATGTGCCAATAAAATTTGTCCAAGGGCATTGTTTATTTTATGTGCACCGGTATGATTTAGATCTTCCCTTTTAAGCCATACATTAAAACCTAGTTCTTCGGAAATATTTTTAGCTAAGTATAATGGAGTTGGTCTACCTCCGTAATGTTTAAGCAAATTAAAAAATTCTTTTTGGAAATTTTTATCTTTTTTGCTCTTTAAATATTCCTGCTCTAATTCATCCAATGCAGGAATAAGAGTTTCAGGAACATATTTTCCACCAAATTCTTCAAAATGCCCATACTTATCAGGCATATTATATTTTTTAACTAAATTATCCAAAACTAAACTCCTTCTTTTTTGTTTGTTTTAAAATTTTGACAATCCTAAAGATTTTTGACTTACTTTTTAATCCAGGACTTTTTTCAACACCACTATTTATATCAACTGCATGAGGATTGATCTGATTAATACCATCCAAAATATTATTTTCATTTAAACCCCCTGATAGTATGATTGGAAGATTGAATTTAACATTTTCAATTATTTTCCAATTAAAGATTTTACCAGTGCCTCCAAATTGATTTCTTGTTCTATTATCAAGCAGAATTGCGTGTACATCATAATTATTTATTACATTTAAATCACTTTTTTTTGAAACAGATAAAGCTTTTATGACCGGAACTTTGAAATTATTACAAAATTCAGGTGTTTCATTTCCGTGTAGCTGAATTGCATCAAGATTTAATTCATTTATGACATCATTAATAATATTTTTACTCTCATTTACAAAAATGCCAATTTTTTTTAACCCAGAAGAACTCATGCTGATTTTTTTTGCATTTTCTATATCAACACATCTTGGGCTTTTACCGTAAAATATCATCCCAATTGCAGTTGCCCCTGCATTTTTTGCATGCAAAGCGTCTTTATAATTAGTTATACCGCAAATTTTCAAATCTATCATAACTCTTTTATAATTCGTTCAAGTTTTTTTCCGGGATTTTTACTTTTCATCAAAGATGTTCCCATAAGTATGGCATCATATCCCAACTGCTCAACAATTTTTATTTTTTTAATACTTTTAAAACCACTTTCTGCAACTTTAAGCGAATCTTTAGGTAGTTTTGGAAAAAATCTCTCAAATCTTGAAAAATCAAGTTCCATTTTTTTTAAATTTCTACAATTCACGCCTACAATTGTAGGACTAAGCTCGTTAATAGCTAAAAGGTTTTTTCTATCGTGAATTTCTACTAATGTTTCCATTTTTTCATTTAATCCAAAGCTATAAAGGTCTGCCAAATCATTATAGTTCAAGGCTTCAGCAATTAATAAGAAAGCGTCAGAGCCATGGCTCATTCCTTGTAAAATTTGTTTTTTACTTATGATAAAATCTTTTTGCATAACAGGAATGTTCACTGCATTTTTAATATCCTTTAAAAATTTAATATCACCATTAAAAAATCGTCTATCAGTCAGAACAGAAATAGCTGCAGCGCCAGCATTTTCATAATCTTTAGCAATTTGAATATGTTCACCCTTTTTAAGAATTATTCCCTCACTTGGTGATGCAAATTTTATTTCTGCAATTATAGATATTTTGCCTCCTTTTAAAGCTTTTTTTAAACTGAGTCTTTTATAGTTGGAGCTTTCTAAATGTAGTTCAGGAATTTTCTTAATTTCTGTTTTTTTATGATTCAAAATCTTATCTAAAATATTCACTTTTGAATACCTTTCAATACTTTAAGAGCAGATAACGAATCGACTGATTCTTCCGCTAAAGAATAACCTTCTTTTAAAGACGTTGCTTTACCTCCAACCATGATTCCTGCAGCGGCATTCAGCAAAACTATATCTCTGTTAGGACCTTTTTTTCCATTTAAAATATCCAAAATAATTTTTGCATTAATATCTGAAGTACCTCCCTGTAAATCTTCATGTTTGGACAATGAAATTCCTATAGACTTTGGATCAAATTTTAAATTGATAATTTTACTATCATTTAAAAAATAAGAAATATTAGAATCGCAAGTTGTAGTAAGCTCGTCAAGGCCATCGTCTCCGTTAAAAACCATAACATTCTTTGAACCTAAATTTTTTAAAACTTGTGTTTGAATTTTAGTCAATGATGGTTCAAAAACTCCCATTGCTTGATTTTTAACATTTGCAGGATTACATAATGGACCTAAAATATTGAAAACTGTTTTAATTTTTAATTTACTTCTAACATTCATAGCATTTTTTACAGCTGGATGAAAATTTGGAGCAAACATGAAACATATATTATTTTTTTCCAAACTTCGAATGCAATTTTCATTTGATTTATTTATATCTACGTTCAATGCTTCGAGAACATCAGCTGAACCTGATTTTGATGTCATAGATCTATTACCGTGTTTAGCTACCTTTATTCCTGCTCCAGCCACGACAATTGAGGATGCAGTTGAAATATTAAATGTCCCAGAATAATCTCCGCCTGTACCACACATATCAATAGCAGGAAAATTAAGATCTAATTCAATCATAGTATGTCGCATAGCTTTTGCAAAACCAGTTATTTCATCAACTGTTTCTCCTTTTGACCTTAAACCAACTAATAAAGCTGCAATTTGAACGTCATCTAGATTTCCTTTCATTAATTCCAGCATAATTTCAAAAGCTTCATTCTCGTTGAGATTTTCTTTTTTTACAACTTTTTTTATTGATTCAATCATCTATATTTCCAAAAAATTTTTGATTATGACTTTACCATCTTTTGTAGCAATCGATTCAGGGTGAAATTGAACTCCATAAAGATTTGAAGTCTTGTGTTTAAGTCCCATGATGGTTTTATTATCAGTTTCAGCAATTACTTCCAAGCAAGTAGGTAAAGAGGCTTTTTCAACAATTAGCGAATGATATCTAGTGGCATTAAAGCTATCATTTATACCTTTAAATAATTTTGAACCAAAATGATTAACATTTGAGACTTTACCATGCATAATTTTTTTCGCTTGAACTATTTCACCACCAAAAGCATATCCAATTGCCTGATGTCCCAGACAAACACCTAATATTGGAACTTTTTGATAAAAATGTTGAATGACTTCAACAATATTTCCTGCGTTTTCAGGTTTTCCCGGCCCAGGAGAAATAACTATATGGGAAGGATTAATTTCTTTAACATTTTTTAAGGACGTTTCATCATTTCTTTTGGTAACAATATCTTTTTTTATATCACCAATATATTGCACAAGATTATAAGTAAAGCTATCGTAGTTATCGATAACAAGTATCATTTTATCAACCCATTTTCAGCAAGATCAATTGCAGCATTCATGACTTTTGCTTTATTTACAGTTTCATCATACTCTTTTGATGGAATCGAATCATAAACAATACCAGCTCCAGCTTGAAAGTATGCAATTTCGTTTTTTAAAATCATAGTTCTTATTGAGATGCAAGTGTTTAAGTTTCCGTTAAAATCTATAAAACCAATCGCTCCTGAGAAAATACCCCTACTATCATTTTCTAATTCATTAATTATCTCCATTGCTCTTATCTTTGGTGCTCCTGAAACTGTACCGGCAGGAAAACCACTTTTTAAAGCATCAAAAATGTTTTTATCTTTCATAAGTTTTCCTCTGACATCTGAAACGATGTGCATCACATGTGAATACATCTCAATATTCATTTTTTCTTTAATTTTGACACTATCAAATTCAGAAACTCTTCCAACATCATTTCTTCCTAAATCAAGCAACATCAAGTGTTCAGCTAATTCCTTTTTATCGTTTAACAAATCTTGAGCATTTCTTTCATCTTCAATTGCATTTTTACCCCTCAATCTAGTACCAGCTATTGGACGAATTTCAACTTCACCTTCTTGAACTTTAATCATAAGCTCAGGAGAAGCACCAATAACATCAAATGAATCAATTTTTAAATGGAACATATATGGTGAAGGATTAATAGACCTTAATGCTCTGTAAACATTCAAAGGTTCTGATAAGGTTTTTCGCTCAAATCTTTGACTCAAAACAACTTGAAAAATATCGCCAGACTTAACATATTTTTTTGCTTTATTTACAATTTTTTCAAATTCACTTTTTTTAAAGTTAGAGATTGTCGGAAATGATTTTGTAACTAATGGAGTTCTAAATTCGTGATTCGAATGTAATAAATTTCCAATTGAATCAACTCTAGAATTAGCCTCATCAAAAAGTTCATTTAAATTTTCACTTCTTTCAAGATTGACGTTTGATACTACAATGGCGTCACCATTTAAGTGATCAAAAACTATTATGTCTTCAAAAAGCATAAATTTTGAATCAGGTATTTGTAAATATTTCGTTTTTTTAACTGGAACATTTTCGAAAAAATCAATCATTTCATATCCAAAGTAACCAACAATTCCTCCTGTAAAATGTGGAAGTTGATCTAGTTTTTGGCTTTTATGTGAATCATTTAAATTTTTCAAAAAATCAAAGAAGTTAGCATCTATTTTTTTTCGTTTACCATTAATAACCTCAAATAAAGACCTCTGGTCATATTCAAAGATCCTTGATGGATTTATGCCAACATAAGAATATCTACCATTTTTCTTTGCTTTCTCCACAGATTCAAGAATGAATCCGTAATCGGAGTGCATTGATAAATTTGCCCAAGCTGCAGTAGGTGTAATAGTATCTGCCATTATTCTTTTGAAAAAAGGCACAACTTTTCTTCCATCTTTTGCAAGCAAGTTAAATTCTTTTTTTGATAATTTATTTTTCATTTTATATAAAAAAAAACCCCGATAAACGGGGTTTCAAAATCTTGTTAACATGAACTTGGCTTACAAGACAGATCCCCCGACTTGAAAATACCACTTCCATGTTTTTGAGTTATTTTTCACGAGAAAATATTAAAACATAAAATAAAATTTTGCAAATACTTATTTTGATTTGAATACTAATTTTGATGATTTTGAAGAATTTACAGCATCATAAGTAAACATAAATGGCTTGAATTCTCCTCTATTATACATCTCTGTTTGATCACGATAATGTTTGGATCTAAATAATCCAGATTGCCCAGTTGGAAGTATGCTAAAACCATTATCAAAATCAGAAAAATCAATTATTCTTCTCATTGAGGAACCTGCTCGAACATCAAAAGGCTTGCTAACAGAATAGCTTGCAGCTCTAGGAGTCATTTCTGAGCCTGCCATTGGAAATGGTCCAACACTAAAATTTATTAATCTTTGAACCAGAGGATCTGCATCTAAATTATGTTCATAAGTAACTTGATGAACATCTCCCCATATAAGTTCTGAAGGATTTCCATATTTATCTTTAAGAAAAATAAATGCGTCTTCAAAAGACTTGTTCACAATATCGTTAAGAGTCTCTTTTTTGACAGTTTTTACATTATCAACCCAAAGATTAGTCTTACCATCAAAAATGCTTCTAATTGCTTGAGTTCTTATGTATTTAAGGCTATAAAATGTATCAAATGAACCATCACCAAAGCTCTGCAACTCATCTTGAAATATATTTTGAACAAGGTGAATATAAATTGCATGAAATGCAACAGCCCCTTTTGAATCTAATGATTCAACACCATCCCAATCTTTTAGCATTTCATATATTTTATCTGCGTTATCTGAAAAACCTAACGTATAGTTCTGAACAAAAAGTGGAGCGTATTGTTGGCCAAATGGAGCAGTTACTTCATTAAGAATAGACTTCATATCTTCAGTTGATAATTTTATGTCCGTGTTTAATCTCCTATCAATTTGAGTAGCTCTACTAGGATCAGCCCAATATCTGGATATATAATAAGGATATTCGTTACCAACAATTTTATTATTTCCGTTTGATATATATCCTTTTTCAGGATTAAAAGAGAATGGCATTTCATCAAAAGGAATGTATCCTTGCCAATCATACTTAGTTGTAGTTCCATCAAAAGGAACAAGTTTATCAGCATCAAGTCTGATAGGAATTTTTGTACTTGGTCTCCATCCAATATTTCCTTCTTTATCAGCGTACGTCCAATTTTGTCCAGGAGCTCCAAACAACTTTGAAGCTTCATTAAAATCTTCCCAATTTTTTGCTTTTGCAAGCATAAATAAGCCAGTGGTTTCGTCAAACGCATCAAATTCTGTCCATCTAAATGATATAGCTTTATTCAAAGCTTTGGCGTCTCGATGTATTTCAGATATGATTGGACCTCTATGAGTAGATCTAATAATAATTTTACGCTTAGAACCTGATTTAAGAACCAATTCTTCTTCTTCAATTATTAAATCTCTCCATTCACCATCAACATAATATTGTGTTTGATCTTCGTTTAATGATTCAATATAAAAATCCATATCATCTGTCATGACATTTGTAAAGCCCCATCCAATATTTTCATTATGTCCTATTACAGGCAAAGGAATACCATACAAACCATAACCTCCAAAGTTATAATTATTACTTTTTAAACGAATTTCATACCACCAAGGAGGTAAATTGTATGCAAGATGTGGATCATTAGCTAGTAAAGGCTTACCAGATTTGGTTTTTGTTCCAGAAACTGCCCATGCGTTAGAACCGTAACCATCTCTATCAGTTTTTAACAAATTTCTCAAATTTTCAGTATCGCTGGCATACTGCTTAAATGATTTTAGTAACACGTCATTTGAAGAGATAGTAACAAAATTTGGATCATAAGATGGTAAAATTTCTGATAAATAATCTGGACCAAGTTGTTCATTAATTGCTCCAAAGAATAGTTCAGAATCCCATCCTCCTTGCAATTCCCAAGCCATCATTGTACTTAATGCAACAATGTCAATAGGTTCAAAAGTAGGAAGTTCATCTATTTGTAATAATTTAAATTCAAGCGGAAATTCTGTTGGAGATAAACTTTGGACATAGGCATTTATTCCATAGCACGTGTCTTCTAAGTGTGCGAGAATATCTGAAGGTACTTTGTTCAAAGTTTTTTGAGCAATTTTTTCAAAACCAAGTGTTCTTAAAAAACGATCTTCTGTAAAAAGTGTATCATTAACAACAGCACTAAGTTGACCTTTATATGCATATTTTAAAAAGGCCATTTGAAATAATCTATCTCTAGCACCCAAATAACCTGCTACTTTAAACATATCAGAATCGCTGACAGCAAAAACGCTTGGAACGCCATAATCATCGAACAATACTTCCACATCATCTGATAATGAAAGCTCTTCATTTATGCCTTCATACGAAACTTCTACTGGACTCAAAAAAACATTTACAGCATAATTTATTATTATGAATAAAGATATTATTAAAAATAGAATTTTATAGCGCGTCCCCATATTGAAAACTAACAAATAAATTATCTTTTTAAGAGAATTTTTTCAAAAAGTTAATTCATTAGATTTTTGCTAAAAAAATCTGCGGCAAATTTAAATGATTTTTCTCTAGCTTCCTCATTCCCACCCATTGTTGGTCCCCTTCCTGCGCAGGTCAATAATGCCAACTCTTGCATTGTGGGAGAATTAATTGGGATTTTCCAAAATTCACTTAAAAATAAGGTACCTTCATCATTCATTGGAAAGAAACAATCACCAAGTGTATAACCGTGTCCTATTGTAGTTAACTCCATTTCTCTATCAAAAGAGTGGTGAGCATCTTCGTAAATAGTAATATCTATGTTATGTGATAATCCACTTTCACTCAACTTATCTAAAAAATTCGTACATGCAGAAGCAGGTACCCAATCATCCAACTCGCCAATCAAAATATGCACTGGTGCTTGACTAAAAATCATAGATTCATCAGGATAAGGATATGCTAAACACCCAGGATAGATTGGTAAATGAGCAGCAAATCTAAATTCTCCATCATTGATAGCATTAATTAATGGCATCCAGGCAGAATAGAGCGACACAGTGCCTCCCAAACTCCATCCTGTTATTCCAACATTATTAATATCAATATTTGGATGTGTTGACAACGTTTCAAGCGCGAGATAACTATCAAGAATCATCATTGCTGAAGTAACTTCTACCTGACTACCAACTGTAGATTGAACATCCCTACTATCGAAACTTTGTAATTGAAACGTAGCAAACCCTAATGAACGATACATTTCTAAATATTTTAAATGATGAGGACCCCAGTTTAAGCTTCCAGCAACCCCAACAATAAGGGGGTATTTTTTTTCTGTAACAAAATCTGCTGGAAATCCTAAGGTTCCAGTAACAATTTGTGTTTCTTGGTTATCAAGATCAGTAATTACCTCTTCGAATGAAAATGGATTTCTACTCTCAAAAACAATGGTTTCATTTAACGCTTCTTGAGCTATAATCTGAGAAAAAATTAATAGTAGAAATATTTTTTTCATGATTTCTCCAATAATTGTAAATACGATTTAAATAGCAATCCACCTCCACCGCTATAACCTACAAGCTCTCCATTACTTCCTACTATTCTGTGACAAGGTATGATAATAGGGATTTTATTTGAACCACTAACTCTCCCAACTGCTCTAGCAGATTTAGGTTCTTTAATTTTTTCAGCAACCTGCTTATAACTTTTTGTTTTTCCGTAAGGAATTTTGGACATTTCCTTAAAAACTTTTAATGAAAACTCTGAACCTTCAATATGAACTGGAATATCAAATTTTTTTAACTTTCTGGTAAAATAAGCATTCAATTGATTTTGGACCTCTTTAGCAAATTTTGAAGAACTATTTTTATTAATTTTTAAAGATAACTGCCTTTCCATTAAATCATTTTTATTCTCCGAAAATGATAAATCAAACAGCTTATTATCATTGAATAAAATTCGAAAATAAAAATGAAGATTATTGACTTGAAATATTTTTTGATTCATAACCAAAAATTGATATCATCATGAACTTTTACTGTTTGGACTCTCATTTTACTATACCATTGCTTGCCATTTTTTTTTGCTTCGATATGTAGAAAATTTTTTCTCCATATATCTATGCTTTCTAAATCTTGCCAATAAGATATAAAAGTATTTTCCTTCCCATCACCAAATTTTTCGTATCCAAGATAACCAGGTATTTCTGTCACTGCATCAATAGTTTTTTGATCCATATCAGCATATCCTTCAAGATTGTCACTCAGTTTGTAAGAAAATATCACTGCATAGCAGTCTTTAACATTTTTTGGAATTTTATGAATTTCGCCCATTAAGCCTTACTTATAGATTGAATATATAGATGAACAAATTAGTATCTCAAAATAAATCTGCTACCACATTTAGTGCATTTTGCAAGAAAACTAATATACTCATACCACTTGGTTCTTACCCAAGTATGTTTGCATTTTAAACATTTCATAATTTTTAAAATTTAAGTATTTTCTTCAAAAAAACTATATAATATCAAAAATAATGAACCCTAAAATACTAAAAATTATCATTGCTGGAATGGCCATTTGTATTGTCTTTTTATCGTACAAATTCAATGAAGTAAATAACGATTTAAAGAAATACAAAGAGTATTATAAAGACTTATCAATTATGTATCTAAATGAAGTAATTGAAGCTCCTAAACTTGAAGCGCCATCAGCCGAAGATATGAAAGTTACAACAATAGATTTTGATAGCAACATGTTACAATTCTCCGATCTTGAAAATAATAATTTCAGTATTCAAAATTTTAAGGGAAAAAATCTTTTTATCAACTATTGGGCAACTTGGTGTAATCCTTGTTTAGCCGAAATGCCCTACATGGCTGAGCTGTATGAAAAATACAAAGATGAAGAAAATATTATATTTTTGTACTTATCTAGAGAAAAATTAGAGACAATAAAAAATTATGTACCAAAAGATGAAAGTCTTCAAAAACTGCCAATTTACAAGATTATCACAGATGATGAATTCTTTGCAACTTCAGGTATTCCTACTACCTTCATTGTTAATTCAGATGGAGAAGTTATTGTAAAGGATCTTGGAAGCGCTTTTTGGAATGACGAATCTGTTTTCAAATTTATTGATAACCTAATTGGTAAAAATGAAATCTAATATTTCAATTAATACAGATGATCACTTTCCATACCTTGGAAACGGAATTCAATTTAATGAACATTTATTTGGTTTAGAGTTTGATGCAAACTTAATTCAACAAACATCAGAATTGATATGGCAACCTAATTCAACCTTGCCATACTCGACTCTCAAAAAACTTCCAGCTCCTTATAACATATTATCAGATATTGCACTTGAAATGACTGTGCACAATAATTCAAAAATAGGTTTAATTGGACAGAATGCACTTTTTAATGAAGTAAAATTAATTGATGATGGATTAATGGATAAATTTATTTTGGATGTACAAAATCATATTGCTAATCCAACAAAAGAATCAGCTGAATTAATTGCAAACGTAAGATGCTGGTCCTCATGGTTAGCAAATGGAATTAAAATTGAGCCAATCTTTAACGGAAAAAAGAAAGCATGTTCATTCATTCCATGGCCACTATCAGGACTGCTTTTATTATCTTCAAGAATTACAGGTCAACAACCTGAATTTGAGTATGCTGCAGATTATGTATTACGTTCTGGAATTCTTCCAGATCAAGAATTAGATAATTATGATGATTTGAATAAAAATATAGATTATATAAGATCAATTAAGCCTTTAGTTGCTTTCCATGATTTTGATGGAAACGAACAAGGATTTAGAATGACTCACCTTGCCATGGAAAGAACTTCAAATATGATGATTGAAAATGCTCATTTAGCAGTTGAAGGAAATGATATTAAGGAAAATCTTGAAAAAATTGAATTAGCTACAATGCAGTCTAATCAATTATTTAATGCAATGTGGAAAGTAAGTGAACCATTGCTCTACAACAAAGAAGTAAGGATTTTTATTCAAGGACTTTTTGGAAATCAAGGAAGTATCTATCCAAAAGAGGGTTTATTTTTTGAAAATTGTGGAGATATATTTAACGAAGATTATAACTCTAAAGGTTGCTATTTATCCAATTTACATGGCCAAACTGGTGCAAACAGTTCATATCATCCTATCGCAGATGAAATTACTGGTGTTGGTAATCATACTCACGCATACATCGCAGACGAAATAGTTGATAAATCTATGATCAAAGGAGTGTTAGAGAAAGGGTATGTAAGCTCTGACGATTTACCAAAAAATGTGGAAGTTGATTCACTAACAAAATTACTAAAATCATTTAGAGTTGGATACAGACCTCCTGCGCATCATGCCATGATTGTTAAAACAAGAAATATTATTCAAAACTCAAATTATTTTTCAAAGATTGAATCTAGTAATGATAATAAAAAAATCTTAGCTAGTGCAGTAAGATGGATTATTCAACATCGAATAGATCATTATAAAATGGTTGTTAGCTATATTCTACGAGCGCCAGATCCTTATCAGCATCAAACAAAAGCTAAAGGTACTGGAGGGTCTCCTACCCCTACCTTCCTTCCAAAAATGTTTACTCACAGCATAGATAGATTACAGAGTTTAGTAGAAAATGAAAATTTACCATGGGCAGATAAACTTATTGATATTACGTCAAATCATGAAACTGCAATGCAACAATTCCAAAAAATTGCAATGCAATCTGAAAATTAAAAATTATCTGTTACTAAATGCTCCATGAAGAAATCAGCCATCTTCTTATAAAGATGGTATCTATTCTTCCATCCATCAGCTGGATGATCTTCGCTTAAAAAATTGTTATTGGACATTCCATGGTTCGCATTTGAATAAATGAACATCTCCATATCTTTTCCATGTTCTGCATACGCTTTAGCAAGCTTTATTGAATGCTGATGATGAACATTATCGTCTGCATTTCCATGTATTTGGAGTAGATGTCCTTTAGCTTTATCTACGTGTGTAAGTACTGAGGCATTTTTATATCCTTCTGGATTTTCTTCAACTAACCCCATATATCTTTCTGTCCAAATAGTATCATATAGTAACGGCTCAACATTTGGAGCAATAGATATACCAGCTTTAAAATAATCGCTGGCTAAAGTCATACACATGTTAGTCAAATAACCGCCGCCACTCCAGCCCCATATTCCGATGTTATCTCCATCAACATAAGTCAGACCTTGTAAATATTTTGCTGCTTCAATATGATCCTTAACAAGATATTTACCGTAATCACCGTAAGCTAAATCTTTAAATGCTTTTCCTCTTCCACCAGTACCTCTATTATCAAATGAAAAAATAATAAAATCTCTACTTGCAAAATATTGATGTAAAGTGTGACTTCCTGCACCCCATCTGTTAACAACTAATTGTGACCCAGGACCACCATAATTATAAAGAATAACAGGATATTGTTTCATTGGATCAAAATTATGAGGGTATGTAATTAAGGCATTAAGCCTAGTACCATCATCTGTAAAAATATTAATTAGTTGAGGATAGGTTAGATTATAAGCATCAAATTTAGATCTATCTGTCTCTCTGAGAGTTCTAACAATCTTTCCATTATCTTCTCTTATGAGTGTTTTCGGAGGAACTGTAAAACTTGAATATGAATTAATGAAATAGTTTAATGTTGGAGAGAAAGATGATGAATGAGAGCCTTTTTCTTTGGTAAGTCTTTTAAGTCTGGAACCATTGAATCTAATGGAATAAAGATGATTTTCTGTTTCAGTCTCTTTCTTAGCTGAGAAATAAATTGTTTCATTTCTATAATCAATTGCACTAATATTATTTACCTCCCAATCTCCTCTTGTGACTTGATTTATTGGTCTTCCATCAGGTCTATTTCTGTAAATATGACTAAATCCATCTTTTTCAGAAATCCAAATGATTTCTCCATCATCCATAATCGCAAAACTAAAACCTCTCTTAGTAGTCCATGTGCCAATTTCACCTGGAACAATAAAAGGATCTCTGTCAATCCAAGAATCATTTGAATCATTTAGGATTAGATCTGCCCCATTAGTATCGAAATCATATTTGTATAAATTCCAATCATTTTGCTTCCTATTCAAAGTAGCAAAATAAAGATTAGATGAATTGGTTTGCCAAATGATATCGGGAATATAATATGCCGTATCTGGTAAATTGACTGATCTATATTCTTTATTTTTTAAATCTAATATACTAATCGAAACAATAGGATTATCTTCTCCGGTTTTTGGATACCTAATATACTTAACAACTGGATATTGTGCTTCATAATCAACCAAAGCATACTCTTTAACATATGTTTGATCTTCTCTTATAAACGCAATGTAATCACTATTAGGACTCCACTTGTATGAATCATAAGTACCAAACTCTTCCTCATAAACCCATCCAAAATGTCCGTTAAGAATATCTTCGCTCCCGTCAAAAGTAAGCTGTTCTTCAAGCTCGTTAGTTAAATCAAAAAGATATAAATTGTTATCATTTCGAACGAATGCTAGCTTGTTTGAATCTGGAGAAAATTTTACATTTCTTAAACTATCAGGATCACTGGTGACAGGCGTTAAAGATTCTGATGATATATCGTACACATAATATGAACCATAAGAAGAATGTCTCCATAGTTTTACTGAATTCTTTTTTAAAAGCAACTTTGTTTGATCTGGACTAAATGAATACGAAAAATTGCTTATAATATCTTTTTTGACTGTAAAGGCTTTTAAGGTATCATTTGAAGCAAGATTATATTCATAAAATTCTAACCCTTCATCATTTCTTTCCGAAAAATAATATGAATCAGAACTATTCTTCCAATCATATCTTCCAATTGATTCGGTTCTAAATGTGCCATCAAGTACGTTTTCTAAAGATATTTTATCTTGGGGAAAAAGCGTACCAAACATTAAAATAATAATTAAGTATTTATATCTCATATTTTTGAATATATAGATTTTTAATGAAAATAATCTAATAGTTTATGGAATGAACCAACCCATAGAATCATAAACTATTCCAACCGAAACGAATCCTTGGATAGCAAAAAGTACTCCAGTTAATACTAAACCTAACACTGAGCCCATAACACCATTGTTTGCAGCATAGCCAAAGATAGTAGTTGGTTTATAAATCAACTCTTTATAATTGATAGATTCATCAACTTGCTGTAATAAGGCTTTTGCACTCGATAAATCGTTAATTCTTTCCTCTCCTTTTCCAGCAAGCTTTAGCTCCCAAATTTCTTCTTCAATAATGAAAAGTTCATTTCTGATAAAATCCCTATGCTTTGCGCTAAGAGATTGCAGTTGAATGGCTTTTGAAATTGCAAATAAGCAAATAACTGAAACAGCAACAATTACTGTTCCAATTAAATACACAGTGGAAATATGGTGCTTCATGCCTGTCCATACTATCAGATTTAATATTCCAACACATAACAAGGAATAAAAAATTAAAATTGAAGTATAGCCCTGAATTCGTAGATAATATGTTTCACCAAATGATCGTAAAACATTTCTCATGTTCATCCAAGCAAACACATTGACTCTTTTTTGTAAATCGACAAAGATTCTATCTTCTTTTTTATCTTTATAAAAACTTTTAAAAATTGAAGAAAGTTTTAAACCAGGGTAAGATACAAGCTCTCCCAATTTCTTGGATGTAGCATATCTTCTTTCATAGTCTGCTGCACAAACCATTCCAAACATCATAAGTTGAAATCCATTGAAAAGTCCAAGAAGAGTTGCTACAGAAATAATTTTTTCTTGAGGAGTAACTCCAAACAAGTCCATTCCATAAAAATATTTTGACAAGAATGCTGCTACAGGTAATAATAACATACATAAATATGTCAATTGCTGCATATATTTGAGCGCAGGTAAACGATAAACTGAATTAATTATATTGTAAAGAATAAATCCTGAAGGAAGTTCATTTTCTTTTGTTGAGCTTGTGGAAGATGGAAATAGCTCATTATTTGACTCATTAATTAATTTATCTCTAGTTTCTTTGCATGGTTCAAATGGAATTCCTTGTAAACAAATATCATTTTCATCCATAGCAATAGTTAATTCATCTTCAATTAATCCTGGAAACTCCCAAGGGCGCATCCATCCTTGAGCAATTAATCTTCTGACAGTTTTATTATCATCCCAATCTGGAGCTGGTAAGCATAAGCGTTCTAAATCCTCTGGTCTAAAATATCCATACTTAGTAGCAATAATTAGTCTTCTAAAAAATAAGAGCAAGTAAGCTAAAATCATGTGAAATGGATCAATATTAAGAATCAGCTCTTTATCTGAAAAAAGTGCTAAAAATAGCCCAATATTCATCAACCATGATGCAGGATAAATAATCAACCAATTATTACGGATTGTCGATAAAGAATGGTGTTTTGTAGATATTGCAATTAACTGTCTATTTTGAGAAACGTGCCATGCCCTAGATAAAGAACCTTCTAAAAATATTGCTGCTATTGGCGAAAAAATGACCGGAGGTAAATTTTCATATATAAAGGATTTCCAAAATGCTTTCCATGAAAAGCTTACTGGAGAATGAAATTTATCAACTGTTTTATCTTTCGACGCGCTTCTTAATTTTGCAGCTTGATATGGTGAATCTATGCCTGATATAAATTTTTCATCATCTTGATTGGAAGGCTTTCTAAGACTCAAAAATGATTGAATTTTTTGGATTGTTTTGCTCATAATTTTTTAAAAGTGATTCAATTTAAAGTATTTTTCAAAATTCTATTATCAATTTTTTAATAGATTTGCATAAACATTGATGCTGTCATAAATTCGCTGTCTATGGGTCTTATAACAAATATGAGAAGTAGAATGCAAGTAGTAATGTGGACTATTCTTGTCCTCTTTGTTACTAGTATGGCAATTGGTGGTCTAGTTGGTGGTGCCAGCATTACTGATATTTTTGGTGGTCGCCAAGGTAATGAAGTTGGTTCATTAAACGGAAAACCAATATTATTTGAAGATTTTAATCAATTAGTTTCTAATGAAATTAATAGACTAGATCAACAATCAGGTCGTTTAATTTCCGACGAGGAAAGAGAATATATCAGAGCTGTTGTATGGGAGCGATTAATTGCTGATTTAATAGTACAAGAGCAAATTGAAAAAAATAAAATTGTAGTTGGAGACGAAGAAGTTTTATTTCAAATGAAAAATAATCCTCCTCCATTTCTACAAAACTCAGATGCCTTTCAATCATTTGGAAGATTTGATTTAGAAAAATATTTAGATGCTGTTCTAAACCCTAGTCAAATTGATTGGAAACCAATTGAAGACTTCATGCAGAATGTGTATTTACCTAGCTATAAACTACAACAATATGTTTCTAATGCAGCTGCTATTACGTCAAACGATGTGTTAGAAGACTACAAAAAAAGATTTTTAAACTATAAAGTTGAAATTCTTCATGTTACTGAAAAGGCAATTGATCAGGATTTTTATAACGGATTATTAGCAGATAGACCATCAGACGATGAATTACGCAATCTTTATAATGAAAATATTTCAGACTATGACCAACCTGAGTTAAGATATTTAAAGTATGTCAAGTGGCCAATTATGTCTAATGCAACTGATACATTGCGCGTTAAACTTGAAGCTGAAGATTTAATTTTTAGATTAAATGAAGGTGAAGATTTTGCTTTATTAGCTAATACTTATACTGAAGATCCAAGCAATAGTGCTGATCCTCAAAATCTAAAAGGTGGAAGTCTAGGATGGTTTAATAAAGGACAGTTATTGCCTGAGTTTGAAATAGCATCCTTTGAAGCTGAAAAAGGATCAATTGTTGGCCCAATTTTAACAGAATATGGATATCATGTAATAAAAGTTAATGATAAACGTACTGTGGACAGTAATGAGCAAGTTAATGCCTCTCATATTCTTTTAACTATTCAACCTGGAAGAGGTACTGAAAACGAACTTAAAGATACTGCAAGTATATTTGCCTTAGAAGCAACCGAATATGGATTTTTTGCATTAGCTGATTCATTGGGCTTAGAAATTCAAGACTCTAATGGTCTAAGAAAAGAGTCAATTTTTGTTGATAATTTTGGAGTTGGAAGAAGTGCAGTAAATTTTGCGTTCAATAATGTTGAAGGTTCAACTTCTGATGCTATTAAAAATGATAATTTCTTTGGGGTATTTTTTCTTGATAAAGTTAGTAAAGAAACAGTTATATCTTTTGAAGAGGTTAAAGAAGATTTGAAAAATGAATTTTTATCTGATTTCAAAAAAAATCATATTAAAACTTTAGCCGAATCCATTAAAGATAATTATAAAGGCGAAATGGACCTTTCAGCGATATTTCAAAATAATGAAAATCTCGAATACGTTGCTGAAGCAAATTCAGCTTTAATTGGAAGTTTTGAATCTATTGGTAAGAGTAACTTCATAGTAGGTGCCCTAGCTAATGCTAAAGAAGGTGATATTATTGGTCCTCTTCCAACTTTAAGGGGTCAAGCATTTTTAAAAGTAATTGATATCGCTGATGTTGTAGTTAGTGATTTTGAAGAAAAGAAAGATGCTATAAGATTTAGTTTACTTATTGATAGACAGAATGCTATTTGGGGTAATTGGCTACAAGCTTTAAGAGATAATGCTGATCTTAAAGATTATAGATACGATTTTTATTAATCTTCTCTAAAAACACCAAGCTTATCATATCTTGAAACTCTAGATTCCAAGAAATCACTACTCAAGTTATTTTGCAATTCTTTGATTTCGCTTAAAATTGTTTCCTTAAGAATGTCTGCAGTAGCATCAAAATGTCTGTGTGCACCTCCAGAAGGCTCGTAAACGATCATATTACAAATATTATGTTCCATCAAATCTTTAGGAGTGAGCTTTAAGGATTTAGCAGCTTCTGGTGCTTTTGAAGAGTCTTTCCATAAAATAGATGCACAACCCTCAGGACTGATAACAGAAAACCAAGTATTCTCAAGCATAATCATCTTATCGCAAAGTCCAATGCCTAATGCGCCACCGCTAGCTCCCTCTCCAATGACAATTGATAAAATTTGAGTTTTAATTGAAGCCATTTCAAAAAGATTATTTGCTATAGCATACCCTTGTCCCCTTTCTTCAGCTCCAATACCTGGGTCAGCTCCAGGGGTGTCAATCAATGTAATTATAGGCAATTTAAATTTCTCAGCTAACTTCATAACTCTTAATGCTTTTCTATAACCTTCAGGTTTCATCATTCCAAAATTTCTAAAAATATTATCTTTAGTATTTCTTCCTTTTTGTTGACCAATAATAGCAACCTTTACTTTGTCGATGATTCCAATTCCTGCTACAACTGCGTTGTCATCTGAAAAAGCTTTGTCTCCATGTAATTCTGTGAAATTATCACACCAAGCATTGATGTAATCAAGGGTATAAGGTCTATTAGGATGTCTGGCTAGTTGGACAGTCTCCCAAGGAGATAAATCTGTAAAAATTTCTTTTTCTAAATTTTCCCTTTCAGCAATTAAATCTTTTAATTGTTTTGAATCAGATTCGGATGTTGTCAATTTTTCAATTTCAAAATCTAAATCTTTTAACGGTTTTTCAAATGGTAAATAATGTCTTTTCATCTTTTTAACCTTAGCAGTCGCCATAAACCAAACAACCAAACCTTAAATACTGCCTCTATCATTACAGTTTTACTCATTTTTGACTCTCCAACAGTTCGGTCTGTAAAAACTATAGGATGCTCAATCAACTTACAACCTTTTTGAAAAGCTCTAAAGGAAGTCTCAATTTGAAAACAATATCCCTGTGAAGAACATTCATGAAAATTAATTCTATTTAAAGTATCTTTTGTCCAGCCCTTGAATCCAGCTGTCAAGTCTTTAACAGGAACACCAGTAATAATTCTTGCATAAATATTAGCAAAATAACTGATATACAACCTTCTGATAGGCCAATTAATTACTCTCAAACCTCCTTCATACCTACTACCAATAACAAGGTCATTACTTTCCAATAAATTCAACATAGGATTTATTTCTTTAGGATCGTGTGATAAGTCTGCATCCATTTGAATTATTTTTTGATAGTTATTTTTTAAAGACCATGAAAAGCCTTCAACATATGCTGAGCCTAAACCTTTTTTTGATTTACGCTCAATTATGAAAATTTTTTCATTATTTAAGTCTTTAACAATTTTTGCAGTCCCATCAGGAGAATTATCGTCGATGATAAGAATATTTAAATCATCTCTTTGGGCTAAAACTAAATTGATAGTTTGAACAATATTTTTTGATTCATTGTAAGTTGGTAGGATAACTAAGTTTTTCATTTAATTTATATCTATTGTTTTAACAATCATTTCCATTTGGCGCATATAAAATGCTTTTTTTCCTCCAGGATTAAAAACTATATAACTTATATAAAAGGTTCTATCATTTTCATAATCATAAAAGATATATCCTTGAAAAGGACCGCCTTTAGCATCATCAATTGATTCCCATAAACCAAAAATTCTATAAGCTGATTCATCATTGAAATCATCAAATTCAATATTCAAATAATCTTGATTGTATTGTATAGAACTAAAATGCTCTTGAGGAAATTCTACGAGATATTCTAAAGCATCTTCCTTGCTAAAATGATTTCCATCTCTCCAATGAACAGCAATCCATCTAAATGGAAGTTCTTGCCCAATCCAAAAAAATGATTTATCACTATCATTTCTTATCAATTCCCATCCCCATGGAATTTTCATTGTCCAATCATATGATCTATAGATTTCTGACTCTAATTCTTCCTGTCTTTCATTTTCTAAGAAATATTGAGCTTGTTTTTTGAAAAAATTTTCGTCGAATTGCTGTTTAATAAAAGTGCTATTCTGAAGTAGGTAATCGTTTATTTGCTCATAATCATTACCACTTATAATCATAAATAATTGATTTTTAGCGAATTGATTTCTTGATAAAATTAAAGGAGTATCATTTAGTGTTTTTTTAAATGCGCTTTCTCCTAACAAATCTTTGGTTAGCTTAGTTGCAGGATTTAGCTCATAATCACCAATAGATGCAATGACAAGATTTGTCTGAGTTTTAAGCGCTGAAAAGCTCTCTGGTTCAGCAAATTTAATATTATAGAATAATTCAGGAGATGGGGTTAAAAGAGTATCATTGAAAACAATGGATAATAAAGAACTTATTTTTTCTCTATCTTCCTTTGCAGCAAGTACAACAATATCATCGTTTCCACCAATAGCATCTCGTTTATAATCGCAGGCTTGAGATATAAATAAAAATATTAAAATTATTAATATTCTATTCATCTCTAATCCTTTGAAACTCATAGATAACAACTAAAATAATTGATAATAGCAAAAAAGCTATCATTGGCTCCCAAGTGATGAAAGGATATCTAACAAATCTATCACTTGCAGTTGGTGGTGGCTGAACCACAGAATCTTGAGTGCTTATATTTGCAGCATATTCAATTGACGTATTTCCATGTGGATTATAATAACTTAAATTAATCTCTGTCGATGATGATTCTGAAAAATCATTAATAATTCCCTGAAAAAATGTTAGACCATTTTGATCTCTAACTCTTTCAAGAGAAAAACCTTCAGCATTAACCGTAAAATCTTCTGAAGCAAAAGGTATTTGTACTCCAAGAATAAAAGTTTTAATTATTTGGTTCGACCCAAAATCATATGAAAATCTTCTTGGACCAGGATCTTTGATAAATCTATCCAAAAATAAATAAATAGTATGGTTTCCATCCTGATTGATAGCTTGCAAAGAATTTTCATTTGTTTTCAAAATTTGTTCAAATTCTAACCCGTCTCCAGAAACTGTATAAAGCACAGAATCTATATCTGAAGATACAGGGAATCCAATTTCATCACTTCCAAATTTATCAAACTTATATTCTATTGCTACTCCGGGATAAGAGAATTCAGGATAAATTGTTACTGATAACGTATCAATAGTTGTTTGAGCAAAAATTTGGCTTATCAACATCAAATAAAAACATATTTTTTTCATAGGCTAAGTTAATTGAAAAATAACAAATAAATCATAAAATGCATGAGTTAAAGCAACAATACCGAAACCGCGTTTTATATATATCAACGATAAATAAACACCAGCAATAAATCTTAAAGTAAATGATAATGGAGTAAATGACTCGATTCCAATATAATGAAATGATGAAAACAGAATTGAACTAAAAATAATCGATAGAATTAGAGAAGAAGATTCATTGGTTTTGAAAATGAATGAAAATGATTTTGTTAAAATAAATAACAATAAAAAACGGAAAATAAGCTCTTCATACAACCCTGCCCCAATTGATAAAATGATATTATTTATTACATTAGTTGTCAAACCTTGAATTAGATAGATATTTTGAAGAACTAACAATAAAACACCTGCATAAAGCAAAGATTCTATAATCATAATTGAAATATATTTAATAGATATATCAAACGTTTTAAAATTTTTTCTTTGACTGAAAAGAACAAAAAAAAGTACAATTATAAAAATAGAACTAGCTGCATAGTATCCGTTCAATCCTAGCATTTTAATAAATTCTTCAATTAAAACATCTGCTCCGTTTTTAGAAAACGCTATATCTGCTTTGAACAAAAAGAAAATTCCGATTTCATAAATTATAAAGAGAGGTAAAGTGACAAGTAAGCTATAAAATAAAGATTTAGATTTAAAAAAATATTCAGAAAACATGCTATATTTTAAGAACTGCCAATAGGGCTTCCTGAGGAACTTCAACCCTTCCGATCATTCGCATTCTTTTTTTACCCTTTTTCTGCTTTTGAAGTAATTTATTTTTTCTAGTAACATCTCCACCGTAGAGTTTTTCAGTAACATTTTTTCTAAACGGAGCAATATTAGTTCTTGCAATAACCCTTGATCCAATTGAAGCTTGAATAGGGATTTGAATTTGATGCCTTGGAATTAACTCCTTTAATTTCTGGCATAAGGCTAAACCTCTATGATAAGAGTCTTTCTTGGCACATATCATTGATAATGCATCAACAGGTTCTTTATTTATTAAAATATCTAGCTTATCGAGTTTGCTAGTTTGATATTCTTTAAATGTGTAGTCAAATGAGGCGTAACCTTTTGAGCCGGATTTCATTTTATCATAAAAATCAAAAAGAATTTCACCTAAAGGTAGTTCATATATAAGTTGCACTTTTGATTTAGATAAATATTGAGTGGATTTGTATTTCCCTCTTTTCTCTTCACATATCTTCATTACATTACCTATATAATCAACAGGAGTAAGAATTTCTGCTGTAACAATAGGCTCCATTAAACTTTCAAGGAATTTTGGTTCAGGTAATAAAGCAGGACGTTGAACCTCAACCTGAGAACCATCTTTTAGATTAGCCAAATATTTTACATTTGGACTGGTGGTAACAATTGAAAGGTCAAACTCCCTTTCCAATCTCTCTTGAATAATTTCCATATGAAGCAACCCAAGGAATCCACATCTATAACCAAAACCAAGCGCATCACTTACCTCTGGTTCAAAAGATAGCGAAGCATCATTCAGCTTAAGTTTTTCAAGTGCAGTTCGTAAATCGTCATAATCTCCAGCATCCGATGGAAAAAGACCTGAAAAAACCATAGGTTTTATCTTTTGGAATCCAGGTAAAGGGTTTTTGCAAGGCTTGTTAAAATTTGTGACGGTATCTCCAGCCAAAACATGTTCAATATCTCTGACATTCGCTATTATATATCCTACTTCTCCAGCTTTAATGGAATCTGCTTTTTTTCTTTCAATAACAAAATGGCCTACTTCATCTACATCATAGTGTGTATTATGGGCGAAAAACTTAATTCTACTACCTTTTTTCAATGAACCTTCGTAAACCCTTACATAAGCAACAACTCCTCTATATCTATCATATATTGAGTCAAAAATTAAACCTTTAAATTCTTCATTTTTTGGTTCGTCTGGAGGAGGAATTTTATCAATGATTGTAGTTAAAATATCTTCAATTCCTTCTCCTGTTTTAGCGCTTGCTAGCAAAATATCATCCTTTGAACAACCGACTAGTTCAATAATTTGAGACGTAACATTTTCGATATCGGCATTAGGTAAATCAACTTTATTTATAACAGGGATAATTTCTAAATCATTATCAATAGCTAATAAATAATTTGTGACAGTTTGAGCTTCTATTCCTTGAGCTGCATCTACAATTAACAATGCACCTTCACTAGCAGACAGTGTTCTTGAAACTTCATAAGTGAAATCAACATGTCCTGGCGTATCAATTAAATTTAAAATATGTCCATTATAATCAATGCGAATCGAATGACTTTTAATGGTAATACCTCTTTCTCTTTCCAATTCCATATTATCTAAAACTTGATCTTGCATCTTTTTCTTTGAAATGGTTCCAGTATGCTCAAGAAGTCTGTCGGCAAGTGTGGACTTACCGTGATCTATATGTGCAATAATACAGAAATTTCTGATAGGTTTTGTCGTACTACTCATGAAAATGATTTACAATTGGTATTCTTCTTCCAATACCAAAAGCTTTTTTACTTACTCTAAGAACCGGAGCAGCTTGTCTTCTTTTATGTTCATTAATATTTATCTTCTTTTTTAAACTTAAATATTGTTCATTTTGCTCATTTCCATCTCCGAAAACAATTTTATCTACGATGGGACTAATTAAATCATAATCAAATGGATCAACCTGATCAGGAGCAAGCTCTGCTGATGGTTCTTTATTTATAATATTGTTAGGAATAGTTTCATTATATTGATTAATCCACTTTGAAAGCTCATATACTTCAGTTTTATTTAAATCTCCAATAGCTGATAACCCACCACTCATATCTCCGTATAAAGTACAATATCCAAGCGCCAATTCTGTTTTATTTCCTGTAGATAAAACTAAGGAGCCAAACTTGTTTGAAAATGCCATTAAAATATTTCCCCTTATTCTTGATTGAATATTTTCTTCAGCAACATTTGGATTTGACCCATCAAAATGTACATTCATAACATCTAAATAAGCTTGAAATAAGCTATCAATGTCTACTGTTTTAAAATTTGCATCAAGATTTTTAGCTAATTGTTTCGCATCACTTTTACTATGATCACTTGAAAACCTTGAAGGCATTGAAATCAAAGATACATTTTCTGAACCAAGAGCATCTACAGCAAGACAAGCTACCAACGCTGAATCAATACCTCCACTTAGTCCAATAACAGCTTTTTCATGTCCTGTTTTAATGAAATAATCCTTAATTCCTAAAGATAATGCCTTAAATAACTGCTCATTTGGAGAAATATTTTCAATTAATTCTTTTGTTTTGAGATCGGTTATTAGAATTTGTTCTTCAAAAGCATTAGCAATGTCAATTAATTCTGATTCGCTGTTAAAAACCATTGAGAAACCATCAAAAATCAATTCATCTTGGCCACCAACAAGATTACAATAAATAAATGGACAATTTGCATCCTTGTACTTGCTTTGAATTAATTTCATCCTGTCATTTTTTCTGTCTTTTGCAAATGGAGAAGCTGAAATATTAATAATTAAATCAGGGTTATTTTCAATAATTTCTTCAGATATTTTTCGTTCATATTCATCTTCCCATAAATCTTCACAAATTTGTAACGCAATTTTATAATCAGAATTATTTACTTTTAAATCAAATATTCCAACTGAATCACCGCTATGAAAATATCTTCTTTCATCAAATACATCATAATTTGGTAAATGAATTTTGTGATATTTATAAACTATTTCTCCATCTTGGCACACAGCAGCTGCATTGAATTTTTTATTATCCTCAAAATCAACATAACCCAAAATACATGGAATGGTTATTGACTTAACAAGCTCATTTAAGCAGGAAATATTTTGACTAATAAATTCTTTATTATTGAGTAAATCTTGAGGGGGATATCCTGTTATGGACATTTCTGGAAAGACCACTAAGTCTGCACCTTTTTCTACTGCGGATTTATAGTTTTTAGAAATTATATCAATATTTTTTTGAAAATTTCCTAATGTAGGGTTTATTTGACAAACTGCAACATTTAATGCTTTAGACACTTATCTACTTCCTCAATTAAAGAATCTATAGTTTTAACTTGAATTGATTTTGGAATATCCCAACTATTATAAGCAATTAATTGCTTTTCTTGAGCTAATGTGAAGGCTATTTCACTAAGTGTTCCATAGGCTCCAGAAATTGCAACACCTAAATCGCAATTATAGCTAATTAAGGCATTTCTAGTTATATCCAATCCAGTTGAAATTGGAATACTGAGATATTCATTTCCAGTTTTAAAATCTTTATCTTTTAAAATTCCAATACATGTTCCACCGCCAAGTGATACGCCTTTAGCAATAGCTTCCATTACACCTTCACCGCCGCCGCAGAAAACCAACCAATTTTTTTTGGCCATTCGTTTCCCAATTTCTATAGTATCTTTATAAATTTCTTCTGAAATAAACCTTCCTCCAAAAACAGCAATTCTTCCATCAAATTTCATTATGGCTCCAATCTTCCCATTGTTCTTGGAAAAGGAATGGTTTGTCTTACATGATCTATTCCACATATCCATGAAACTGTTCTTTCAAGCCCCAATCCAAATCCGGAATGAATAACTGAACCATATTTTCTTAAGTCTAAATACCACTTGAATGCGCTTAAAGGCAGTCCATGATCTTCTATTCTCTTAACCAAGGTGTCGTGATCATCTTCTCTTTGTCCCCCACCAACTATTTCACCGTAACCTTCTGGTGCAATAACATCTACTCCTAAAGCAAGTTTATCAGAATCATCTCTTTTCATATAAAAAGCTTTGGTTGCATGAGGCCAGCTATGAATCATCACAGGGCTATCAAACTTTGAAGCAATCAATTCTTCATCCGGTGCTCCAAAATCACTACCGTACTTAAATTCTTGACCATTATCATGTAAGAGCTTAACAGCTTCATCATAAGTTATTCGAGGAAATGGAGATTTTACTTTCTCGAGCAAAGTAATATCTCTTTCCAAAATTTTTAACTCTTCTTTACAATTTTCAATACTTTGAGAAACAATATGAACAATAAATTCCTCAATCAAATCCATATTATCTTTTAAATCATAAAATGCCATTTCTGGTTCTACCATCCAAAATTCTGTTAAATGTTTTCTCGTTTTTGATTTTTCAGCCCTAAAACATGGACCAAAACAATATGTTTTTCCAAAGGCCATTGCCCCGGCTTCCTGATATAGCTGTCCACTTTGAGTTAAATAAGCTGATCTATTAAAATATTCAGTTTCAAATAATGTAGTAGTGCCTTCAACAGCATTTCCAGTAAACATAGGTGAGTCAATTAACACAAAATCTCTTGTATCAAAAAAATCTCTAATTGATTTAATTACATTTTGACGAACTTTCATTATGGCATACTGCTTCTTTGATCGTAACCAAAGGTGCCTATTATCCATTAAAAAGCTTACTCCGTGCTCTTTCAAAGCAATCGGATATTCTTCAGCAATATGAATTACTTCCATATCTTTTACTAGAATCTCAACCCCCAAATCAGAACGAGAATCTTCTTGAACAATTCCCTTAACACTTACAGATGATTCTTGAGTAAGGCTAGATTCAAGTTCAAAAACATCAGAAGAAACATCATTGCTTGTAATGACACATTGGACAAAACCTGTACCATCTCTAACGATTGCAAACCAAATTTTTCCAACAGATCTAAGGTTATAAATCCATCCATTTAGCTGGACTTCTTTCCCTATAAAATCTTTTAATTTATTTATTGATATATTTTTCATTTTCTTTACCATGTAGAAAGGATTGAATTTACAACATCTGATGCAATTTTGTTAATGGCAATATTAATTGCCAACTCTCGTGAATCTCCAAATTCATCATCATCATTTTCATCAAGAATCCCATCGTTATCATTATCTATTCCATCCGACGAAGGATCATTATTTATACTATAATTTCCAAAACCTGTAAAAGTTTTTTCAATTAAATTTTTTTCATTTTCATTATCAACCCATAAAATTTTTAAAGAGATTGAAAATCGATACTCATCTACCTGTTCATTGCTATCAAATGTAAAAGGTCCATCGGTAGCACTGGTTATCACTCCCAGAATAGTACTATCACTATTGCTATCATCTGTAATTTTTAAAATATTTTGAATAGCAATTTCTTGCGTTATTTTTGAAGTTAAATTTTCAGAAATCTCAAATTCCGCGGTATCATTTTCTATTAGTGGGATATAAACGTTATTTATATTGGCTGGAATCGATCCTGCCATGGAATAATAACTACATCCAACAAGCATGAAAATTGATAAAGAATTAACTATCTTTTTTAATTTTCTTTTCAATGCCATAATCATTTATTTTTCTATAAAGAGTTCTTTCACTCATATCAAGTGATTTAGCTGCTGCTCTTCTGTTGTTATTAAAATGCTCTAAAGTTCTTATAATCATTTCTTTTTCAAGATCCTTAGTGTTAAAAGCTCCAATCATCTTACCTTTAATAAGATTTTCATTCTCATCAAATATTTCATTATCCTGAATTGCTGAACCAAATGATTGATTAATGCTTCTCGATGAATTTAATTCAGAAAAACTAGATTCTTTCATCATTAATTTTAAATCTTCAATGTCCTGTCTTAAGAAAAGTAGTTGACGTAGAATTAGTTCTCTTTCTGCTTGATCAGGATCTCTGTTTACAACTACAGGTAGAGAGGTATTATTTTCCATAGGCTCAATTTTATCTCCAATTAACTGATTAGCAACCATATCTGCAGTAATTCTTTCACCTTTCTGCAAGATTAAAATACTTTCTACAAAGTTTCTCAATTCTCTTACATTTCCTGGCCAATGATAATCCTGCATTTCTTTAATTGATTCAGGCGTAAAGCCTTTATACTTAATATCATTTGTTCTGCTAAATTGCAATGCAAACCTATCCACTAGTAGCCTAATATCATTTGCTCTTTTCCTCAATGGTGGAATATTGATTGTTACGGTTTTCAATCTATAATACAAATCTTGCCTAAACTTCCCTTCTTGGACCAGTTTTGCCAAATCCTTGTTCGTTGCAGCAATAACCCTTACATCTGTTTTCTTTGTTACAGAATCACCCACTCTCATAAACTCACCTGATTCTAAGACTCGAAGAACTTTAACCTGAGTCTCCAATGGCATATCACCAATTTCATCTAAAAAAATTGTTCCCTTATTAGCTGTTTCAAAGTATCCTTTTCTGGAATCTGCAGCATCTGTATAAGCACCTTTTTTATGTCCAAAAAGCTCACTTTCTATGATTCCTTCTGGAATAGCTCCACAATTAACAATTACAAGCTCACTTGATGCACGCTTACTGCCTAAATGTAATGCTTTGCTTACTAATTCTTTTCCAGTTCCTGATTCTCCATTAATTAAAACTGAAATATCTACATTTGCTACTTGGGCAACCATTTCTAAAACCTGACTAATAGCATCGCTTTCTCCAATAATACCAGCTTTTTGTTTAATTAAATCTATATTCATAATATCTCCGTTGATTATAACTTAATTTCTTTTTCTAGTTTGTTCATTTCATCTCTTAGCTTGGCTGCTTTTTCAAATTCTAAATTTTCAGCTGCTTCAAGCATCTCTTCTCTAATCATTTCTACAACAATTTTTTTATCCTCCAGTAAAAACTTATCCGTCGCAACATCTCTTTTAACTTCAATTTCACTATCTCTGTAAGATTCAGCGACTCTAGTTGATTGCATAATTTCTTCAACTGATTTTTTAACAGTTTTTGGAGTAATGTTGTTTTCTTTATTGAATTTCATCTGAATTTTTCTTCTTCGATCAGTTTCATCAATCAAATATTTCATCGAATCTGTTATTTTATCAGCATATAAAATTACTTTACCTTGCTCATGTCGAGCTGCCCTACCTGCTGTTTGAACCAATGAACTTTTAGATCTAAGAAATCCCTCCTTATCAGCATCTAAAATTGCGACCAATGATACTTCAGGAAGATCTAATCCTTCTCTTAATAGATTGATTCCAACTAAAACATCAAAATCACCTAATCTTAAATCTCTTAAAATTTTAACTCTTTCAATAGTTTTCACTTCTGAATGAAGATATCGAACTCTTAAACCGACAGAACTTAAATACTCGGATAAATCTTCAGCCATTTTCTTAGTTAATGTAGTAACTAAACATCTTTCATCTTTTGACGACCTAATCTTTATCTCTGAAATAAGATCATCAATTTGACCAGCAGAAGGTCTAATCATCAACT
Source organism: Fidelibacterota bacterium (assembly GCA_028140795.1). Classification (GTDB taxonomy): domain Bacteria; phylum Fidelibacterota; class Marinisomatia; order Marinisomatales; family Marinisomataceae; genus Marinisoma. The sequence continues at coordinate 100,519 of JAOIOW010000003.1, forward strand.
CAGGATCTACCAATCCAGTAGGCCTATTAATTAATTCAGTAATTGCCCCCTGAGATAGTTCTAACTCTCTATGAGATGGAGTTGCAGATGCGTAAATAACTTGATTTTGAAGTGTTGAAAATTCATCTGATTTTAATGGTCTATTATCATATGCTGAGGGTAATCTAAACCCATAATCAATCAAATTATCTTTACGCTTTCTATCTCCACCATACATAGCCTGGATTTGAGGTAAAGTAACGTGAGACTCATCTATTACAGTTAAAAAATCTTCAGGAAAAAAATCAATCAATGTAAAAGGTCTTTCGCCTTCTTTCCTTCCATCAAAATATCTTGAATAATTTTCAATACCAGAACAATATCCAATCTCTTGAATCATTTCAATATCAAAATTAGTTCTTTGACTAATTCTTTGTTCTTCTAAAAACTTTTCGTTTTCATTAAAGAACTTAGTCCTCTCAATTAAGTCTCTTTTTATCTCTTTAATAACCGAATCATTTTTATCTTTATCAGAAATGAAATGTCTTGCTGGATATAGATAAAATTCATCATGCTCAAAATGTTCTTCTCCTGTTAGAGGATCAAATGATACTATCGATTGAATAATATTGTCAAAAATATCAACTCTGATAGCCTTATCCTCATACGCTGGAAAGATTTCAAAAATATCTCCTAAAATTCTAAAATTACATCTCTCTAAAACTTGATCATTTCTTTGATAATAAATATCGACAAGGTATTCAGTTAAGCTAGACCTGCTAATAGAATCATCAAGCTTTAAATGAACCACTTGCTTCTTCCATTCTTTGGGATTACCTAAACCATATATACATGAAACAGAGCTAACGACAATGACATCTTTTCGTTGAAGTAAAGAGCTGGTTGCTTTTAACCTTAAACGATCTATTTCTTCATTCATTGAAAAGTCTTTTTCTATGAATGTATCAGTTACTGGCATATATGATTCAGGCTGATAATAATCGTAATAGCTAATAAAGTATTCAACAGCATTATTTGGAAATAAGTTTTTGAATTCTCCGTAAAGCTGAGCTGCTAAAGTTTTATTATGAGAAATAACTAAAGTCGGCTTTTGAACTTCCTCAATTACCTTTGCAATTGTATATGTTTTTCCTGATCCAGTTACACCAAGCAAAGTCTGATGAGATGCATTTTCCTTCAATCCATCAGATAATTCAGATATAGCTGTTGGCTGGTCTCCTGCTGGAGAAAATTTTGATTCTACTTTAAAGTCTGCCATAATGACCAATAATTTAAATATTATTAAGGATAAAGTAAAATAATATGTATGACAATTATGTAGATTTTTTATTTTATTTTAAGGAAAAATCTTAGATAATCAAGAAGGCTAATAAATAGTAAAATAGCGGCAATATTTAATAACACAGACGCAATATAATATATACTCTGAATCTTAAATGCAAAAATACATAATGCAGCTCCTAAAAAACATACTCCTGTTTTGCCTAAAATATTGGAGCCATAAACTGTTTTTAATTTTGGTAAATACCATAATGAAAATATTAAAATTGTTAATTGTCTTAAAAAATAAAAGATCATAAACCAAGTTGAGATTAGACCTTCTTGATTAAAAAGGATTATAAAAGCAAATAACGTAATTCCATCTGCAATTGGATCAAGTGTCTTGCCAAGCTCTGATTTCTGGTCAAGAATTCTAGCAGCAATTCCATCTAAAAAATCTGACAATAATGATACAAAAAGTATTATTAAGAAATACGATTGCATTCCATTCTTGTAAGTTATAATCATTGGAGCAATAAGAAAAAATCTCAGAATTGTAATTAGATTAGGGACAAGAAATATATCGCTAACTTTGAATAATTTACTCATATAATTCCTTTAAAATTTTTTCCGTGGAGCCAGAATTTTCAGTTACAAAAGATTTACAATTTTTGGATGAATTATTGTAATTATTTTTATCTAAAAGCCAATTCATTTTTTCCGTAAATAGCTCATAAGAATCGACGGAAAAACCACCTGAAACATCTATTAAACCTTCAGCGTCAAATTTATTAGAATTAAGAAAATTTGAACCAAAAATAACTGGGTTTGAAGCAGCTGCGGGCTCAATGATATTATGTATTCCCGATTTAGAAAAGCCTCCTCCAACATAAGTTATAGTACTTTGAGCATATAATTTTGAAAGAAAACCTACTTTATTAACAATAATATACTTTTCTTCAAATTGGTTAAAATTTTGATATTGATTTATTTTTTTGAATGAAAAATCTTTATCCTCAAGAACAGAGCAATAGTAATTCAAATAGGAATCATTCACCTCATGAGGAACAATTATCACTTTTTTGAAATGATTCACTAATGGTGAATTAATAAACTTTTCAAAAATAATTTTATTGTCTTCATCCCACATACTTGCAAAAATCAATATACTACCTTCATCTTGTCTAGAAGAATCAAGTTTATATTCAACATTTTCTAAATTATTTAATATTCTATCATATCGAGGATTTCCAATTTTATAAATTTCATCATTTGAAATATTCATTTTTATTTGATGATAATCATTATCACTTACACAAAATATCTTATTAAACATTTTCAAAAATATGCTATATGATTTTCTATATCTTGCTGATGTTAAAACTGTTGTAATATTTAACTGATTTGCAGCAAATAAAAAACTTGGCCAAAAATCACTTGAAGTAAAGAATATTTTACTAGGTTTTACTATCCTTAAAACCCTAAATGATGAAAAAATAAAATCAAATGGTAAATAAATTTTCAAATCAATATTTCTATCATTTACATTTTCAAATCCTGATGGTGAAAAAAAGGAGGTTATAATTCCTATACTTTGATCTCTTTTTTTTATTTGTTCAATTAATGTCTCAACTTGTTGATATTCTCCAAAAGATGCGCAATGAAACCAATAAATCTGTGAAAACTTGTTCGTTGGGAATGATTTGAGTGCTGAAAAAGAATTAAATCTTCCAATAAATCCTTTTCTTATTTTTGTGTTAAAAATTGAAAAAATAATTGATAAAAGTAAAATAATTGGAAGAGCTAAAAGGTTGTATAACAATATTAGAACCATCATAATGTTAAAGCCCTACTTACATTGCTATACACTTTTTCGCTGTCTATTTCAGTCATACAGTACTGTTCTTTTCTATAACAAGGTCTACTACCATTTTGTGAGCACGGTCTGCACCATAAATCTTTATTTTCAATGACTCTTGAGTCACTTAATGTAACTCTGGCACCTGTTTCTTTGGATGTAGGCCCTAAAATCATTGTTACTGGTGTCCCCATTGCTTCAGAAATATGTAAAAGACCAGTATCACTACCTAAAGTATGCTGCGCATATTTAACTAAACCCATTGCCATTCTTAAAGATGTTTTATCTTTTAGGTTTATGATTTTGTCATGTTTAATAATTTCATCACAAATAACATCATTTGTAGATCCAAGAATTACAATTGTTGAATTAAACGAACGAATTAACTTTTTTATTAATTTATTATAGTTGTCAATCGACCATTGCTTTTGACTCCACGCAGCACCTGGAACAATAGCTATATAATTATTTCCAATGTTATTTTCTCTTAAAAACTGTTTAGTTTTTTCTTCTTCAAGTTGATCAATATACAAGTTTGTTTGAGGAAAAGTTTTATCTTGTCCTAATAAGGTATGGTACATTTTTATATGACTGAAGCTTTCTTCAAAATAATTTTTATAACCGTAAAACAATAGGAATCTTCTTAATCTTGGTTTTTTTATCTGCTTAAATAAATTCTTTCTTAAAAAAAGTGATAAAACTCTTGTTCTAAAAACGCTATGAATATCAAAAATTATGTCATAATTATTACTTCTTAAAAATCTTCCCAATCGAAATAGCTCATTTAATCCTAATTTTTTATCAAAGGATATAAGTTTATCAATAATTGGATGTTTTTTTACAAGATCAGAGAATTCCTTCTTGATAAGAAAATGTATCTCACTATCAGGATATTTTTGTTTTACTGATTCTAGAAATGATGTTGCAAGAACAATATCACCAATTGCACTCATTCTGATGACTAAAATCTTTTTCATGTCTCATTATTAAAAAGTTTATTAGCAAACCAGGAGACGACTATACTTATCTCGTACAAGATTAACATTGGAATAGACATTATAATCAGACTAATTGGGTCTGGAGGGGTAATTATTGCAGAAAGAACAACTGTTATAGCAATAGCCTCTCTTCTGTATGTTTTTAAAAATTCTGGATTAATTAATCCAATTGAAGAAAATAAGAAGGATGCGACAGGTAATTCGAAAATTAATCCTGCTCCAATCATCAAAGATAATACAAAACTAAAATAATAATTGATTGAGAAATTGTTTTGGATATCTGCTGTTATCATTGATGCAAAAAAATCTAAAGAAAAAGGTAAGATTACCTTATAAGCAAAAACACCTCCCAAAATAAAACAAATAAATGCGGTAAGGATAAGCGGAACTAGTATTTTCTTTTCTTTATCATAAAGGCCTGGAGATAAAAATTTCCAAACTTGAACTGTTATAACTGGAAGAGATAAAATAATTCCTCCAATGATAGCCAAATTCCATTTTAAAAGAAACATACCTTGAATTGTTAAAACCTGAAGGTTTAAATCTGAATTAATTTGAGAAGCAGGTTTTATGAGGATATCTACAAGAAAATTTGCAAAATTGAATGTTAAGACTGACATTAAAAGTATCGAACCTAGCGACTTTAAAATTCTCCATCTTAATTCTTCAAGATGATCTACTATTGACATATCATTATTATTCATTTTTTTTTAATTTCATCAACAAGCTCGTATGGTGACTTTGTTTTTATTGAGGCTTTATCAACACTATCTAGAAGAGCTGTTCTTTCCTCATGCCAAAATTGACTTAAAATATCTTTTTCAACTATTGATTTTATTCTTCGATTATATCTCAAAACTTGCTTCTCTTGTATATCTTTATTGTCTTTCATGGATTTGAAGTATGAAGTAATAGCTTGTGAAAAATCTTCAATACCCTCATCCGTTTTACAGCTTGTTTTGAAAATTGGAATTTTCTTTGAGTCTTTTTTTGTTGATGATAAAATATTATTTATAGATTTAACTAATAGATTAGAATCTTTTCTATCTGACTTATTAACAACAAATACATCGGCTAGTTCTAAAATCCCAGCTTTTAGAAGTTGAATTTCATCTCCAGATTCAGGAACGAAAACTAAAGTAGTCAGATCAGTAATTTCGGACACACTGTATTCAGATTGTCCTACTCCAACGGTTTCTATAAAAATTATATCTTTTCCGCTAAATGCCAAAATATCACTAAAATCTTCTGCTAACTCAGTTACTCCACCAAGCTCTGCTCTAGATCCCATACTTCTTACAAAAACATTATCATCATTTACAGCATTATTAATTCTTACTCTGTCTCCCAGAAAAGAACCGCCAGTAATTGGGCTTGAAGGATCAATTGCAATCACTCCTACCGATAAATTTTCTTTCCTTATCTGAGGAATAAGCTTGTTCATTAGTGAACTTTTACCTGCACCAGGAGGACCTGTAATTCCAATCTTCAATGATTTATGAGACTCCTTAAAGATTAGTTGGGACACTTCTTTTCTTGAAAAAACTCTATTCTCAATACCAGTCATTAACTCAGAAATGGAAATAAAATCATTTTTTCTAGCTTTATCTGCTATTTCTTTCAAATTCTTTGACGACATAGCGTAATTTAAAGGATAAAACTTAAAACCATAATCAAATTAGAAAATTATTGACATCTATTTCTGAATAGAATAAGTTGCAACCACATTTTATGGATAGACATAAACAACAAATTAAAAGAGACAGACAAGACTTAAAGAGAAGAGCTATTAACTCTCAAAACAAGTCAAGGATGCGTACACTTATTAAAAATGTATTATCTTCTGACTCTAAAAAAGCTGCTGATGAATATTATTCAAGTGCAGTTTCATTCATTGACAAAATGGCTAGCAAAAATGTTATTCATAAAAATAATGCTGCTAGACAAAAATCTAAGATTACTAATCATTTAAATTCTTTAAAATAAAGAATTACTTATCGTGACCCTGATAATTTGGGGCTTCCTTGATGATACTTACTTCGTGAGGGTGACTTTCTTTAACTCCTGCAGATGAAATTTCAATAAATTTTTTATTTTCATATAATGACTTTAGATCTTTGGCGCCACAATAGCCCATTGAAGATTTTAAACCTCCAATTAATTGGAAGATTGTATTATTAACTGGACCTCTAAATGGAACCATTCCCTCGATTCCTTCTGGTACCAATTTTAATTCATCTTTTTCTTGTTGAAAATATCTTTCACCGCCCCCTTCTTTCATTGCAGCTAGCGAACCCATTCCTCTGTAAGACTTATATCTTCTTCCTTCATAAACAATAGTCTCTCCTGGACTTTCATCCATGCCAGCAAGCATACCTCCAAGCATTACTACATTTGCACCAGCAGCCAAAGATTTTGCAATATCTCCACTATACCTAATACCACCGTCTGCAATAATAGGTATTTTGTGCTTTATTCCAACCTGAGCACAGTCCATAACAGCTGATAGCTGTGGTACCCCAACTCCAGCAATGATTCTTGTAGTGCAACTAGAACCTGCGCCGATGCCAATTTTTACACAATCTGCACCAGCTTTGATCAAATCTTCTGTTGCTTCAGGGGTTGCTACATTTCCCGCAATTAAATCTAAATTTGGAAATTCTTTTTTTACCTCTTTAACTAATTTTAAAACAAATTCAGAGTGACCATGTGCTGTATCAACAACAATTGCATCTACTCCTACTTTTATGAGTGCTTTAATCCTTTCTTGCCAATCGTCTCTGACACTTATGGCAGCTGCAACTCTTAATCTTCCATTTTTATCTTTAGTAGAAAAAGGAAATTCTTCTTTCTTGGTTAAATCTTTAACAGTAATTAAACCATCAAGATTATTTTGCTTATCAACAACTAACAATCTTTCAATTCTGTGTTTTTGAAGAATCTTTTTAGCGTCTTCGTTGCTTGTATCAGAGTCAACTGTAATTAAATTTTTTGAAGTCATTCTATCTTTAACAAGAGTATTAAGATCAGATTCAAAACGAATATCTCTTTTCGTAATAATTCCAACTAATTTACCTTTTGATAAAACAGGTAAACCTCCAATAGAATATTGTTCCATTAGTTGTTTTGCATCTCGTACAGTCTTTTCTTCATCTAAAGTAATAGGATTTCTAATCATACCACTTTCATATCTTTTCACCTTATCTACCATTAGAGCTTGATCTTCAATACTTAAATTTTTGTGAATAACACCGATACCTCCTTGTCTTGCCAAGGCAATTGCCATATCAGATTCAGTGACTGTATCCATAGCTGCACTCATTATAGGAATATTTAAAGTAATATTTCTTGTAAGATTAGTAGCGCAATTCACTTCTTTCGGTAAAACAGAGGATCTTCTAGGAACTAATAAAACATCATCAAATGTTAATTTCTTTTCAACGTTATTTGACATAAATATCTCCGGGCGTAATTAGTGGAATGGCTTGTGTAACCAACTTTTTAGAACAAAAAGCTTTGACTAAGGTCAACATTGGACAATTTAACAAAAAAGATAAAAAAAACCAGGATATTATTAAGCCTGATCAAACCTTAGAAAATCATACTTTCTTTTAAAGGAGAAATAGTAATACATGTTAAAAAAGAGGAAGTATGAAAGTCCAATAAATGCAAACCAAAATTCCTTAGTGGCAATGAAAATAAACATTATCAAAGGAAGATATTTTTGAGCGTAAATAATTAATTTTTTTGATTTAAATGCTAAAGAAAAAATTAAAAAAGGTAGGAATACTGCAGAACTTGTAGCGAGGACAGGTTCATTTGAGTTTACTGATAACAATAAAACAATAACCGTTAAAGATAGAGCTAAAAATATACTGAAATAACTATCTGATCTGTAAATAACATATAGAATGATATTCATCAAAAAAAATGCAATCATCATTTTTCCAAAAAAGATGATATCAATCAAAGAGAATAAAGCTAAAAAAAGTAGGAAGTTTGTTTGAAAATCAGACTTTACTGTCCTGAAAGGACCAAAAGTATCAAATCTTTTCATTAGCCAAAGAAATAATAAAGTATGAAAAAGAATATTTGCTATACCAATCCAGTCTTCTTTAATCATCGAAAAGACATAATTTGTGTTCAAATTAATTTCCATTGATCTGAAAATAGCAATATCAAAACTCTTAACTAGGTAGTGCTGATATGCAAACATACACCACATTGGAAAAAACATTTCTAATCTGTCGATAAATTCTTTATCAAAAGATTTAAAAATTTTTTGCAGAAAATTAAACTGATTTGAATCTTCTGGAAAAAGTCTTCTTATCATTTAATTTATATCCATCCAATTGAGTATAGGAAAACAAGGAAAATAAGTACTGGACAAATATATCTTACAGTGAAACTAAATGCAGACTTAAATCCTTTTGATTTCACAATTCCATTACCAAAATATATAGAATTTGATTCACCAATTAATAAATTTCTAATAACCTCATCAATGCCCCATACATATCCAGCAAAAACTGCTAAGAAAAATCCTCCAAAAGGTAATAGAAGATTTGATGCTAAATAATCAGCAATATCAAAAAATGTAAAGGCTTTATCTTGTAAGTTAAAAGTATAGTCAGAAAGAACATTGAATGACAATGCACATGGAATAGCTGCAAGATATACTAAACCAGCCATCATTAATACTGCTTTCTTTCTAGACATTTTCCTCTCATCTACTAAATAAGCAACGCTTACCTCTAATATTGAAATTCCAGATGTAACTGCAGCGATAGAGAGCAATAAAAAGAATAAGAATGCAAATATATAGCCTCCAACTAAGTTTGATAATAATGGTGGTAGTACATGAAACACTAGACCTGGTCCAGCTGTAGGATCATAACCCGACGAAAATACTACAGTGAATATTGCTACACCTGCAAAAATAGCAATGACAGTATCTAAAAATGCAACTAAATACGATGCATTAACAATATCGTCTTTGTCAGATAAATAACTTCCGTATGTCATCATTGCTCCCATACCTAAACTCAAAGTAAAAAAAGCATGTCCTAAAGCTAGAAGGAATGTCTGGCCATTAATCTTGGACCAATCTGGCTGAAATAAGAATGACACACCTTTATTTGCATCTGGGAGAATTAATCCTTGGACAACCAATATCATCAAAATAAATAACAATATTGGCATAAGAAACTTACTTGCTTTTTCAAGACCTGCCCTTACTCCTGATAAAAGAATAAAGACAACAATAGATAAAAATAAAGTATGGTATCCTAAAACCCATAAAGGACTACTATTTCTTAAATTAAAAAAATCTCCTGCAGTTGAAGGATTTGCAAATGCTGGAGTATTAAAAGTCCCTACTAACGCTTCATATGTATAAGCCAAAGACCATCCACCAACAACACTATAAAATGATAAAATGGTAAAACTTGCTAAGACACCCAACGCTCCAACATATTTCCAAAAAGGATTATTTGTAAGCGTTTTAAATGCTCCTACAGGATTTTTTTTAGTAGTTCTACCTAACAGTATTTCAATGTTAAGAATTGGTAAACCAATCAAAACAATACAAATTAAATAAATAAATAGGAACGCAGCTCCCCCATTTTCTCCAGCTATATATGGAAATTTCCAAATATTTCCAAGACCAACAGCTGAACCTGCAGCTGCTAAAATGAAACTAGCTTTTGAACTCCATTGCTCTCTATTATTTTCCATCAATAACTCCTGTCTCTGATTGCGGATCATTTTCTTTAACTATTTTATCAAAATCATCTAGATGTGCCTCAACAACAGAATCTAGAATTCCATAAAAATACAATCCAATTGCTATCCAAGCAAAACGATTTCTCTCTCTTAAATAATAATCTTGAGATTTGTCATAACTCTCATTGTAGTCTTTGTATTTTTTTCTATTTTCGTTAAAACTATATAAAGAAAAAAGTTCAGCAGCAATTAAAGTATATCCCTTGATTTTTTGGTCATTGTATAACTGCCCTACACCGGGAAAAATCAACGACTTTTTTAATGCTACATTAGGATCTTTTGCTTGTTCTTCTGCAGTTCTAAAATCAATCTTCTGCTGAGAGAAACATAGAGAAATTAGAATCATCCCTATGAAAATATTTTTTATTACCCTAAGCATTCTACTTCAACGTTTGCTCCCATGGGTAAACCTGCAACTTGAATTGTTGATCTAGCAGGAAATGGTTCATTTAGCCTTTTTTCAATTTCAGCATTAACCAATGGAGTAATTGACAAATCTGTTAAAAAAACTAAAAATTTTCTAACATCATTTAGAGATTTTCCATTATCCGATAAAACAGCTTCAAGATTATCAAAAACTTGTATAACCTCTTCCTCGACACTATTATTGTTCAAAGTACCATTTTCAGGGTCAATCGGAATCTGTCCTGAGGTTATCCATCCTCCAGAAGATAATTTTCTAAACATTGAGTAAGGCCCAACAGGATTTGGTGATTTAAATTTTGACATAATTACTCCTCGATTTTACATAAACTTAATGTTGCAAGTCCAATTTCATCATTCATTTTTCGATGAGTTTCATCTCTAAAATCATGAATAATGAATTCTCCAACTGCAGCTACTTCCATTTCAAATAAGTGCCCCCCAAATACCTCCATATCATGGGTTCCTAGGGTAATGTGAGCATGTAAGAATGGTTTACCATCTTTCAATGCTACATTTCCTTGAAATGATAATAACTCTAATATTTCATCAAATTTTCTATGAATATAATCTTTTGTATTAATATCGTATGCTCCAATATCAATATTTTTGACTGCTCCAATACCTGCTAATTGTCCTGAATGAATATTATTTTCAATACAAAAGCTGGTTAATGTTTCCATAACTTTTTCACCCTTCTCAACATAAACGATGAATGAATTATTTAATTTTTGAAATTGCATTATATTTCCTCCAAAATACTTAAAATTATTTTTTCAACAACTGCTTTTAAATCATCTGCATTCGTATGAGGTATTCCAGCCATAGCAAAATCCTCTCTACCTCCGCCTCCGCCTTGAAGTTCTAATGCAATAGATTTTACCAAATCTCCAGCTTTTAAATTTTTAGCAATTAAGTCATCAGAGACGCCAACAGATATTGTTGTTTTATTTTCAATTTCAGTAAATAAAAATATTATTCCTGAGTCTATCTTATTTTTAATTTTTTTATTCAAGCTTTTTAAATCTGAAGCGATTCCTAGCTCAACTTTGCTAAAAAATAAATCAGTTCCATTAATTTCCTTTATTGGTTTACTTGCTATTAAATCAACATTCACACTATCAAGTAAAATGGATTGACTTTGCTTTTCTTCTACTTTCTTCTGCTCTGCTTCTTTTTGTAATCCTAGTTCTTCTGATTTTTCCTTTAAATACAAATCAACTTGATTATGAGTAATAGCGTTTATTCTTCGAATTCCAGATGATATTGCTTTATCATGCTTGATTTTAAATTTATTAATTTTACCTGTACTTGAAACATGGGTTCCTCCACATAATTCTTTAGAAAACTCACCCATTGTAACTACCCTAACTTGGTCTCCATACTTTTCACCAAACAATGCAGTAGCACCCTCTTTTTTAGCCTCTTCCAAACTTTTAATACTTGTTTCGACTGTAATATCTTCGTCTATTTTCTGGTTTACAATTAACTCAATAGATTCTAATTCCTTTGAAGAAATTTTATTTGGATGGGTAATATCAAACCTTAAATATTCTGGATGAACTAGAGATCCTGCCTGATTTACATGGTTACCTAAAACATCTTTTAACGATTGATGAAGTAAGTGGGTTGCTGTATGATTCACTTTAATATTATTTCTTCTATCAACGTCTATAATGCAATCTACAGAAAGATTATCACCAATATTGCCATTTGTTAGTGTGCATATATGTAAAACATAATCTCCATTTTTTTGGGTATCATTGACTCTAGCTGAAAAGTCATCATTCCTAATTATACCTGTGTCGCCAATTTGACCTCCAGATTCGGAATAAAAAGGTGTATTTTCTAGAATGATTATTATGTCTTCTCCGCTTTCAGCGTGATTTATAATTTTTGAAGAAATACTTTCATTTTCATAACCAACAAAAATCGAATGGCTGCTTTTAGTTTCTAAGTTCCATTTTAAATCAAGATTATCCATTTCAAATTTTTGACCAGATTTAGCTAACTCTTTTTGATTTTTCATTTCAACATCAAAACCATCTATATCAACAGTCATCTTTCTTTCTTCAGCCATAAGCTGAGTTAAATCAAGTGGAAATCCATAAGTATCATATAGCTTAAATGCATCTTTCCCATGTATTTCTGATCCAGATGTACTGCTTACAATTTTTTCAAATTGAATAACTCCATTTTCAAGCGTTCGCAAGAATGACTGTTCTTCTGAAAAAATAGTTTGCTCAATATATTCTTGTTTTTCTTTTAGCTCTGGATAATGAGAAGACATTGTCGAAACCACTGAATCAACCAATTTGTATAGAATCGGTTCTTTAATTTCTAAATTCATAGCAAATTTTGAACCTCTTCTCAGAACTCTTCTTACAACATAACCTCTACCATCATTTGATGGAACAACTCCATCAGCAATTGCAAATGACAGCATTCTTATATGATCACAAATAACATTATATGAAACCTCAAAATCTTGATATTTTGTGTTCGAAAAATTTTCTAAATCTTCAATCGTTTTTGAAAACAAATCAGTTTTATAATTTGAATCTTTGTTTTGCAATACTGAACAAATTCTTTCAAGTCCTGCACCAGTGTCTACATGTTTTTTTGGCAAATCCTCCATAGTTCCATCTTTGAGGCGATTAAATTGAATAAATACAAGATTCCATAATTCCCAATACTCTGAAGAATTATTAACCAGCTCAGCTTGTTGATCTCCTGGATTATTCCCAACATAGTAATGAATTTCAGAACATGGACCACATGGTCCAGTTTCAGCCATTTCCCAAAAATTATCCTTTGCACCAGAACGAATTATTCGATTTGAATCTATATCTGTTTGATTTTTCCATAAGTCGAAAGCTTCGTCGTCTTCTTCATAAACAGTAACCCATAATCTGGATTTATCTAGTTTCCAAACTTTTGTAAACAATTCCCATGACCATTCAATTGCTTCTTTTTTGTAATAATCACCGAATGACCAATTTCCAAGCATTTCAAAAAAAGTATGGTGGAATCCGTCTCTTCCAACTTCTTCCAAATCATTGTGCTTTCCGCTAACTCTAATGCATTTTTGACTATTTGCTACTCGTAAATCTTTAGGTTCTTCTGTATTCAAGAAAATTGCTTTGAATTGATTCATTCCAGCATTTGTAAATAGCAAGGACTTATCTCCAATTGGAAGAACCGGTGCACTCGGTACACGAGCATGACTTTTGCTTTCAAAAAAGCTGATAAATGATTCTCTAATTTGTGAACTTTTCATCGATAAAATTGTTTCATATGAATCTAAACAAATAATATATTCAATGGATGAGAAATAATCTATTAGTAACTATTTTATTTTTAGCTTCCAGTTCTATTATTCTATCTCAAGATTTAAGAATTAAAAATTTGCAAATTGAATCAAAAAATAACGGTACAGTTATCCAGCTTGATTCCAACAAGAAAGTAAATCTTGAAAATGTTACTGCTTGGTATTCTTCAGAATGGTTCTACATGACGATATATGATGCTAATGCAGATAGTTTATCTTTAGCTAATTACAAAAATGATTCTTTAAAAAATATTGAAGTTTCAAATAGCGATGAATCTACTCAAATTGCTGTTCAATTATTTTCAGAGATTGAATCTTTTGAAATAAATACTCCGAACAGAAAAACTTTGCAATTTTTCCTGAGAAATAGTCAATTAGTTGCCAAAAATAGTATTTCTGTGGAAGATGAAATTGATATTGTTCAAACAGAAGAAAAAACTCCAAAAGAAAAAGATATTATCTATGAAAAAGAGCAACCAAGAAATGCTAATAGTAAATTGATAGTCATTGCTGGTTTGATTGTTTCTGCTATAGATATTACAAACTCAACATCTTTTTCAGCTGGAGCATTAATAGCAATAATTGCGAATTTCTTATAAACTAAAGCTTAAGAAATTTGTCAGTGTATTCAAGTAGCTTATTTTTAATACCTTCTTCATAAATTGAATGTCCTGCATCAGGAATAATATGTAAATCTGCTTCTGGCCATGCTTTATGTAAATCCCAAGCTTGAACAACAGGACAAATTATATCATATCTTCCATGAACTATTACTGCTGGAATATGTCTTATTTTATCAACATTCTCGATTAAATAATTTTCAGTTGGAAACCAACAATTGTTCATAAAATAATGGCATTCAATTCTAGCAAACGCTTCAGCAAATGTTGCATCACCAAAATCAGATATAAAATCATCATCTAAGATGAGCCTAACAGAACTTCCCTCCCATGTGCTCCAGGCTTTTGCTGCTTCAATTTTCTTTTTATGATCATCACCAGTTAAAATTTCATAATATGCGCTTAATAAATTATCTCTTTTATGTTCAGGAATTGGTGCTAAATAAGATTCCCATTTATCTGGATAGATGTTGCTTGCACCATATTGATAAAACCAATCAATTTCTTTCTTACGAACTAAAAAAATACCTCTTAAAATTAAACCTTTGCACGCATTTGGATGTTTTTGACTATATGCCAAAGACAACGTGCTTCCCCAACTTCCCCCAAAGACTACCCATTGATCAATTTGAAGATGGCCTCTTATCTTTTCTATGTCTGCCACCAAATCCCATGTAGTATTCTCTTCAAGTTCTGCAAAAGGAGTGCTTTTACCGCAACCTCTTTGGTCAAACATAATTATTCTCCACTCATCTGGATTAAAATATTGTCTATAAGTAGAACTAATTCCACCTCCAGGTCCTCCATGTAGAAAAATGACCGGTTTACCATTTTTATTACCTGACTCTTCAACAAAAATTGTATGTAATTCAGATACTTTTAGATTGAAAGAATTGAACACTTTTGCTTTAGGATATAATTGCATTTTTTAATTTAATAAAAAATTTTTTTTAATATGAATAAAGTTCTTGATGAATGTTCTAAAATGCGTAATTTTACGTCGATTTTACTGTTATGAAAATTGGAATTTTAAAAGAACACAAATCTGGAGAAAAAAGAGTGGCCATCGTGCCATCTACTGTTTCTGCATTATCTAAAAAAGGATATGAATTTTTTCTGGTATCTGATTCAGGATTATTATCAAACTATTCTGATGATGATTACAAAGAAGCTGGAGCTAAAATTGTAAGCCAAAATGAAGTTTTTGATTGTGACATTGTTTGTAAAGTAAATGCTCCATCAGATGAGGAAGTATCACTTCTAAAATCAGGAACACTCTTTATCTCTTTATTACAAACAATTAAAGAAATTGATTGTGTGAAAAAATTAGCAGATAAAAAAGTGTCTGCATTTTCTTTAAACCTGCTTCCTAGAACTACTTTGGCACAAAAAATGGATGTACTTAGCTCTCAAGCTAATATTGCAGGTTATAAAGCAGTATTAATTGGTTCAAATCATATTGGAAAATATATGCCACTTTTAATGACTGCTGCTGGAACAATTTCTCCTGCAAGAACTTTAGTAATTGGTGCTGGAGTTGCTGGATTGCAAGCGATTGCAACTGCTAAAAGATTGGGATCTCAAGTAGAAGCATTTGATGTAAGACCTGAAGTAAAAGAACAGGTTGAAAGCTTAGGTGCAAAATTCATCGAAGTTGAAAGCGATTCAGATGATGGTGTTGGTTCTGGCGGTTATGCATCAGAAACCAGCGATGAATACAAAGCAAAACAGCAAGAACTAATGAAAGAAAGAGTTGGAAAGTCAGATATAGTTATTACAACTGCATTGATTCCAAATAGACCTGCACCGATGTTAATACCTAAAAGTATGGTTGAAACTATGGCGCCTGGTTCAGTTATTATGGATTTAGCTTCTGAAAATGGTGGTAACTGTGAATTAACTCAAGAAAATGAAATAGTTAATCACAATGGCGTATTAATAGATGGTAATTCAAACTTACCAAGCACAATGGCATATCACTCTAGCCAACTTTTCTCAAAAAATATTGAGGCTATCATTGATCACTGCCATTCAGAAGAAGGATTTAAACTTGATAAAGAAGACGAGATAATTGATGGAATGCTATTTATTGAAAATGGTGAAGTCCGACATCAACCAACAAAGGAGTCAATGTAATGCAAATTGATATTGTTAGCTTAATTACTATTTTTATTCTTGCAGTATTTGTTGGGAATGAAATTATAAACAAAGTTCCACCTACATTACACACACCTTTAATGTCTGGTTCAAATGCTATTTCAGGAATTGCTATTGTGGGTGCAATTCTAGCGATATTAGCAGATGCAGGTGATGCAAGTAAATATATTGGTTTAGCTGCTTTAATTTGTGCTACTATTAATGTTGTTGGTGGCTTTCTTGTTACAGATAGAATGTTAAAAATGTTTAAAAAGAAATAAAAAATGGAAGCTATTCAAATAACAAACATCCTTTATTTAATATCAGCAGTAGCCTTTATTTTTGGTATTAAAAGATTATCGCATCCGAAAACTGCTCGAAGTGGAAACTTATTATCTTCATTAGGAATGTTAATAGCTATTATTGCGACCTTAACATATCCAGGAAAAGAATTTGACTTCACCTTGATACTTGCCGGAGTAGGTATCGGAGCAGTTATTGGAGCAATCTTTGCAACTAGAGTTCAAATGACTGAAATGCCTCAAATGGTTGCTATTTTTAATGGTCTTGGTGGAGCAGCATCTGCTTTTGTTGCTTCTTCTGAGTTTTTATCATCACCAAATAGTCCATTTATCATTGTATGCTTAAGTGTTTTCATTGGATCATTGACTTTTACTGGTAGTTTTGTTGCATTCGGAAAACTTCAAGGATTTATATCAGGAAGAGCTGTTACATTTAAAGGTCAACAAGCTATCAATGCTGTGATTGCTCTGCTTTCAGTTTCCTTAATACTTGCACCTGGTTTATTTTTTGATTCATCAATGTACAGTGGTTATTTAAATGCATTCTTTGTTATTATTGTTCTTGCATTAATTCTTGGAGTTGGACTTACAATTCCTATCGGTGGTGCAGACATGCCAGTTGTTATCTCACTTCTGAACTCTTATTCTGGAATTGCTGCGGCAGCTACAGGATTTTTAATTAGTAACAATGCCCTTATTATTAGCGGATCCCTTGTTGGAGCATCAGGGCTGATTCTAACAAATATTATGTGTAAAGGAATGAATCGTTCTCTTGCAAATGTAATTTTTGGTGCAGTTGGAGCTGAGTCTGAAGGTGGAAGCTCAGATGGAAAAGAAATGAATATTAAAAGCTACTCAACAACTGAAGCAGCTATGATTTTAGATGCTGCAGAAAAAATTATTATTGTTCCAGGATATGGACTTGCAGTTGCTCAAGCACAACACGTTGCTAGAGAAGTAGCCGAATCTCTTGAAGCTATGGGTAAAACAGTATTGTATGCAATTCACCCAGTCGCCGGAAGAATGCCTGGACACATGAATGTTTTGCTAGCTGAGGCAAATGTTTCTTATGACGTTTTAAAAGATTTAGATGAAATTAATCCAGAATTTGAGGATTGTGATGTTGCACTTATTCTTGGTGCAAATGATGTAGTAAATCCTGCAGCTAGACACGATCAATCTAGTCCTATTTATGGTATGCCTATTTTAAATGTAGACAAATCAAGAACGGTAATTATTAATAAAAGAAGTATGAATCCAGGTTTTGCTGGAGTGCAAAATGAATTATTTGGATATGACAATTCTATTATGGTTTTTGGTGATGCAAAAGACATGCTAAATGACTTACTTAAAGAAGTAAAAGAATTATAAACTTCTTTTATTTTTTTTTCTATATTAAATCATGTCAAAATCAACTCTCTATGATATCGCAAATGAATTTGAAAAATCTTTAGACAACTTATTAGATCATGAAGATTCAGATTTAATAAGTGAAATTGAATCAATCGAGGGTGAATTCAAATCGAAATCAGCTAACGTTGCAAAATATATTCGAAATCTTGAACATTTAGCTTCAGGTATTAAAGAAATAGAAAGCAATCAAAAACATCGTAGAAACTCTTTGGAAAAGAAAATTACAAGATTAAAAGATTATCTTCGAATTAATTTTGAAAAAACAAACACAGAAAAAATTGAAAGCGATGACATAGTTATTGCTATGTATAAAAATCCTGTAAAAGTACACATTGTTGATGAAGAAAAAATACCTGAAGAATTCTTTCAGGTGAAAGAAACTAAATTATTGAACAAAGATAAAATAAAAGAATCATTAAAGAATGGTGAGGATATCCCAGGATGTGAGCTAATTCAAGAAAAGAGAATTAGCATTAAATAAATTATTATGAAATTTTTAGCAAAATATAGGATGTATTTTTTGAGAGTTTCTATTTTACTTCTTATAGTTTTATCAGTTACAAATAATGACTTTAGAGCCTATACTCTTGAAATAACCACTATCGAATCATTACAAATGAGTATTTTAGGCTTTGTACTGGTTGTTTTTGGTTCATTTGGTAGAATTTGGGCTTCATTATATATTGAAGGCAATAAAACAAAAAATCTTATTACTGCTGGACCTTTTTCAATGGTAAGAAATCCATTATACTTTTTTAGTTTAATAATGTTATTAGGTTTTAGTTTAGCATTAAAAGCTATTTATCTTCCTTTGGCTCTCCTATTAATTTTTGTTTTATTTCACGTACCAACTATTGCTAATGAAGAAAGAAAACTTAGAAAAAATCATGGAGATAAATTTGAAAGTTATATGAAATCTACTCCTAGATTAATTCCAAATATTTTTAAGTACAAAAGACCAGAAACTGGGGAAAAAGTATTAGTTAAAATTAGCAGAATAAATGGTGTACTTATTGAAGTAATTGGATATTTATTTCTATATACTCTTATTGATATAATATATTTTATTTTAGATTAATTCTTTTTCACGAAGCATATTTATTAGATCTTCGCTTTTGTACTCTACATTAAAGATTTCATAGGTATCATTTTCTTTTAAATGAAATAAAGTTTGGCTACCTACCTCTAACCCATAGTAACGTTCAAGAATATATCTATAAAATGATAGTTGTAAAGAATAATGCATAAAATTGCAATCGTCTAAATGTTTTGATGATGAAAGTATTCCTTTCTTGTTCCTAAACGAATTTTTATCAATTCTTTTATTAGTTTTCCAATCAACTAAATGATACATATTTTGTTCACTATTGTAGACAAGTAAGTCAATTGTTCCTGCTATTCCTAATTCTTTTGAATAGACAATAACTTCTGAAAAAAATGAGTTGTGCTCATTCTTTTGTTTCTCTTTTAACCATCTAACACCTGTAATTGACATTTGATGTTTTGGATCAATATTTTCTTTTACATACATCTCTAATTCATTATGAACTATTGTACCTCTTTCTGCGCCTTTACCCCACTCTTTAAGTACTTCATTTAACGTTTTGCCGCTATACTTAGGGTTAGTATTTATCAACTTAGTAGCTACTTTTTCTTGATCAAACTTTTCAAAAAAGAAATGGATGAACTCTGTAACGCTTGAAAATTTAAATTCAGGACTACTATTAAGAATATATTTATGATTTTCTTGATCTAAACTAATATCGTTTTTGAATAATTCATTCATTCTTAACCTTCATGTAAAACATCTTTATTCTTAGAACCTCGGAGCTTATTAACTCTTCTTCTAGTAACTCTTCTCTGATAAAAACCAAGCGACCACCCTAAAAGCAATAAAATTGGAATTATAGCTCGATCAGGAGTATCAGATTTTAATGTAAAGTATAAAAGTAGCAATGCAGTTATCAATTGTATTGAAAACTGAATTGAATTAATCGCTTTCAGTTTATTCATTAAGCACCGAGCATATCGAGCACTAATCTTATCACTTGTCCAGAAGCACTATTTTTTTGAATATAACTTCTGTTTTCTACATGATATGAAGTTCCTGCAACATCGAAATGAGCCCAGGGAATATCTTTACCAACAAATGCTTTAAGGAATGCTCCGCCAGCAATAGTTCCTGCTTGACCTGGTGATCCTAAGTTCTTTACATCGGCAACCTCGGATTTGACTTGATCGCAATATTCATCCCATAATGGTAGTTGCCATACATGTTCTCCGGTATTATCAGAAGAAACTTTAATGTTTTCTACTAGTGTTTCATTATTGCTCATTATTCCTGTGGCTATATGACCAAGAGTAATAACCACAGCACCCGTTAATGTTGCAAAATCTAGCATATACTCTGGGTCGTAATGCTTACTTGCATATGCCAAAGCATCAGCAAGAATTAATCTACCTTCTGCATCAGTATTTAAAACTTCAATAGTTTTTCCATTGTATGCAGTTAGAATATCTCCAGGTTTATAGGCTGAGCCACCTAACATATTATGCGTTGAAGGAACAATAGCTACAACGTTCATCTTAGGTTGTAATTCAGCTATAGCATTCATCACTCCAAATACAACCGCTGAACCGCACATATCAAATTTCATTCGGTCCATATTTAAACCAGGTTTAAGTGAAACTCCTCCTGTATCAAAAGTTAAACCTTTTCCTACAAGCAATACTGGCTTTTCACTTTTCTTTCCTCCAAAATATTCCATAATGATAAACTTTGGAGGTTCATTTGTGCCTTGAGCTACCCCGGCAAATGATCCCATGCCCATCTTAGTAAATTCTTCTCTGTCAAAAACTGTAACTTTCATATTACCTTTTTTGCCAACTTCTTTTGCAAAATTTGCCAACCTTGTTGGAGTAGTCACATTTCCAGGATGATTGCCAAGATCTCTTGAATCACAAACAGCACTTGCAATAATTGCACCTTTTTTTGCTGCATCTTGATTACAAGCATCAACCATAGTAATGCTCTTCAAATGATACTCTCCTCTTTCATCCGTGAAATAATCTAAAAATCTATAACTTGAAAGGATCAAACCTTCTGCAAATGCCTGACAAAAATATTCACCCTCATCTGTTACAGGACACTCAACTGCAATATCACTGTATTTATGCTGCAAAGCATAACCCACAACTTCCCCAGCTGCTCTTCTGAAATTTTCTGCTGTTTTATCAGATGAATCACCTAGACCGTAATAAACTATTCTTGAATTATTATCGATTTCAAAAACAAGATCTCCAACCTTTCCTGTTTTATTTTGAGATTTGAACAATTCTTCTAAATCTTTATCCATTTTATCTGAAAATGTTGGTACCGCAACCATCCCATAATTTTCATCTACTAAATCTTTATGATTTTTTAAAAAGTTTAATTTTTTTATGTGTGCCATTTTTTTTCCTTACAAACTTAGATTATGTTTAAAACTTACTAGCTTACCATTCTCATCTTTAATTACTGCAACAAATGTTATATCAGCTGTACACGCTAGTCTTTTTCCGTGATCTTTACTTTCTGCGAATGCTTTAACTTGAACTTTGACTGACGTATTTCCAGTATCGATAATTGTTGATTTACATTTTACCCAATCACCAAGGTAAACTGGTTCTTTAAATTCTACTTTGTCCAAAGCCCTAGTCACAGATCCCCAAGCATCGGTTTCTTCTAGAAATTCAGATGCTGCTTTAGCTGCAGCCAAGTCAAGCCACGAAAGCATGTATCCACCAAAGAGCGTACCTGCCGTATTGATATGAGTGGGTTGTACTAATTCTGAAAATTCTGAAACTTTATTCACGAGGATAATTTATAAAAAATTGTGACTTTTTCAGTACTTTATTTCAAAAAATAATTAAAACTGTTCTTCTTCTGTAGAACCGTCCATAGCACTTGTTGAAGGGTCTCCAACAATACAATTATTCACTGCATCAAAGTAGCCTGTACCAACCTCTTGCTGATGTGCAGAAAAAGTATATCCCTTATCCTGATCTGCAAATTCTTTCTCTTGCAATTCTACATAAGCAGTCATGCCAGATTTAACATAATTTTTTGTCAAATCAAACATACCATGCCACATTGAGTGAATTCCGGCAAGAGTTATAAATTGGAATTTATAACCCATTGCACCAAGCTCTCTTTGGAACTTAGCTATTGTAGCATCATCAAGATTCTTTTTCCAATTGAATGATGGAGAACAATTATAAGCTAACATTAATTCAGGATGATCTTTCTTAATTGATTCAGCGAATAGTTTTGCTTCTTCAAGATTAGGCTTTCCTGTTTCACACCATAATAAATCAGAGTATGGAGCGTATGAAAGACCTCTTGAAATTGCTTGTTGAATACCTGGTTTTACTCTATAAAAACCTTCAGTTGTTCTTTCTCCAGTAACAAACTCAGCATCTCGCTCATCAATGTCAGAAGTAAGTAATTCTGCTGCATTAGCATCCGTTCTAGCAACTAATAAAGTTGGAACATTTGAAACATCTGCAGCTAACCTTGCTGCAACAAGCTTATTTATTGCCTCTTGAGTTGGTACAAGGACTTTGCCGCCCATATGACCACATTTTTTTACGCTTGCTAACTGATCTTCAAAATGTACTCCAGCAGCTCCTGCTTTTATCATAGCTTTCATAAGCTCAAAAGCGTTTAAAACTCCACCAAAACCAGCTTCTGCATCAGCTACTATTGGTGTAAAAAAGTCAAATTTTGGACTACCATTAGAGTTCATCCATTCAATTTGGTCTGCTCTTTTAAAAGAACTGTTTATTCTTTTTACTAAAGAAGGAACAGAATCAACTGGATACAAAGATTGATCTGGATACATTGCCTCAGCGCTATTATTATCTGCTGCTACTTGCCATCCGGATACATAAATTGCTTTTGCACCAGCCTTTACTCCCTGCACTGCCTGCCCCCCAGTTAAAGTACCTAGGCAATTAACATAATCTTCTTTATGGAGCATATTCCAAAGCTTCTCAGCTCCAACTCTTGCTAAAGTGTATTCAGGTTGAAGAGAACCTCTTAGCTTAACAACCTCCTCTGCTGAATATGGCCTTTTTACATAGGCCCACCTTTCATTCATCTCCCAGTCATTTTTTAACTCTAATACTTGTTCATTTAAATTCATTATAACTCCTCGTATGCTTTAGTGGTTAAAAATTCTTCTACATTATCAGACAAAGTGATTTCTTCAAAAATTGATTTCGCTAAATTGAATTTTCCACTTTCAAACTTTTCGATACCAACTTCATTTTTGACATTCAATAATTCTTCTTCTAAATATTGCTTAAATAATTTTTTATCAACTATTTTTCCATTATCAAGCCTATTTTTATGCTTAATCCATTGCCAGATTGAGGTTCTAGAAATCTCTGCAGTTGCCGCATCTTCCATTAAACCATAAATGGCTACGCAACCCAAACCATTAATCCAAGCTTCAATATATTTTAGCGAAATTCTTATGTTTGATCTAAGACATTCTTCTGAACTAACTCCATTACATCCTTGCAATAATTGTTCAGCAGTAATTTTTTTATCTGAAATAAAATCTAATTGGTTAGTTTGAAAAGTATCAAATTTATCTTTGAAAATTTCGTTTACATAATCAGCTAACCCAGGATGGGCAATCCATGTTCCATCGTGCCCATTATTTATTTCAAATAATTTGTCTTCATTAACTTTCTGTAAAATCTTTCTATTCTCATCATGATCTTTTGACGGAACAAAAGCTGCCATCCCCCCCATAGCAAAAGCACCTCTTTTGTGACAAGTATTTACGAGTAATGTAGAATAGCTGGTTAAAAACGGTTGATTCATTGTAATAATGCTTCTGTCAGGTAATAATTTTTCAGGATAAGATTGTAATGTCTTGATAAAACTGAAGATATAATCCCACCTTCCACAATTCAAACCAATTATATGGTCTTTAAGGTGATATAATATTTCTTCCATTTGAAAAACTGCTGGTAAAGTTTCAATAAGACATGTTACTCTAACTGTTCCCCTTTTTAATTTTAGCTCGTCCTCACAAAATGAGATGATATCATTCCACAATTTAGCCTCATGATAGGACTGTAATTTTGGAATATAAAAATATGGACCTGATCCAAATGCTTCTAAAGCTTTATGATTGTGATATAAGTACATTACAAAATCAACTAAAGCCCCATATAATGATACTCCATTGCATGAAATATGCTTTTCTTTAAGATGTAATCCTCTAACTCTACACATAAGAATTGCAGGATTTGAACGTAAATTATATTTTTTTAAAGTTACCCTGTGCTGAAAAGAAATTGTCCTATGAGCAGCATCTCGCATGTTAATTAATCCGTTTTGGATGTTTTCCCAAGAAGGAGAAAGAGAATCTTCAAAATCTGCCATGAAAACATTAACATTAGAATTAAGAGCATTGATAATCATTTTGCGATCAACAGGTCCAGTAATTTCTACTCTTCTATCTTTAAGATTGTTTGGAATTGGCCTCACAGACCATTCAGAGTTTCTAATATCTTCTGTTTTTGGATCAAAACTTGGTAGAATACCACCGTCAACGGTATTTTGATATTCAACTCTATCATCAATAAGATTATCAACTCTATCGTTGAACTTGAGATGTACTTTTTCTAAAAAATTTAATGCATCTTCAGAAAAAATTTCAGAACCTGAACCAGAAATTTCTTTCGAAAAGTTTAAAATGATTTCCCCCCTTAAAAATGAAATTAAACCTAGTGATATTTAGAAAAAATTACAATTTTTAAATCAAAGATTTTTAGCCATTGCTTCGCCTTCTTTGATATCTACTTTAGAAAATACATAAGCACCTAAAATAAATAATATCATTATTGATAATAATCCAAATCTAGCAGCTTTGATTTCATCTTCAACAATATTACTTAATACTAGAGTAACTGAACCCATTAGAACCGGGCCAAATACTGCAGCGAATTTTCCTAACATGTTGTAGAAGCCATAAAACTCAGCAGATTTTTTTTCAGGGATAATTCTTGAATACAAACTTCTACTAATTGTTTGAATTCCTCCTTGAAAACAACCAATCAATAATGCCACAATATAAAAGTGAGTAATACTTTCAACAAAATATCCAGCAAATAGAATAATACAATAACCAAGAATTCCCATAAAGATACCATTCTTTAGGCCTATGAAATTTGCGATTTTTATATAAATTAATGTGGCAAAAAAAGCTACAAGTTGAATCATTACCAGTGCACCCATAATTGATGCTTGATCAAAACCTAAGGTAAAAGCAAAATTTGCTGCCATTCGTACTACAGTATCAACTCCGTCAATATATAACCAATAAGCTAAAAGAAATGTAGCAACTACTTTAAGTTTTCTTAAATCATTGAATGTATTTCTGAATTGAATCAAACCGTTTATTATAGAATCAGATACACTTTCGCTCTCATGATATTTTGGTTCATCAACAAATAGAATTAAAGGAAGTGAGAAAAGTGCCCACCAAACTCCAACAGAAATAAATGCATATTTTGTTGCTTCAACTGCATCAACTAAACCGAAAGAAGCAGGATAAGATATCATTAAAAAATTTATAATAATTAAAACACCGCCTCCAAGATATCCTAATGAAAAACCTAAAGCAGAAACATCATCTACATTTTCTTCACTCGAAACAGATGGAAGTAGCGAGTCATAAAAAATATTTGCCCCTGAAAATCCAATTGTAGAAAAGATGTAAACCATCAAAGCGATTGGCCACATTCCTTGGGCAATAAATCCCAAGCCTAAAGTCATTACAATACCTAAAAAAGCAAAGAAAATTAGAAATTTTTTCTTAAAACTACCCCTATCAGCAATTGCGCCTAAAATTGGTGCAAGCAAAGCAACTATTAATGAAGCAACTGAATTACCTAACCCTAAATAAAATGTACTGACAGATAAGTTATCTGGATTTGACCAGTATTGTGAAAAGAAAATTGGAAAAAAACCAGCCATAACAGTGGTTGCAAAAGCTGAATTTGCCCAATCGTAAAGAGCCCAACTATAAATTTGTTTTTTATTCATTAGCCTTTTCTTAATGAAAACTTAATGGTTATCCCTTTTAAATCAAATGATTCCCTAAGCTGATTATGTAGATATCTTAAGTATTGAATAGATATCAGTTTAGGATAATTACTAAATAGTGCAAAAATTGGAGGAGATTGTTGCACTTGTTCAACAAATTTAATTTTAATTGATTTGCCTTGCGTAGCTGGAGGAGGATAATTTTTTACAGCTTTTTCTATCCAAACATTCAATTCCTTTGTGGATAACTTATCTCTCTGTTTTGTAAAAATTTCCCATGCAATTTCTAAAATATTTGAAACCCTTCTTTTAGTTAGCGCAGAAACAAAAAGTATAGGATAATGCTGGAGATCTTTGAACTCCATATACATGTCTTCTTTATACAACTCAGCAGAAACATTTTTTCCAGAAGCTAAATCCCATTTATTAACAAGAATAACCATCCTCTTGCCTTTTTTAATAACCTCTTTGGCAATAGTTTTTTCTTGTTTAGTAAATCCTTTTTCAGCATCAACTACAAGCAAAACAAGATCAGATCTTAAAAGCGAATCCATAGCTCTCAAGGAACTATAAAATTCAATATCCGAATCAACTTTACTTTTCTTCCTAAGACCAGCTGTATCAACAATTTTAATATCCTTTCCATGCCATTTAATGATTGTATCAACTGAATCTCTGGTAGTTCCTGCTATATCCGACACAATTGCCTGTTCTCTTTGAATTAAAGCATTTAATAATGAAGATTTACCAACATTTGGCATTCCTACTATAGTCATAGAACAATCAGTATTATCATCAGATTGTGAGATAGAATTAAAATCAATTAATTCAAACAAATTATCAAGCATATCTCCAACCCCAGCACCATTCAAGGCTGATATTGGAATTGGATTTTCAAAACCAATATCAAAAAATTGATCTTTTCTTAAATTATGATCTGGAGTATCACACTTATTTACTCCCATAACAAATTTCTTTCCAGATTTTCTGACAAGCTTAGATAAAAATTGATCATTAGGATTTAGCCCATCTTTTCCATCGACAAGAAAAATAATTCCATCACACTCATTTAATGCAGCTGAAATTTGTTCTTTAATTTTTTCATTAAATACATCTTCATTTGAGCTTACATATCCTCCAGTATCAATAATATTAAACTCTTGTGATAACCATTCTGCTGAAGAGTAAACCCGATCTCGAGTTACGCCTTCCATTTGGTCAACAATAGACGTTCTTTTACCTGAAAGCTTATTAAAAAGCGTTGATTTACCAACATTAGGTCTTCCCACAATTGCAATTTTTGGTTTTTTTGTCATTTGAGAAGATTATACGACTTCGAAAACTGTTCTGCTATAAAATTATTTTACTAAAAAAATGAACAATTCTGTCCAGAGTATAAATGTAACAATCAATGAATATTGGAAAGGAACTCTTCTTTTTGAAATTTTTGGATTAGACATTCTAACAGAGTAATGCCAAAGTCTAAAAGCAACATAGAGCCACGCTAAAACAAGGTTTAACATTGTAACATGATCAACAGTATAAGCGAATAAACAGTATACTAGAAAAGGTAAAGGAGCTTCAAAAAGATTTTTGTATAGCTCTCTTGAAGCTTGAATATTTAAAGGAATTTTTTCCCATCCTGGCATATACTTTAACCATCGTGAATCAAGTTCTTTACTAATGATAGATTTTCTAAGTTGAAGCGCATTAACAACAGTATGAATGTGCATAATCAAGATTATGGGAAAAATAGGAAATAAAATAAGAATTGGATTCAAACTATTGTCCAAGATAAACTCTTAGAGGTTCACTTCTTGTCTTATGAGCTAATCTTCGAATAGCTTTTTCTTTTATCTGCCTTACGCGCTCTCTAGTTAAACTAAATTGTTCTCCAATTTCATTTAAAGTAAAAGATCTATCTCGATTAATTCCAAAATACATTTCAATTACAGAACGCTCTCTTTCTGTTAAAGTGCTAAGCGCAGAAGCAATTTCTTCTTTCATAGAAGTATCCATCACATTGTTGTCAGGATCTTTTTCTTGTTCATCTTCAATGACATTTATTAAAGAACTATCCTCTCCTTCTGCAAAAGGAGCATCAAGAGAACTATGTCTTCTTGAATATTGAAGCGCATTAAACACTTCTTCAGTTTTTACGTCAAGCTGATGACTAATTTCTTCAACTTTTGGAGGACGACCCATTTCAGCTTCAAGCTTTTCAGCAGCTTTGGTAATCTTAGTAATTGTACCAACTCTGTTTAATGGCAACCTAATAAGCCTACCTTGTTCTGCTAATGCTTGCAGAATTGCCTGCCTAATCCACCAAACAGCATAAGAGATAAATTTAAAACCTCTAGAAGGGTCAAATCTTTTTGCAGCTTTGATCAGTCCAAGATTTCCTTCATTTATAATATCTGACAATGACAAGCCATTCCCCTGATATTTTTTAGCAACTGAGACTACAAATCTAAGGTTTGCTTCAACCAATTCTTTCATTGCTTTTTTATCGCCCTTAGCAATTAATACTGCTAGTTCAACTTCTCTATCTGGAGATAATGGTTCATATTGTGAAATTTCAGATAAATACATACTGATTGTTCCGCTAGATACCTTGGATCTTTTAATTCTTTCATCTGCTCTACCTAGAGCATTTTTTCTTTTTTCCTCTGCATCTAACTCTTTCTGAACTTCAACAGCATGTGCGTCAGGACCCATATTTTCTAAATTCTGAAGTTCTTTTGATAGTTTTTTTGAGATTTTTTTAGCAGTCAATTGAGTAATCCTTTTGATAAAATATTAAAGTATTTCACAGCCCAAAATTTACCAAATTTTAAAAATTTTCCAAGGTATTTATTCAGTCAAATTTAATAAGGCTTCTTGCAAAGAAGAATATTTGAACTGATAATTACTTTCTAAGGTTCTAGAAGGCTTAGTTTTTGGACCATAAAGAAACATTTCACTCATATTTCCAAAAATAAATTTTATAAGGAATTTGGGTAAGAAAATTACCCATGGAATAATACTTTTTTTATGCTTTAAAATTGATTTAAAAAATGTATCATGAGTTGTGAGTTCTGATCCAACTAAATTAAATGCTCCAACTAAATTATTTTCTAAGGAATGATTAATAAATCCGACAATATCATCAGCATGTACCCAAGGGAAATAATGATTTTTATTGCCTGGTACAGGTAAAGAGAGCAACAAATTCAATGATAACAAATTGATGATTTTCTTTTGAAGAACAACTCCAATTCTTAACTGGATAATATCAATATCTTCAAAAACTTTAAATATATCTGAATTGCTTTCATTTTCAACACATACCTTTGCTAAAAAAGTATTACCTAATTTAGAATTTTCATCAACAGAACAATTATAATTAGCACTTTCTTTGGCATAAATCCCAACAGCAGATGCATTAATAAATTTTTGAGGGATTATTTCATTTTTTACGCAAAAATCAAAGAGCATTTTGGTTGAATCGATTCTACTATTTAAAATTTTACTTTTTACTGATTTGGTCCATAATTGGTCAACTTTTTCTCCATTAAGCTTTATCAAAATGTTTGTATCACTTAAAAAAGAAGGGTTGATTGTTGACCAATCAATCACAGTAACATTATTTGAGAATGTATTTTTATGTTTGTTCAGATTTCTTGTTAAAACACAAATATTATGACCTTTGTCAGCTAATGAAGAAACAATTTTTTTACCAAGAAACCCCGTACCGCCCGCAACAATTATTTTCATTTTTTGTTGAGAGATGACATAACAGATTTTACTTTTGCTTGTGTTGATGGACTAAACCAGTTATCAATTAAGATCTGATAGTCAAAATCTGTTTCACGCATTAACGATTGTTTTAACCTTACAAAGGGTTTCCCAGCGCTGATATAAAATTCTGCTAATTTTTTTGCTTTTACTAATGCCTGAGATGTGGCTTTCTTTTTTCCAAAAAATCTGTTTCCAACCATTTCATTTATTAAACCTTTATTTAAGGCTTCTTTGGGTGTGTACATTTTACACTGAGTTGCGACTTCGAAGAGATTATCTCTACTAATAGAGTGCGATATAATTGAAAGCATATCTGGAGGGAGATCTATTCCAATTGCCATTTCATTTAAACCCATTCTGTGCATACCGTGCATTCCATACCTATAATCTGATGCAAGAGCTAGCAAACATCCCCCAGCAATAGCATGACCACCTACAATACTAATAACTGGACCAGGAAAATCCCTGCAAGCCCTCAAGAGCTCTCCAAGGGTATTAAAAATTAAAGCAACCTCATTAGGTTCTTTAGCATTTGATAAATCTTTAAGATTTAGCCCTGCACTAAAAACCTTATCATTCCCTAAAATAATTACTGCTTTACAATTACTATAATCAAGCTCTTTTATAAGTTTCTTTGCTCTTTCAACGCTTAGGAGATTTGGACCTCTTTCTCCCATTTCTATAATTTTAATATCATTCTCAACAGATATATTCATTTTTCATTCCCCCTGAAACTCTTTTTTAATTTCATCAAATACTTGTACACTTTTTTGGTTTGAAAAGTCAAAGCAAACCATTGTCATATTACATGATATAGCACATTCTTCATCATTTTCCATAAAAAGACCATACTCATAATCAAAACTTTTACCACCAATTCGAGAAATTTTCAACCCAACAGTTAAATTTTTTGGGTGTTTGATTTGCTTTAAAAAATTAAAAGTCATTGATGCAACAATGAATGGAAATTTATCAGTATCATATGGAAAAAGACCAATATCGTGAGCGTGCCTAACTCTTGCATCTTCGAAATATGCAACGGCTGTACCATGATTAATATGTCCAAGCATATCCTCATCATACCATCTGGTTTCCATGTTATAAAATCTAGAAAATTGCTCTTTTTTCATTAATCAATTAAAAATTTTGGATTATCTATAGGAAAAATACATTCTTCTTTTTTTCCAAACCAGCTATATCTTCTTTTTGCTATCAAGTTATAGATGAAATCTGCAAAAAAAGTTGGGACCAAATAAAATAAATATCTTAAAGGACTTTTAAGCTCTCTTAAAATTACAAAAGCTGCATAGGATTTAGAGAAAACCTCTTCATCTTTTTTAACAATTACAGAATTCATGTCCTGCAAAAACTTTTTATTGATAGTAGATCTTGCATAATTTGATTGCAAAGGACTAAAATACAAAATATCAC
>JAOIOW010000004.1 GCA_028140795.1 Fidelibacterota bacterium
TGCTTGCTAGGTTTGGTAAGGCAAAAGTATCTCTTCCTGGAGGCTGTGCATGGGGTCCTAGACCTGTAGATTTTCATTTGGAGGGACTTAAGGCATTGGGAGTAAAAATCTCCATTGAAAACGGATATGTTGTTGCTGATGGAAGTAATTTGAATGGAAATAAAATTCATTTTCCAAAAATATCAGTTGGGGCTACTGGAAATGTTGTTATGGTTGCAATACTTGCTAAAGGCACAACAACAATAACTAATGCTGCGTCAGAGCCTGAAATTCAACAGTTATGTGAAATGTTAAATAGTATGGGGGCAAATATCTCAGGAGTTGGATCTAACACCCTCACAATTAAGGGAGTAAGCTCTCTAAACTCTATTTCAAGTATCTCTGTTATTCCAGATAGAATTGAAGCAGGAACATTCTTAATTGCTGCTGCAGCTGTTGGTGGCGAAGTAGAAATTGCAAATATTATACCTGAGCACTTAGATAGTGTGATAAAATGTCTAGAAAAAGCCAATATACAATTAGAAGTAAAAGATAGCTCAATAGTCGTTAGGTCCAATGCAAATAATATATTTTCCACAAATATTGAAACCAATGAATATCCAGGTTTTCCAACCGACTTACAAGCTCAATGGATGATTTTAATGTGCTTAGCAAAAGGAAATTCGACAATAAAAGAAAATATTTATTACGATAGATTTACGCACATAATGGAGTTAAACCGTCTAGGGTGTAATATTAAGCTTGAAGATTCGGTTGCAATAATTGAAGGAGATAGAAAGTTGATTGGAGCAGATGTAATGTCAACAGATATTCGAGCATCTGCAGCATTAATTATCGCTGCTTTATGTGCAAAAGGTACTACCAAAATAAGTAGAGTATATCATATCGATAGAGGCTATGATAAAATCGAAAAAAAATTAACCAATATTGGTGCTGTAATTTTTAGAAAAAAATAACCGAATTTGTATTGTTTTTGAATTAATTCTTTATAGATTTACCTCCAGACATGAAAATTGTTATTATAGGCGCTGGTGAAGTAGGGTTTCACGTTGCAAAATCACTAAGTGAGTTAGACTACGATATATCAGTAATCGATATTGATCATGCCAAATGCTCAAGAGCAAATGAACATTTAGATGTAATCGTAAATCAAGGTAACGGCTCTGATGAAAAGCTCCTAAAAAATATTAATGTAGCCGATGCAGATTATGTATTTTGTTTAACAAATTCAGACGAAACAAATCTTATATCTTCATTGCAGTGTCATAATCTTGGAGCTAAGAAAATAATAGCTCGATTAAGAGATTTAGACTACTCTAGAAATGGAAACGCCATCCCTCCAGAAAAATTTGGGGTAGATATGGTAATTCATCCTGAGAAAGAGGTTGCAAAAGAAATAATTAGACTAGTTAAGCATCCTTACGCAGATAAGTTTTATGAATTTGAGGGTGGAAAAGCTGTTCTATTTTCAAAAAAAATAAACCATAGATCAAAGCTTGCTGGTATGACCGTTGAAGAATTTCACAAATCTAATGAAGATTTTAAAAGTTTAATAGTTGCTGTAATTAGAGGAGAAAAAATGACAATTCCCTCAACAACTTTTAAATTTGAACCTGAAGATTATGTCTTCTTTTTTGTTAAATCAAAGAATCTTAATTCACTTCTTGAAACACTTGGGGTAAGTAACTCTGACTCCAAAAGAGTTATGATAGCTGGCGCGAGCAAAATTGGAAGGCTAGTCTCTTCAATGCTTGAAGATGACATGTCAGTGAGACTGATTGAGAAATCAAAAGAAAAAGCAACACAAATTGCTAATGAGTTAGATAAAACAATAGTTTTGAATTCAGATGCTACAGATATTGAATTTTTAAGAGGAGAAAATATTTCAGAAGTTGATTCATTTGTGGCTGTAACAGAGGATCAACAATTAAATTTATTAGCTGGAATATTAGCTAAACAATTAAAAGTAAAACACTCAATCATTCATGTAACGAACCCCGACTATGTTAGAAATATGTCTGACCTTGGAATTGGTTCAATTGTCAGTAAAAATAATGTTAGTGTTAACGCAGTAATTAAATCTATTAGAATTGACCAAAAAGAGCACGTTATTCAGCTTTTTAGTTCATTAGATATGGAAGCAATTGAACTTGTTGCAGAGAAAGATTCTAAAGCTTCAAGATTGCCAGTATCTAATCTAAATCTTCCTCATGGATGTATTTTGGCTTTAGTGAATCACAATGGCCATATTAAGATTCCATCTGGAGATTTTCAAATTACTGAAAATGATACTGTCCTCATATTTTGTATTAATTCAAAGATAAGGGAAGTAAGTAAAATCTTTAAATCTGAATAATGAGTCTTAGGCCAACATTTAGACTTTTATCTATTTTAATTGCAGTTTTATCTGTATTTCTCTTAATTCCTGCAACAATAGAATACTATGACTCTTCAAGCTTATATCTTTTTCAAATATCTGCAATTTCAATTTTTTGTGCTGTGCCAGTATGGTATTTATCAAGAAAAGCTAAGTCTTTTTCGAACAAAGATGTTTTTTTAGTTATTGTTTTATGTTGGATTTCAGCTGCAATTTTTGGTTCAATTCCATTTTATTTATCTGGAGCATTTAATGGATATTCAAATGCATTATTTGAGGCTGTTTCAGGCGTTACTACTACCGGCGCTACTATCTTAACTGATATTGAAAGTATGCCAAGAAGTATACTGCTATGGCGTTCATTTTTGCAATGGTTTGGTGGTTTAGGAATTGTTATTTTTACAATAGCATTATTACCATTGCTTGGAGTTTCTGGAGAAAAAATCTTTAATTTAGAATACCCAGGACCTTCCTCTGAAAAAATAACTCCCAGAATTAAAGATACTGCTAGATTGTTACTAAAATTTTATATTGGATTTACATTAGCTCTATTTCTTTTATTATCATACAATATGTCTTTTTTTGATGCAATATGTCATGCAATGACAACAATGCCATCTGGAGGTTTTTCAACATTTAGTGATAGTATAAATGGCCAAAGTGATTATGTAAAATCAGTGATTTTACTTTTTATGTTGATCACAGGAACTAATTTTGCACTTCATTTTAGAGCAGTAAATCTAGGTCTTAAATCTTATCAGCGAGATAGAGAGTTTCAGTATTATATTTTTGCTTGTTTATTTTTCATAGGTTTAATTTTTTCTTTTGGATTCTTTACTAATGGGAATACTTCTCCTTTGGATGTTGCTTTTCAAACTGTTTCAATAATAACAACAACTGGTTATACTTCAACGGATTATAGTAGTTGGACACCTTTTATTTCACAGTATTTGCTTTACATTTTGATGTTTACTGGAGCAATGGGCGGTTCAACCAGCGGTGGAATTAAAATCATTAGAATTGTAGCTCTTTATAAATATGTTCGTGTTGAATTAAAAAGAGCTCTTCACGAAAAAGCTATCATTCCTGTTAGAATTGGTAAGAAGGTCTTGTCAGACGAGCTTATAAGAAAAACGTTAGCGTTTTTCTTATTTTATGTGCTGTTCTTCTTTTTAGCTTCTATCATTTTTGTAATGCTAGGAGATAATTTAGAGTCTTCCATCGGAGCAGCTGCTTCAGCTATGGGTAATATTGGTCCGTCAATCGGAGAATATGGAGCTATGGATAATTATGACAGCATGCATATAGTTGGTAAATATCTTATGATGTTTGGAATGATTTTAGGAAGATTAGAAATCTTTGCAGTTTTAGTTCTTTTTACTAGAACATTTTGGAGATCATAAAATTAGTATACAGTCCAAAATTTTAGGCCTTCCTAAACAACCCGGTATTTATCAATTCAAAGATAAAAATGGCAAAATTATTTATATTGGAAAGGCGAAAAACCTAAAAAATAGGGTAAAGTCCTATTTTCAAAAAAAATCTTACAGAACGCCAAAAGAACAATCTTTATTGAAAAGAATAGAGGATTTCGAGTGGATTGTTTGTCAAGATGAAGCTGATGCTTTTATTACTGAAGCCACTTTAATAAAAAAGTTTAAACCTAAATATAATGTTCAATTAAAAGATGATAAGTCATTTCCATATTTAAAAATAACCAATGAACAATTTCCCAAGGTATTTATTACAAGAAAAATATTTAATGATAAATCAAAATACTTTGGACCCTATACGGATGTCAAGTCTATGCGAAGGTTGGTAGATGTTTTATACAAGGCATTCCCAATTAGAAATTGTTATATAGAGCTTAATGAGATAGATGAAGAAACAAAGCAGCCTATAGTATTAAAAAATGGACTAGGTATAAGGACAATAACAGAAAATGAGTATCAAGAAATGGTTACTGATATGATTTCTTTCCTGAAAGGTGAAACTAAGACTGTCGAAAACAAACTTTCTATGCAAATGGATTATTTTACTTCAAAAATGATGTACGAAGATTCTGCAAGGGTACGGGATCAATTAAAGGCAATTAATTCATTTAAAGTTGGTCAAAGAAAATTAGAGGCAGATTTCTCAAATAGGGATGTAATTGGTTATCAAAATAAGGATAAACATTTTGTGGTAGTTATCTTAAGAATAAGAGAGGGAAGAATACTCAGTAGAGAAAAGATTTCTTTAGACTCTGATGAATCATTAGATAATATTTTAAGATCTGTTGTAATCAATTTTTACATGAATGCAGCTTATATTCCTAATAAGATTTATTTTCCTGAACTACCTGATGAGTCCAACGAACTTGAATCTTGGTTATCAGAAAAAGCAGAAAGAAAAGTAGTATTTCATGTCCCCAAACGGGCAGTGAAGCTTCAGGAATTAAAACTTGCTAATCGAAATGCAAAATTATTACTAAATGAATGGTTGTTAAATATTGAAAAGCGCAAAGATTACATTCCAAAATTATTAAATGAATTAAAAGATATCTTAAATCTTAAAAAACCACCTAGACTGATTGAAGCATTCGACATATCTCATTTAGGAGGCACGGATACAGTAGCTTCTATGGTAGTATTTAAAGACGGCAGACCGTTTAAAAGTGCCTATAGAAAATATAACATTAATGTTGATAAAGTAGATGATTTTGAATCAATGAGAGAGGTGGTATTTAGACGATACAAACGCCAATTAAATGAAAAAAATAAGTTACCTGATCTTGTACTGATTGATGGTGGAAAAGGACAGTTATCTGCTGCTTTGGAATCACTTAAAGAATTAAAACTTGATTTACCAATAGTAGCACTTGCAAAACGCTTAGAAGAGTTATTTTTACCAGAACAAAAAGATTCTCTACGAATTGCTAAAAATTCACCTGCCTTAAATATTTTAAAACAGTTAAGAGATGAAGCACATAGGTTTGCAATTACATTTCAGAGACAAAAAAGAACTAAAGGTATTGCGAAATCAAAATTTGAAGATATTCCTGGAGTTGGAAAGAAAACAGTTGAAAAAATATATAAGAGATTTCAAAATATCAGTGACATGAAAGATCTATCAGATAAAGCATTATCTTACAAGCTTGGTGTAAGTCGAAAGGTTGCAATAGAAATAAAAAAAATAATTTAAACAAGGTCATTTTCTTTCATCCAATCGTCTGAAAGAAACTTTCTCATATAATTTCTAATACTATCAGGTAGTATTACTAAGCAATTTTGCCCTTTTTTGAGCGATTTTGCTGCTTTTAAGGCTGCAAACATAGCTGAGCCACATGAACCTCCAATTAATAGTCCTTCTTCGCGAATAAGAGCTCTTGCAGTATTGAATGCTTCTTTATCGTTCACCTTGACAAAATCATCCACATAATCTTTTACAAATGTTTTTGGAATGAAATCATATCCGATCCCTTCAACTTTATATGCCTGCCCTTTATATTCGTCTTCACCACCAAGAATGGAGCCATAAGGATCTGCTCCAATAATTTTAATATTTGGAATTTCTTCTTTGAGTCTTTTACCAATACCAGTAGCAGTACCACCTGTACCAACACCCATAACTACCATATCTAAATTTGTACCAAAATCATCAATGATTTCCTGTGCGGTTTCATGATAATGCGCATCTGGATTACAATCATTATTCCATTGATCTAAGATATGACTGTTAGGAATTTCCTTATTTAAGCGCGCAGCAACTCCAAAATTACTTTTAGGGTCATCATGAGATGCTTCAGTAGGCGTACGTACTATTTTAGCACCTAATCCATTGATTGTTAATTCTTTTTCCATACTCATTTTTTCTGGCATACAAATAATTAGCTTGTATCCTCTTACAGCTGCAGCTAATGCTAGTCCAATTCCTGTATTTCCTGAAGTAGCTTCAATTAATGTATCTCCTGGTTTAATACGACCTTCTTTTTCTGCTCTATCAATCATTCTAAATGCAGTTCTATCTTTTACAGATCCTCCAGGATTAAACATTTCAATTTTTGCGTAAAGATTACATTCAAGTTCTTTTCCAATAGAATTCAGTTTGATAACAGGAGTAGATCCTATTGTTTCGAGAATGTCATTATAAATCATGCATAGATATTAAAAAAAAAGGGGCGAAAAGCCCCTCTTTTTTTTCAATCGAATAGAATTATTTTACAGAAATTTTTCTACCGAGTGATGATTTTGCTTTTGGAAGTAGAACTTTTAATACTCCATTATCAATTTTTGCAGATATTTTATCTGTTTCAACATTGCTTGGAACACTAAAGGTTCTTTCCATTTTGCCATATTCATACGAATCATATTTATCAGACTTTCTTTGTCCTGAAATTTTTAAACGATTGCTATCGAATGTTACTTCAATATCGTCTTTGGACATTCCAGGAACATCCATAGTCAAATAATATTCTTTTTCATTTTCATTATAATAATTTGAAACATTATTCGTATTCATCAATGAAAAACGTGGATCATATGATAAGTCATTGAAAAATTGATCAATAATATTATCAAATGTATCTATTTCATTGTTTAATGGTTTCCATTTTATTAAACTCATTTTATTCTCCGTTCAATAGTTAATATTTACAGTATTATAGTTGCAAACGGAGTGCCAATTAGAAAGGATATGCAAGTTTGGCATAAATAAATTTTAAGCATTGCCATTTTTTCAAATTGTAGTAAAATTGTATGAATTTTTGACATAAAAATGAATTTTAAGAAAATATTATCACAAGCAAATAGTAAAGCAGAATGGGTCGGCCTTCGTTATGTTGAAGAAAAACAAAATATTCTTTCTACTAAAAAGTTTTCTTTAGACAATGTACAGCGCAATGCTACTAGAGGAGTGATGATTGATGTAATGGTAAATGGACAATTTTCTTATTACGCCACTCCATTTCTTAATGAAAAACATATTCTTGAATGTATAGATATTGCTGTCAATAATGCCCAGCTAGCATCAAAATTTTCCGTGTTTAAATTTGATCATGACGAAGTTAGAAAAGGTTATGAAGGTACGTACAAAACAAACCTGAAATCTCCGTTAAGCAATTTATCAGTTAACGATATAAAAGATTTAGCATTTCTTGGATCAAAAAACATGATGAATTTTGATAAAAGAATTGTTCATGCAGCTACCACTGTAGAGCTAATTGAGCGTAACACTAGAATTGTAAGCACAAATGGTGCTGACATAGACCAAAAAATGGATATTGTTTTGGTGGAATTATCCTCAACAGCTCAGGACAAAAATGATTCACAAACTCGTAGTAATCATGGAATGAGAGGACATTGT
Organism: Fidelibacterota bacterium; assembly: GCA_028140795.1. Classification (GTDB taxonomy): domain Bacteria; phylum Fidelibacterota; class Marinisomatia; order Marinisomatales; family Marinisomataceae; genus Marinisoma. The sequence goes on from JAOIOW010000004.1 coordinate 7,721, forward strand.
TTTCAAGCTGGCGCTGAGTTTATAGAAGATTATGATATTCAAGCAGAAGCAAAGCAAATTTCTCATCAAGCTATTGAGTTATTAGAGGCAGATCAATGTCCAACAGAAGTTTGTGATCTGGTATTAGCTCCTGATCAAATGATGCTACAAATCCATGAAAGCGTAGGGCATCCATTAGAGCTTGATAGAATTTTAGGAGATGAAAGAAATTTTGCTGGTTCAAGTTTTGTTAACCTTGAAGACTTTGGAACATTGCAATATGGTTCTGAATTGATGAATATTGTATTTGATCCTACCGTTGATAACCAGCTGGCATCATACAATTATGATGATGGAGGAATGCCTGCTGCAAAAGAACATTTAATTAAAGATGGTATTCTTGTTAGAGGGTTAGGTGGTATTGAGAGTCAAATACGTTCTGGAATTGACGGTGTATCAAATCTAAGAGCATCATCTTGGAACAGGATTCCAATTGATCGAATGGCAAATATTAACCTCGAGCCTGGAGTTTCAACCAAGGAAGAAATTATCGGAAGTATTGAGCGAGGGGTGTACATGGAAAGCAATCGTTCATGGTCCATCGATGACTACAGAAATAAATTTCAATTCGGATGTGAATATGCAAAATTGATTGAAAATGGGGAATTGACCAAAGTTGTAAAAAATCCAAATTACAGAGGAATCACTAATCCATTTTGGAGAAGTCTTTCTATGACAGGAAATGAGGATACCTATGAAGTGTTTGGTACTCCAAATTGTGGAAAAGGTGAGCCTAATCAGGTCGAGAGAGTTGGACATGCTTCTCCGTTATGTAAATTTGATAAAGTTCAAGTATTTGGAGGAACATAATGAAAAAAGAAATTTTTCAAGAAATTTGCTCACAAGTATTTAGTTCTTTAGAAAATAATGAACAATTAACTATTTATTTAGAAGGTGAGAACTCACAGTATTTTCGTTTTAATGATTCAAAGTTGCGTCAAAGTGGAATTATCGAAGATTATGCAGTGACTATTTCACTTTTTTCAGGTAAAAAATCACTTCAAGCTGCAACTACTGTATCTTTAGATATTGAAAGTTCTGTAAATAATTTAAGAAATGAAATTCATGCACTTAGAGATCCTTTATCTCTTATACCAGAAAATGAGTTTACAAGTTTTCCTGATAGCTTTGAATCCGTAGAAATGATCAAGTCTGGACAATTACCAGACAGAAATGAAATATTGGAAGCTTTAATGGATGTTATTACTAAAGATTATTTGACTGGAGTTTGGACTTCTGGCAAGATTTTTAGAGCATGTTCTACTTCAGAGGGTACAAATCATTGGTTTGAAAAAGATTCATTTATTTTTGACTTTTCTTTAATAGATGAAAAAGAAAATATGGTAAAAGTTCTTTTTCCAGGAAGTTCTTGGGATAAAAATAAGTTTGATGCAGCATTCGAGGAAGCATCTAGTAAGCTGAAGCTCATGAATAAGCCAAAAATGGAGCTGAAGCCAGGAAAATACAGAGTATGGTTTGAACCAAATGCTGTAGCAGATTTTGTTGATATGTTTAATTGGAATGGAGTAAGTGAATCTTCGTTTAGAAACGGATCAAGTTGTTTATTAAAAATGAGAAATTCTGAGCAAAAATTATCACCTTTATTTTCCTTAAATGAATCTTTCTCTTCAAGAGCAACAGCTCCTTTTAACTCCAGAGGAGAGGTTTCAAAGGATGTAAATATTATTAATAAAGGTGAACTTAATAATACTTTAATTAACTCTAAAACTGCTTTAGAGTACGGAATATCATCTAACTTTGCAGAAGAAGCTAATTCATGGGGCATGGGAGAATACATGAGATCACCTTTTATGGAGCCAGGAGACATTGATAAAGATGGTCGTTTGCAAAAATTAGGAACAGGTATTTTTATATCAAATATCCATTATCTTAATTGGAGTGATTCTCTCGGAGGGAGAATTACTGGTTTGACTAGATATGCGTGTTATTGGGTTGAAGATGGTAAAATGGTTGCCCCAATTAAAACAATGAGATTTGATGATTCGTTTTATAATTTTTTTGGAAGTAATTTAGAAGGCGTTGGAAAAGAGATTTTAGCACGACCAGTAATAGAAACTTATGACGGAAGAAATCCTGGAGAAACCACTTGTCCAGGTATACTGGTTAATGATTTTGAATTAACTCTCTAAATCTCTATATTTCGACGCTATTTTAAAATTGGCGTCGTACCCAAGTGGTTTAAGGGACCGGTTTGCAAAACCGTTATTCGTCGGTTCGAATCCGACCGACGCCTCAATGTGTTGCCCGGGTGGTGAAATTGGTAGACACAAGGGACTTAAAATCCCTCGGAGATAATACTCCGTGCCGGTTCGAGTCCGGCCCCGGGCACAAATCTTATGAATCACTTTATTTTTTTTCATGGAGTAGGCATTCGCTCTCATTTCTGGCACATAATAGTACCAAAGCTTGAAGAAAAATCTATAGAGTATTCACTCGTAGATTTAGACTTTTCTTCATTAGATAATGCATTTGAATCTTCAATACGGTCAGTTAAAGAAATTATGAAAAAGTATCCTGATAGAAACTTTGTACTCGTCGGACATAGTTTAGGAGGATTATTTGCAATTTATGTAGCTCAACAGCTTGGAGATGTAATTCATAAGTTAATTTTTGTTAATACAGGTCTTGCACCAAAGAGAGTGGCTATGAAAGCGATGCAGCAGATGCAAATCAATCGTATATCAAAATTTATTAAAAAGATTGGAATGAGAATGCTTTTTAGTGGAAAGTTGCCTAAATGGTTGACCAGATCGCTTTATTTTACTGATAAAACACCTGAACATATAAAAATGGAATTGTCAAAACATAAAGTGCGTGAAAGTCGTGCATTTCTAATGGAGCATTTCAATTCAAAAAGTATATGGAATTCACATTTAGAGCGTATACATTTTAGCGGTCCTGATAATGTTCTTTCAGTATTTGGAAGCAAGGATAAAACTACCCCCAAGAGAGCATTTATGTATCTTGTTAAAAAACTTAATGCATCGTTTAGCATTTATCAGGGAAGTGGACATAATGATATTATTACTGCGCCTAAATACAATGATAAATTCGTTGAAGAGATAATTTTATTTGCTGATAATGTTTAATTTAGCTAAATATGTTAAAGTGCTACTTTAAATATAAATTTAAACACTATTATAATCATATAATCCTTGGATTGATATGTGCAATTTACTAATATTGTTATAATGAGACCTTTCCATTTAGCCTTTCCGGTTACAGATTTGAAATCTACTAAATCCTTTTATGTAGATATATTAAAATGTGAAGTTGGAAGATCATCTAATGCATGGATTGACTTCAATATGTTTGGCCATCAAGTAGTAGCTCATCTTGTAGATAAAAACAATCATCCAGCCTCAAATAGTGTTGATGGAGATGAGGTTCCTGCCTCTCATTTTGGAGTAGTATTAACCATGTCCCAGTGGAAAGATTTAAAAAATCATTTACTAGAGCAAAAAATTCAGTTCATTATCGAGCCTAAAATTCGTTTTAAAGGTGAAGCAGGTGAGCAGGCTACAATGTTTTTTAAAGACCCTTCTGGAAATGCGCTTGAATTTAAGGCATTTAATGACGATAATCAGATCTTTGCAAAGTAAGGAGAATATGAGTAATGGATAAAACAGCAGTTGCGCACTGGGCGCCTGAAATTGGAGGTCAGTTTTGGTGGAATGGTGTATTCTTTGTTTTAATTTTTGTTCCATTTATGCTGTTTATTGGTAAGAAATTATCTTCTAAGCAACGTGATTTTATGTTGTATGGAATGGGGGCCTATCAGCTAATAAAAGTATTTGCTGTTCAAATGTCCCATATTTTGTCAGATAATTATATTTTAGCGACTCATCTTCCTCTGCAATTATGTGGGATGTCAGGAATTCTTGCTGGAGTTGTAGTTTTTTATAGAAAGCAAATACTTTTCGAATTTTTATACTATTTTGGTATTGTAGGATTTATTCATTCGATTTTAACTCCAGAATTTACTGGAGGAACATCTTCTTGGAACATTTTTGATTATTATGTTGGGCACTCAATGTTGCTAATTGTTCCAGCTTGGCTTATGATGTATTATGATCAACGACTAAGACATAATGCCTGGTGGACAAGCTTTATTTATTTACAACTTCTTGTAGTGTTAGTTTCGCAGGCCAATTCTATCATAGGTAATGGTGCTAATTATATGTATTTAGCTAAGGCTCCAATAGCCGATAATCCATTAGTTTTACAAGACCCTTACCACATAATTGGTTTTGAAATTTTTGCAATTATTCATTTTTATGTTCTTGACGTTATAGCAAGGCGGATTTTCGATAAATGACACTACTCTTAGCATACTTCTTCTTGGCATTATTTTTATCTTTTTTATGCTCGCTACTTGAGGCAGTTCTGCTTTCTACGCCTGCGTCATATTCATCTATTTTATCCAAACAAAATGCTTCTCAAGGAGATCGCTTAGAACGTTTTAAAGAAAACATTAATCGTCCTCTTGCAGCAATTTTAACACTAAACACATTTGCTCACACATTAGGTGCTGCCGGAGTTGGAGCTCAAACCTTAGAGCTGTATGGGGAAAGCTCTGTGGCTGTTGCCTCGGGAATTTTGACTTTATTGATATTAGTGTTTTCTGAAATTATCCCAAAAACCATTGGGAGCGTTTATTGGAGAGGGTTAATCGGTAATACAACGTTGATCATAGAAGTATTAATATTTTTTACATATCCATTAGTATTACTAGCAGAATATATCTCAAACTTCGGCGAAGATGAAGCTACTGTAACCAGAGAAGAAGTGATAGCAATGGCAGAAATGGGTGAAGATGAAGGTGTTCTTGAAGAACAGGAAACTGATATTATTGAAAACACTTTAAAACTTAAAGATGTTAAGGTGAAAGATATCATGACCCCTCGGTCTGTAATATTTGCGGTAAATAGCGATTTTACGGTTGGTCAAGTGCTTGAGGAGCATGAAACATTGGATTTCACCAGAATTCCCATTTTTGAAGGTAATTTGGACGCTATAAAGGGTATGGTTAATCGATATGAAATCATTAATCGTAAGGCTGAAGATCAGTTTAGTACAAGAATGCATGAAATTTCACAAGAAGTTCCATTTGTTAATGAAAACGACCCAATTGATAAGGTTTTGGAATTGTTTATAAAAAATCGTGATCATATGGCGTTAGTAAAGGATAATGATCATATCCTTACCGGATTAATCACCCTAGAGGATGCAATAGAAACCATTCTTGGGCAAGAAATTGTCGATGAACATGATTCAGTAGTTGATATGAGAGATTTGGCTGAATCAAAAGAGCAAGAATAAATAATTAATTAAATATTTGAGTTTTTAAAATCCTACATTAACTTCACCATCAGTTATGGCAAAAAAACAAACATTTACATCAAAGCTAAGTAAGCAAGGCAGCAACTTTAAATATGTAAAACATATTAAGTCTGTCATTTCTGAAGATACTGGTCATACCAAGTTTTTAGAAAACATGGTCAGATTAGAAGAAAACGAAAATCTTGATCAGGCTTTGAAAAGAATGGAAGAAGAATCCAAACAAGTTCTATCGTTTGGAGAAGTTCTTGAAGAGGCGTCTACGGAAGAACAGCCTTCAGAAGAAGCTCTTGTAGAGGAAGCGCCGCCAGCAGAAGAAGAATCAAAAGAAGAAGCTCCTGCGGAAGAAGAATCAAAAGAAGAAGCTCCTGCGGAAGAACCTACAGAAGAAGCACCAGCTGAAGAACAGCCTACAGAAGAAGCTCCTGTAGAGGAAGCGCCAGCAGAAGAAGAATCAAAAGAAGAAGCTCCTGCGGAAGAACCTACAGAAGAAGCACCAGCTGAACAAGCTGAACCGGCAACTGAAGACGAATCAGCTGAACCAGCTGAAGAATCCTCCGATAAATAATTTTTGGAGAGGTGGCCGAGTGGCTTAAGGCGCACGCTTGGAAAGCGTGTAGAACGCAAGTTCACGCAGGTTCGAATCCTGTCCTCTCCGCAAAAAAAATACAAAAATGAACAATTATAATTTTTCAATAAAATATCGAGAAGAATTCAATGTATCTTCGAAAAGAATATGGGATATCATATCTGAACCATCTAATCTTAACCATTACCATCCTTTTTGCAAAAACAATGACATTATTGCATGGGATAGTGAAAATCATCATGACAGACTTGAGTATTTAAATGGAGTTATTATTGAGAGAAAATTTACTTCTTGGCATGAAAATAATGGATATGATCTTTTTATTGGAAGAAAAAATGGAAGACAGTCTCATGTCTCTTGGAGAATAGAAGACATATCTGAAAATAAGTCAGCTTTAACAATAGAAGTTCATCCTTGGATGATAAATCAAGGTAGTAGAGTATTGCAGTTTATACCTTTTCAGTTGTTTGTTAAACCTCAACTGAAATTATATCTTCAATCTGTTTTAAAAGGTTTAAAATGGTATACTGAGCATGACAAACCGACACCTAGAAATCATTTTGGAAAACTAGCTTGGTTTTCATGACCGTTAAAGTCCTTATCCATTATTCATTCCATTTTATTGTCCCTTTGTTTTTTGCAAAAATATTTTTTAAAGATAATTGGAAAGAGGCATTTGTTGTTATGCTTCTTACAATGTTAATTGATTTAGATCATTTAGTTGCATCTCCTATTTTTGATGCTAATAGATGTAGTATTGGCTATCATCCACTTCATACCGTTTATGCCTCAATATTTTATTTGGCACTGTTATTTAGTCCGTCTTGGAAGCTAAAAGCAGTATCTATCGGATGTTTATGGCATCTTTCTACTGACTATATTGATTGTTTGTTGTAATATTTTGTAATGAATTCCATTAAAAAAATCAAAACAATAGGTAATCTAGAATTTTTTACCGTCTCTGTAGATTCAAAAAAAGAAATACCTTTTATAGATACTATGGTGTCTGCAGGGTTTCCTTCGCCGGCAGACGATTATTTAGATTTACCAATTGATTTAAACGAATATTTAGTAGAAAACAGCGCTGCAACATTTTATATCAGAGTTTCTGGTAATTCTATGCAAGACGAAGGAATTGATGATGGAGACCTGCTGGTAGTTGATCGATCAAAAAATCCTAAGAATAATGATATTGTCATTGGTGTATTGAACGGTGAATTCACCGTGAAAAAAATTCAAAAAACAAAAACCAAATTATTTATGGTTGCAGCAAATAAAGAGTATAAGAAAATTGAAATTACTGAAGAGATGGATTTCTCTGTTTGGGGAGTTGTAACCTATGTCATCCACAAAACAAGATAGTTACATAGCTATTGTTGATTGTAACAACTTTTACGCTTCATGTGAGAGAGTTTTTAATCCTGCATTAAACAACAAACCTGTTATTGTTTTATCCAATAATGACGGATGTGTTATTGCGCGCTCACAGGAGGTAAAAGATTTAGGAATCCCTATGGGAATTCCAGTTTTTAAAATTAAACATCTTGTTGAGATTCATGACATCCAGATTTTTTCATCAAATTTTGCATTATATGGGGATATCTCTAATAGAATTATGAATATCATTCGCTCAGGTAACTCTGAGATGGAGGTATATTCTATTGATGAAGCATTTGTCACTATTAATCCTCGCTATACAGATCCCATAGATTATGCTACAACACTTAGAAACAAGATTTATCAATGGACCGGAATACCGGTATCAATTGGAATAGGAAAAACCAAGACCTTAGCTAAAGTAGCCAACCATTTATCCAAAAGAGGTGTAGGAAAGAATAATGTTTGTTTAATTGATAGTACCAATGATCAGGATTTGTTGCAGAAAGTTAAAGTACACGACATCTGGGGAGTTGGAAGAAGAAAGCAAAAATTTTTGAAGATTAATGGCATTTATAATGCCTATGATTTGAAACAGGCTAATCCAGAGTGGATTCAAAAACATATGACTATTATTAGCAGGCACACCGTAGATGAGTTGAATGGTAGGAAAAAAATAGAGTTAGAACGTGAATTTGCTACTAAAAAGAGTATTTCAACTTCTAGGTCATTCTCTAGGATGATTTCTGATCTTAATACCTTGAGAAATGCTATTTCTTCGCACGCTTCTAGATCTGCTGAAAAGCTACGATCACAAAATAGTTTTGTAAACTCGATTGGGGTATATTTATGTACTAATCGTTTCCGCGCTGATTTGCCTCAATATCGTCGTTATATCAACGTTCAGCTGCCTGTTGCTTTAAATGATACCAGTGGCATCATAAACGCTGCTTTAGAAGGATTATATGCGATTTATAAAAGTGGATATGAGTATAAGAAATGCGGAGTAATCTTAAATGACTTAGTACAAGCAAATGAGGTGCAACAATCACTGTTTTACAACCGTAGAGATAAGGATGAACGTATTAGCGCATCTATTGATCAAATTAATCAAGCTTTTGGGTCAGATACTATTAGATACGCTGTGCAAGGAGAGAATGAATCTTGGTCAATTAAAAGAGAAAAACTTTCCCCAAGCTACACCACAAATTGGAACGAATTTTTAACATTGAAGGTTTAGTAAGCATATACTAAACTCTAAAAATGAAGCACTATATCATAATACTAATATTGTTTAGTACTTTTTCTTTAGCTCAAGAAGCATCAACGGGAAACATCTTAGAAGATCATGATAAGGCAGTTAAAGGAATTCTATCAGATGAGATTAAAAAGCAAACTGAGATTATTAATAAGTCACTAGCAAAGCAAAGCAATGATGTATTATTTTCCCAAGCAGCCTATTCTTTTTTAGGAATAGTTGGAACTATCATTTTTGAAGCCAATAATGAGAGTAACCCTGCAAACTTTATACCTATGGTTCTAGGGCATACTATTGTTCCAGTATTAGAGATGAGAGATATTAATAATAGCAATGAGCCTGAATCATTAAAAAAAATGCGCAAAAGTAGGGTAAGAGTAAATAGCATGCTTGGTTCCGTTCCGATAGCAAAATGGATTATTGTTTCGCTAAGAATGCCAAAAGCGCTGTTTGATAGCATTTTCAAATGAAAAAAGTACTTATAGCGTCAAGGAATCCAGTAAAAATCAATGCCACAAAAAAGGCTTTTGAAGAAGTCTTTACTGATCGTTTTGAATTCGAAGGAGTGTCAGCCGATTCTTTGGTTTCAGATCAACCCATGTCAAATGATGAAACCTTAAAAGGGGCAACAAATCGACTTCAAAACATTCAACATCTTGAGGCTGATTATTTGGTTTCTATTGAGGGTGGAGTAGACTTGCTTGATAATAATTATGAAGCATTTGCATGGATCGTTATTTCAGATAAGCAAAAAATTGGTAAAGCAAAAACAGCAACATTCCCATTGCCAATAAAAATTTCAAATCTTATCAAAGAAGGATATGAGCTTGGAGACGCTGATGATATAGTTTTTAAACGCTCGAATTCAAAGCAAAAAAATGGAGCAGTTGGAATCCTTACAGATAATTTAATTAATAGAACTGATTATTATTCTCATGCAATTATTTTAGCATTAATTCCTTTTACAAATACAAAACTTTATTAAAAGTTATTATATTCACCCATGTTTAAAGTTCTTCACGAATTACGCACTAACACCAAAGAGTCTGGATTAAGACAAGCAATTAAGATGATGTTTAAAAAATATGGTTGGAAAGTGGGCTTAGCCATATTTATGTATTATTTAATTAGAGATGTTACTCTTTATATAATTTTACCTTATCTGATTATGAAAGGATTCTTTAGTTAGTGAAGTATTGTTATCAAAAAATTATTTAGATAACATTCCAGGAAGAGATACTATATTGAAATTAATTTCAATCATATCTCTAATCACCTTGTCTTTAGCAGCATCTCTTGAGGTTTGAACCTTGTTCCAAAAAGAATTTGGATTATCTAAGTGCATTTCAGAGCGATATTCTACACCAAAAGCACTTCTATCAAATGATAGTTTTCCTTGAGCAGTTTTAATATCTGAATCAAGATCTACAATAGCCTCAAAATTGATAGGATTAGTTTTATCTTTTATTGTCATATCTGCATTAATCAGCATTTTGTATTTACCACTTTCAAGCTTTTCAAGTATTTTGCTTGATTTAATATTCAGCTTTGCTTTCGGAAATTTTGTGACATGAAAAAAATCAGGACTTTTCAAGTGACCAATTAATCTTTCTTTTGAGCCAGCAGATAGGTCATTATTTGTCATAGAGCTCATATCCATTACCACAGTTCCTGATATAATATTATTTTTTAATGAAATATTTCCGTTAGACATTTTTAATTCACCATCATGATTTGAAACAGCAAACTTTAACCCTCCGAGCCAAGCAATCTTGCTTCTAGCGGTGTCAAGAATAATTCTAGAATCTATATTTGTTTCATTCATTTTAAGAGCAGATATGTTTAAAGATTTTTTTAAAGGTTTGAGTTCAGGCTCTTGATTATTTAATAGCTGTCCAAACATTAAATTGCTTAATAAAATAATAAATAAAATTTTTTTCATGAGTACTTTGTTTCCTTTTTAATATTTTTGAAAATATATTTCGTTGCAAAAATTAATATATTTAGTTTTTAACAACAAGTAAGCATATAATTTTACATAGTAATTATCTTTTATTTTCATTTATAATTGATAAATTACATTGTTTTTTTGGAGGCATGGCAGAGCGGTTGAATGCACTGGTCTTGAAAACCAGCAAGGGTGCAAGCCCTTCAGAGGTTCGAATCCTCTTGCCTCCGCAATGAAGAATCCTCGTGTAAGATTCGCACCAAGTCCTACTGGCTATTTGCATATTGGTGGTGCAAGAACAGCTTTATTTAATTGGCTTTTTGCAAAACAGAATAAGGGTCAGTTTTTGTTACGAATTGAGGATACTGATCTAGAGCGATCCAAAACTGAATACGTCGATCAAATTACCGATGCTTTATCTTGGCTAGGACTTAATTGGGATGAAGACATTGTACTTCAATCTAATAACAAGTCAAGACATGAAGAAATGGTAGCAAAAATGCTTGATAATGGTACAGCTTATCGTTGTTTTCTTCAAAAAGAAGAGCTTGATAAGTTGCGATTGGCATCTGAACAAAAAAAAGAAGTTTTTCGTGTACCGCAAACGTATAGAGATTTATCAGAAGATGAAGTCAAAGAATTGCTCAATCAAGGCAAATCATTTACTGTCAGATTAAAAGTTCCAGAAGGCGAAACAGAATTTACTGATTTAGTGTATGGTACAATCAAGGTTCAAAACAAAGATTTAGATGACTTTATCATTGCGAGATCAGATGGATCGCCCACCTATAATTTTGTGGTAGCTATTGATGATTCAGATATGAATATTTCTCATGTTGTTCGAGGAGATGATCATTTAGCAAACACTCCAAAACAAATACTTGTATATAGAGCTTTAGGTCTAGATGAACCTATTTTTGCTCATTTACCAATGATTTTAGGTTCTGATAAAAAAAGATTGAGTAAAAGGCATGCTGCAACCAATGTACAAGAGTACAAGGATAAAGGATTTACTGCTACTGCAATATTGAATTATTTGTCTTTATTAGGGTGGAATCCTGATTCTGATAAAGAAATTTTTAATCAAGAAGAGTTGATAGAAAGTTTTCAATTTGATCAAGTTCAAAAAAAATCAGCCGTATTTGATGAAAAAAAATTATTGTGGATCTCGCAACGACATTTAACAGATATGAGTGTCAGAGATACCATGAATGAAATTTATAAACTAAATCCTGATTGGGGAGATGGTCTTGATTGGAATTATTTAAAAGAAATTGTAAAGCTTATTAAAGATAGATCAAAAACAATTACAGAAATTGCTGAGATGTCAGGACTATTTTTTCAAGAATCACTTGATTACGATCAAGATTTAATATCTAAAACGTTCAATGAAGAAGCTGTTGCTATTTTAGCAGACTTTAAAAGCGCTTTGGAGGGTTGTGATACATGGAATAGATCTGAAATTGAACTTATTTTTGACAATTTAATGGCACAGCATGATGTGCAGATTGGAAAAGTAATGAAGCCTATAAGGGTTGCGCTTACAGGTATTGCTTTTGGTCCTGGCATTTTCGATTTAATACTATTACTAGGGAAAGATATTTGTTTGAAACGTACTCGTAAGCTTTTGTCTATTTTAGACTAAAAATTTATCAGGTTGAAGCTCTGATATTTGATTGATAACTTCTTAACTGATTTACATATGCGCCCGTAGCTCAATTGGATAGAGCGTCTGGCTACGGACCAGAAGGTTGTGGGTTCAAGTCCTTCCGGGCGTACTAATGTCTGATAACAATCTAACTCAAACCTCCCATGAAGATTGGATGAGAAAATGCTTGAGATTAGCAACAAAAGCTATGCTTGAGGATGAAGTTCCAGTTGGCGCCATTGTTGTGCATAAAGGGAAAATTATAGGCCAGGGATACAATCAATGTAATTCGCTAAATGACGCAACAGCTCATGCTGAAATGCTGGCGATTACTGCAGCTTCAAACACTATAGGAGACTGGAGATTAAACGATTGCACCATGTATGTTACTAAAGAGCCTTGTCCAATGTGTGCTGGAGCGATAGTCAACAGTCGAATTGAATTTTTATATTTTGGCTGTTATGATGAAGATTATGGAGCTTGCGGTTCAAAGTTTGAAATTTGTGGCAATGTCAGTTTAAATACACCTGCTGTAGTTCGAGGAAATTTGCTTGCAGGTGAATCCCTTGCTTTACTTCAAGAATATTTTTTTAAAAAAAGACAGAAGAAAAAAGAATTTTAAATAATAAATGGAAAGATTGCTTTTCTGTTTTTTGGATAAGACTCAAACTTGTTATGATACCATTGATGTCCCTTAATAGCTCTTGGAACGAGATTTGCCATGGTCCAAATCATAAATGACAGTCCAGCAAGAGACCAGGTCATTATAGCAAAAGCCATCCATTCAAGAATTTCTCCGAAATAGTTTGGAAATGAGACATATCTAAACAAAAAGCCTTTAGGAATTTTGTATTCACCTGATTTAGATCGTAATGACAATAAAATATTGTCAGATTTTATATTGATATATGCACCGATTATAAATAAGCACACACCTACAATAAAATTCCAATTTGACATGTATTCAGCAGAATATTCCTGAATGCTACCAAAATAAGTACCATTAATGTATCCATTCATCACATTAAACAGGAATGCAAGCACTGCAATAATTAGTGGCATTTGAGCAGGATTATTCTGTCTTAAAGGGTAAATTACACTTCTATTAAAGTAGTGAAGCGTCCACAATGATATAAAAGTAATGTTTGTTGGTGTCTTTTCTATATTTCCATTTAAAAAGAAATATAGCAAGGCAAGAGGAGAAATAATCTCCATGACTATCCATCCAAGTTTACTTGGAATCATTGGACCCCAATTGGTTTTTGAAAATTTGCCATAGGGTGCTGGAATTTTTAACAGGGTAATAAAGGTGATAAAGCCTATACCCAGCCAAATTAGAACTATTGATTCAAAATTTTGTAACATCGATAATAATTTATGAGTAATATTTAATTCTTCAAATATCAGATATATGCAGCACAAAAATATTATCATTACAGGAGCAACAGATGGAATTGGCTTAGCAGCTGCTAAATCTATTGCTAAAAAAGGCTATCATGTTAATTTAGTTGGAAGAAATCCCGATAAAGGTAAAAAAGCTCTTGAAGCAATCATTGCACATTCTGGCAATGAAAATTTAGACTTTTTTGAATGCGATCTTAGTTTAGTTGCTAATGTGAAAGATTTAGCAGACAGAATCAAACAAAAGCACAGCAAAATTGATGTGCTGTTAAATAATGCTGGTGGAGCAAATAAAACAAAGCAGATCACATCCGAAGGACTTGAAAAAACATTCGCCACCAATCAAATGAATTATTTTGTTCTTTCTACAGAGTTATTAAATATTCTCTCAGAATCGAATGATGGAAGAATAGTGAACGTTGCTTCCAATGCGCACATTGGCGCAGAAGTTGATTATGAGAATATCAATTCTGAAAAAAGCTTTTCTGCCTGGACTTCGTATTGTGTTTCAAAGCTGATGAATATTATGTTTACGTATCAATTGTCAGCGATGCAAGATAGGGTTTCAGTCAATGTATTACATCCCGGTTTTGTAGATACCAATATTGCAGGTAATGAAGGAAATTTGATAAAATATATTGTAAAATTTGGAGCAAAAATGTTTGCTAGAACTGTTGATAATGGCGCAGACTCCAGTATTTATTTGTCAACCTCTGATGAGGTGAAGGGTGTATCTGGTAAGTATTTTTTTAAATGTAGAGAAATTAAATCTTCTAGAGCTTCTTATAGTCAAGAGGATTGGAAAAAAGTTTGGGACTTGTGTGAGGATTTCAAAAAAAAGCTAATATGAAAAAAAAGATTTTAACTAGAAGCGATTACGACTTTTTTACAACAGCAGAAACCAGGTGGAGGGATGTAGATACATTAGGACACATTAATCACACGGTTTACCTCAGTTTGCTTGAAACAAAACATAAAGATTTTATTGATCATATTTACGGGGAAACTACTTATGATCTGGGATTAAATAGCACCGCAGCAGGGTTACTAGCTTCCATGGATGTAACCTACATCAAGCAAGTTCATCATCCTGTTAAACTTGATATTGGATGTCGTATTACTAGGGTAGGAAGCAAAAGCTATGACGTGCACCAAGGTATTTTTGTTGAAGGAGAGCATGACCCATCTTTTCAAACGATTCATACCTTTGTAATGTTTAACTTTGTGCAGCAGAAATCAATTCCAGTGCATCAAGTAATAATAGACAATTTAAGGGAGTTAAAATGATTACATTATTATCACCATCAAAAAAGTTAAATTTTAAACATCAAGATGCTGTTTCAGCATTTACACAATGTGATTTTATTGAAAGCGCACAAGAGCTTGTTAACAAAGCCAAAAATTTAACATCACAAGATTTAAAAGATTTAATGAAAATTAGCGATTCACTGGCAGATTTAAATAAAGAACGTTTTAATAATTGGTCTTTGCCATTTAATCAAGATAATGCAAAACAAGCTATTTTAGCTTTTGATGGAGGGGTTTATTCAGGATTACAAGCAGAAACATTTAACCAAAATGATTTAGAGTTTGCTCAAGATCATTTGCGAATTCTTTCTGGGTTGTATGGAGTATTAAAACCTTTAGATCTAATTCAACCATATCGACTTGAAATGGGAACAAAATTTGAAAATGCCAAAGGAAAGAATTTGTATGATTTTTGGAGCAATCAAGTGACTAGTAATCTTAATAAAAACATTAAAAAACATGAAAATAAGACCATTATAAATTGCTCTTCAAATGAATATTTTAATGTTATCAATCAGAAAAATCTTGAAGGGAACATACTAAATACAGTATTTAAGGAATATAGGGGTGGTGAGCTTAAATTTATTTCGTTTAATGCAAAGAAAGCTCGTGGTTTATTAGCAAAATTTGTAATTAACAATAAAATCACCAGAAATAAAGATTTAAAAGACTTTGACTTAGAAAATTACAAATTTGATTCATCTTTGTCAGATGATTCAACATTTGTTTTTACAAGATAAAGGGAGGAAATAATGAAAAGAATATTAATATTACTTTCATTTTTAGCTATTAGTTGTCAGTCTAACTCTGGCGAAATGCCAAGACAAGTTGGCCAAGCTTCAAATGAATTAATGGATGGATTAGAAGCAATGCATCATGTTCGTTTTGCTGAAGCAAGAGCATTGTTTTTAGAGGGTATTGAAAAAGATCCAAATTGTGCTTCATGTTATTTGAATCTAGGGTATGCTGAGCAAGATAGAGTTTTAAGAAGAGAATATCTTGAAACTGCCTTAGATTTAGCTAAAAAAGGGCATCCTGAAACAAAGTTGATGGAAGCAGCTGTAAACTGGATTAACGGTGAAAGTGGTAGATTTGACGCTCATCCTGATTTATATAAAAAATATAAAGGTGATAAATTTCTAGCTTCAGGAGCATACAGATATCTTCAGTTCAATGATCGTATTGATGAAGGTAGAGAGTTATTATTAGAAGCAGGCGAGAGATTAAAAGCAGGTCATTTATACAATCTTTTAGCTTATTCTTACTTTTGGAATGCTGAAAGCGATGAGGAATATGATAAAGGATTACCATTTATTGAAAAATATATTGAGTTAAATCCAAATGAAGCAAACGCATATGATTCATTAGCTGAATTTCACCTCAATAAAGGTGAGTATGACAAAGCTATAGAAAACTATCAATTAGCGTTTGAAGTTGATCCTGAATTTGAATGGGCAACAAGAAATCTAGCATTGGCTAAATATCAAGAGAAAATGGCTAGTGATGATGCTAAAATAATGCAATGGACCAGTGAATCTGATGAAGCTAAATCCGCATTTAATACAGGCATGTGGCAGTTCTACAATCTGGAATGGGAGAAGGCTAATGAGTCATTCTCAAATGCGATTGAAACAGATGAAAGCTTTGCTCTTGCTTATGCAATGAGAGCTAGAACACATCGTCTTATGCAAAACCAAAGCTCTGCTAATGAAGACTTAGATGTAGCTGTTAGTATGTCTTTAAATGCTTCTGTGGAAGAGAAAAAAATGATACTTACGCTATATGATGATAATCAGCTTGGCACTAATTCTTTTGATAGAGTCGTTGAAAGGTTAGTAAGAAAATATCCAGATGGATCATTTTTGAGAATGGAATCAATTTTTGCTACAATGAGCGATATTGGACCTGACATGATCTTACGTAGAGGAAAGGAATTGTACGCAATGAATCCCAACTTTACGCCGGCGTTAAATATTATGGGTTATGCTTACATGCAAAAAGATGAGATGGACTTAGCTAAAGAAACTCTTCAAGAGCAAGTAAGAAGGCAGGCTGGAAAAGCAAATCCTTATGATTCTTTAGGAGACTATTATTTAGAGGTCAATGATAACGCTATGGCGTTAAAATACTTTGAACAATCTTCAAAGATGGGACTAAAAGCTAGCGACTCAAAAGTTGATAGCTTAAAATCTCTTTTAAGCGACTAATAAATAGATCTGAAATAAGTTTAAAATCATATTTGATTTAAAAAAGGAGCGTAGAGTTATTATAATTCTACGCTCTTTTAATATGTTTGATTAAATTCTGCAAAATAAAGGAAATAAATTGTCAGAAAATTACCAAGTTTTAGCTCTTAAATGGCGTCCAAAACAATTCAAAGATGTTGTTGGTCAAGAACATATTACTGCTACACTTCAAAAGGCTTTTGAAAAAAATCGAATCGCCCAAGCATTTTTATTTGCTGGACCAAGAGGGGTAGGTAAAACAACAACAGCTCGTCTAGTAGCTATGTCTTTAAATGGTGCAGATACACCAACTACAGACTATGATTTAAAATCTGAGTCTGTTTTAGATATTATTGATGGTAAATCTATGGATGTGATTGAGATTGATGGAGCCTCAAATAGAGGAATTGATGAAATACGCGAATTGCGAGAAAATATCAAGTTTATGCCTGTTTCCGGCAAATTTAAGGTTATTATCATTGATGAGGTTCATATGCTTACTACACAAGCATTTAATGCTTTATTAAAGACATTAGAAGAACCTCCTCAACATGTCAAATTTATTCTGGCAACTACAGATGTACATAAAGTACCGCAAACGATTATTTCAAGATGTCAAAGGTTCGATTTTTTACCACTTTCAAACACTACAATAAGTGATAGATTAAAATATATTACAGAAAATGAAAACCAATCAATTGACGAGAAGTCGTTATCAATGATTGCCTCTAAATCTGAAGGAAGTATGCGAGATGCATTAAGTTATTTAGATCAAGTCCTTGTTTTAGGAAATGACATCACTTTTGATATTGTACAGGATTTGCTTGGAGTAGTTCCTCATGAAATTTTATTTAGTATCTCTGATGCTTTACATGAAAGAGACGGAGATAAACTCATGGCTGATTTAGAGGTTATTAGAAACAAAGGTTATATAGTTGAAGATTTATTAAAAGATCTTATTCTGCATTTCAGAAATTTATCTGTATTAAATTTTAAAAACGGATTAAAGCTTGCAGGGATAGATTCGGAACTTTCTAAAAAATATAATCAATTAAACTACGCTTGGAGTCACAAAGATATAATTAGACTATCAAATAATCTTTCAACACTTTATGCTTCAATACGACAATACTCTGATCAATATTTATTATTAGAAATGAATTTAATCAAGCTCTTAGAATTTGATTCAAGCGTTGATATTGAAGAATTTTTAAAAAAAGAAATTTCACAGGAACAAGAGGTAGAAACTCCAAAAGCAAAAATGAAAAATAAAACTCCTGACGTAACATCTAAAAAAAAAGAGAAAAAAATAGACTTAAGTGAAGAATTATTGAAAAATGATTGGAATCAAATCGTTAAAGAAGTTTCAAAAAAAAGGGGATCAATCGGAGCGCAGTTATCTGGATGTATTCTTGGAGATTTAAAAGGTAACAATCTTGAGGTGATTTCTTATGATAGCTCCGAATTCAATCAAAAACTATTACAGGAAGGTTTGGAGCTTGTAAAGTCAATTATTGATGAAAAGTACGGCTCCAATATTAATGTTAGCTTGGTGGTTGATACTGAGGTTGAAAAAATTGAAGATAAAAAAGAAGAAAAAGTAAATGAAGATGATATTGTATCTCTATTTGATGGAAAGGATATGTTGTAATGTTTGGAAATATGAAAGAAATGCTTAAACAAGCTCAAAATATGAAATCTCAAATGAAAAAAATTAAGAAAGAGTTAGAGAGCATAGAAGTAGAAGGAGTATCTGCTAATGGTGCATGCAAGGTTACTATGACAGCAGATATGAAAACTCAAAATGTAGAAATTGATGAAACGCTTTTAAGTAGCGAAGCTTATGTAATTGAAAATGCTATAAAAGTCGCTGTAAATAATGCTCTTGAAGATGCTAAAGATACATCAGCTAAGAAATTAAAAGCTGTAACTGGTGGTTTAACTGATGGATTACCAGGATTTTAATGGCAAATGCTACTAAATATATTGAAGTATTAATTGATTCTTTGACCAAGTTTCCCGGAATTGGAAGAAAAGGAGCAGAAAGAATAGCATATTTTATCGTAAAGTCCGAAAAGTCATTGGGTAAGAACTTGATTAGCGCCTTAAAAGAGGTTGATGAAAAGCTTGATATTTGTCCAGATACGGGGATGGTGTTACTTAAAGGTGAAGAATCTCCATTAAGCAGTGACGCTAGAAATTCTGAAATTTTATGTGTTGTTGAAAATATGGAAGATGTTATTAAAATTGAAAACACCAACAGTTTCGATGGATTATATCATGTGCTTGGTGGAGCTATTTCTCCATTAGATGGTATTGGTCCATCAGATCTATCTTTTGACAAGCTTTTAAAAAGAATTAATTCAGGGCTTAAAGAAGTTATTATTGCAACTAATCCTAGTACGTCTGGAAATGCCACTGCGCTTTATCTCGAAAAAATTTTAAAAGATAAGAACGTTGAACTATCCCGGCTTGCTGTTGGTTTGCCAGTTGGTAGTAATTTGGAATATATCGACGACAAAACTATTTCTTCAGCTATTTCAGGAAGGGTAAAGTTAAGTTGAAATTTTTTCTCAATTTCCTCACTTATTCTAGAATTCTGCTAACCCCATTAATCATTTATTTAATTTTAAATGACAATTTTCTTTATGCTGGTATAATCTTTGCATATTGCAGTTTTAGCGATGTTGCTGACGGTAAAATTGCTAGAAAATATGATTTGGTTTCAGGTCACGGTAATTATATGGATCCATTGGCTGATAAAGTTTTAATGATAGGAGCACTATCAGCGCTATTAGTATTAGATATAATACAGCTATGGCCTTTCATAATCATAATTGGTAGAGATATAATTATTACATTATATAGAAACTATCTGATTGCGAAGAATAAACCGCTTGAAACATCAAAATTTGGAAAGCTAAAAACAGTGTTTCAACACGGTATGGTTTTAATAATATTGCTTGTAAATCCATCACAAGTTATAGTTGATCTTATTGTCAATATTAATGCAATCTATGCCGCTGCAACTGGAATTCATTATTTTGTTAAAAATGGATTTTAGTAAAGGATTTAATGTTCAGCTTGCCACATTATTTGGCATTGGAAAAATTCCCGGAGGAGGTACTTGGGCTTCCCTTATAGTTTTGTTTATTGCATTATATGAACAAAACGCAGAAACAGCTTCTTTTCTAGCATTTTTTACTCTAATTATCGGTCCAGGTGCTTATAGAAAGCTTACCGCTCTTGTTGAATCTGAAGATCCCAAAGAATATGTTTTAGATGAGGTTATAGGAATGGGTATTGCTATTTCTGGTGTCTATATTTTTACAAGCATATTTGATCAGCTTTCGTTTAATCTTATAGAATCTCTTTCCGCAACAAGTGAGCTTTTCATATTAACATTTATAGTTTTTAGATTTTTTGATATTTCTAAGATTGGTCCAGTCGGATGGGTTGAAAGAAATCCAAAGGAAAAAGCATACAATAGGGTTATAGGAGATGATATTATGGCCGCACTTTTGTCCATAATTGTTGTAATAATTTTTTTAAGTGTTAACTTATGGATACTGCAATGAGAGTTGGAATTATAACAATTGGAAATGAGTTATTAAGTGGTTTTACGGTAGATCGTAATGCTGCTTGGATAGGACAACAACTACTTTCTTCAGGAATTAAAGTCAATGTTCATCATACTATTCCAGATGATTTTGGTGTTATTTATGACACCTTAGAGTATCAATTTAGGGAATGGAGGTGTGATCAGATTATTGTTACAGGAGGTCTTGGGCCAACGGTCGACGATATTACAGTGTCTTCATTCCTTGAATACTTCGATGATTCACATGAATTTGATAAAGAGTATTGGGAAATTTTATCAGAAAGATTCAAAAGATTAAACTTCAAAATGCCAAATCTTAATAAAAATCAGGCATATAAATCTAAAAGAGGAATTATGATTCCTAATTTGGTTGGTACTGCAAGAGGATTGCATTACACTAAAAAACATGATTCGGTTTTAAAAAGTGTTAAAGGTTTAATTACAGGAGATAAAAATAGAGTCAATTTTTTTGCACTTCCAGGAGTTCCCAAAGAAATGAAATCTATGTTTACAAATTATGTGTTACCAGAAATTGAAAAATCATTAAAGAATAAAGTTGTTTGTAAAAGCATTAGAACAACAGGGGTTCCTGAATCCATTCTTCAAGAAAAAATTACAGATATCATTGATGCTAATAAGGAAAAATGTGATATTGCATTCTTGCCTCATAGGATGTTAGGAGTTGATATACGTCTCACATCATCAAATAATCAATTAGTTGAAGATTTAATTAATTCAATAGTTCCAAGAATTAAAAAATATGTATATGGTTATGATAACGATAAGTTGGAACAAGTAATAGCTGACCTGCTTATTCAAAATAATCTTACAGTAAGTACTGCTGAATCATGCACTTCAGGTTTGCTTGCATCAAGATTAACAGATGTTCCTGGAAGTTCTCAATATTTTAAAGGTGGAAGTGTTTGTTATAGCAATAAGTTAAAAATTAATGATATTGGTGTAGATAAGGATTTGATAGAAAGATATGGCGCAGTAAGTGAGGAGGTTGCAGAATCTTTAGCAAAAAATATAGCTAAGAAAAATAATACAGATATAGGAATCGGGATAACTGGAATAGCTGGTCCAGGTGGTGGAACAGAAAAAAAACCAGTTGGATTAGTATTTGTTGGAATATTTTATAAAAATAATTTATATATTAAGAGGTATAATTTAACACCTGACAGGATCACAAATCGTGAATTAACTGTTACCTTGTGTCTTAATGAAATACGAAAAATTTTAAGAAATTCATAAATATTAAAGGAAAGTCGTAATGGCAAAAAATGTAGATAAAGCGTTAGAAGCAGTTCAATTAGATATTAATAAAGAGTATGGAGATGGATCCATTATGAGATTGGGTGGAACTGCCAATCTTGATGTAGAAGCAATTTCAACTGGATGTCTTTCACTTGATATGGCTTTAGGAGTTGGTGGTGTACCAAAAGGGAGAATTATTGAAGTGTTTGGACCTGAATCTTCAGGAAAAACCACTTTAGCTTTACATATTGTTGCTGAATGTCAAAAAAATGGTGGAAAAGCAGCGTTTATCGACGCTGAAAATGCATTAGATCCAGAATATGCCAAAAATCTTGGATGTAACGCAGAAGACTTATTGGTTTCACAACCAGATTCTGGAGAGCAAGCACTCGATATTCTTCAAAAGTTGCTTGAAACAGCTGCTTTGGATGTTATTGTTATTGACTCTGTAGCTGCATTAGTGCCTAAAGCTGAACTTGATGGACAGATTGGTGATGTTACAGTTGGTTTACAGGCAAGATTGATGTCACAAGCACTAAGAAAGCTTTCTGGTCCAATTAACAAATCTAGAACATGTGTAGTTTTTATTAATCAAATTAGAGAGAAAATTGGTGTAATGTTCGGTAGTCCAGAAACAACTCCTGGTGGTAGAGCGTTGAAATTTTATTCATCAGTAAGATTGGATATTAGAAGAATAGCTGCTATTAAAGAAGGAACTGATATGACTGGAAATAGAACCAGAGTAAAAGTTGTAAAAAATAAAGTAGCTCCACCTTTTAAAATGACTGAATTTGATATTATGTACGGTAAAGGAATCTCATATGCTGGAGATTTACTGGATTTAGCTTTACAAGGTGGTGTTGTTGAAAAAATGGGCTCTTGGTTCTCTTACAAAGGTGATAAGATTGCTCAAGGACGAGAAAAAGTTAAAACTTTACTAGAAACTGATGACAAGCTTATGAAAAGCGTATTATCTGATGTTAAAGATTATTTAGAGTTGAGTTAAGATTCTTTAATAATTTTTAAAAAATCTTTGTGAACTTTTTTGTTAGAAGCGACGATACATTTATCAAAATTATATTGATTTCCGTCTTCATTTGAAACAGATCCGCCTGCTTCAGAAATAATGATATTACCGGCTGCTGTATCCCAAGGTTGTAAATTGTATTCCCAAAATCCTTCAACAATACCTTTAGCTACATGACACATATCTAAGGAAGCTGCTCCCAACCTTCTAACACCATGTGAATTAAGATTGATATTCTTTATTACTTGCAAATTTTTATCAATATAATTTTCATCGTATGGTATAAAACCAGTAACATATAACCCTTCATTAAAATAATCTTTATCTGAAACAGATATTGGAGAATCATTACTAAAAGAACCACCGCCTTTAGAAGCAAAAAACTTTTCGTTATTGGGGATATCATAAACAACCCCAACCAGCGGTTTACTTTTAAAGAAAACTCCTATAGAAACAGCAAAAGAAGGATAATTGTGTACAAAATTGTTGGTGCCATCAATTGGGTCAATGTACCAGGTATAATCTGAACTCAAATTATTTGATCCTAATTCTTCTGAAACAATATTATGTTCAGGAAAAGAATCTTTAATTTTTTTGGTGATAAGTTTATCAGCCTCAATATCAGTTTGAGTTACAAGGTTTGAAATTTCTCCTTTAGACTTAAAAGATTTAATTTTTTGAGAAGATAAACGAATAAGTTCAGCAGCTTGATCTGAAATTTCTAATGCGGTATCAAGAATGTGATTAGTACTTTTCAAAGTATTTAGAGGAAATATCTTTTAACTTGGTACTTAAAAGAATGATCGCAATAAGGTTAGGGAAAGTCATAAAAGCAAGGGCAGCATCACCAAGATTCCAAACTTGTTTTAAAGTTAATAGTGAGCCAAAAAAGACCATCATAACATAAACATATCTATAATATGTAATATAACTAGATCCAAACAAATACTCAGTTGCTCTATCACCATAAAATGACCAACTTATAGCAGTTGAAAGAGCAAAAAGAACAACAGCAATGGTAACCATTTCACTACCAAAAGGAATTCCTTGTGAAAAAGCATAACTAGTAAGTAATACACCTTCTTTTAATTCAACAATTGATGAATCAATTCTTAGGGAATAAAACTCAGTAAATTTCCATGAACCAGTAACCATAATTACTAAGCCAGTTAATGTACAAATTATAATAGTATCAATATATGGCTCTAATAAAGCGACAACACCTTCTCTAGTTGAGTACGGTGTTTTTGCTGTTGAATGAGCAATGGCAGCTGAACCTTGACCAGATTCACTTGAAAATAAACCTCTTTTTACACCCATTAACATTGTATTTAAAAATGCTATAAATGCTCCTGAAGCAACACCAGTAGCAGGAACTAGCAAGGATGGTGGATTAAATGCCATGGTAAATATGGTATTGAAAGAATTACCAACCTGATCAAAGTTTGTTATCACAATAAATAAAGCACAAAAAACATAAATAGCAGCCATAATAGGAACAAGAAAACTTGTAAAATTACCTATTCTTTTAATTCCACCTAAAATAACTGAACCAACAATTGCAGCACAAATTAGACCAATTGCAACATGCATAATAGATATATTTGAAACATCACCTAATAAAGCAACTTCTTTAGTAGACATTAAAAAATTATCTGTTCCAAAAATAGAAGCTAATTGACTGTACAGCTGCTGTGTAAGGGTATTCGATTGAATAGCATTTCCTGTAAAGAAAGAGCAAATAATTGTAAAGCATGCAAATACTACTGCTAGCCATCTCCAATTAGGACCTAAACCATTTTCTATAGTATACATTGGTCCTCCCGCAGTATTTCCTTGAGAGTCTGTTTCTCTGTATTCAACCGCGAGAGTACATTCAGCATACTTTAAAGCAGTTCCAAAAAAAGCTGTAATCCACATCCAAAATAATGCACCAGGTCCACCAATTTGAATTGCAATAGCTACTCCAGCAATATTTCCAATACCCACAGTAGCTGCTAAAGCAGTTGAAAGTGCTTTAAAATGATTTAAATCTCCTTCATCTTCCGTGCTGTCGTAGTCACCTCGAGTAACTCTTATACCGTGCATAATGCGTGTTAATTGTGGAAATCCTAGCTTAAAAGTCATGTACATACCAGTTCCCAATAGAGAAATAACCATTAGAGGTATGGTAGCTAAGGGAAATGATTGTTTGAAGTCATCTGAAAAAAGATTTCCTGGAAAACTCCAAATTTGTTCAAAAAAGTGAACTCCATATCCTGGGATCAATAGTAAAATTCCTATGATTGAAAAAACTAGAAGCGTATACTGATTTTTTGACATGGACACATATTAATTATTTTTTTAAAAGATGTACATTGATTTTTTATTATTAATTTTAAAATATGATTATTGCAGGCGTTGATGAAGTGGGTAGAGGTTGTTTAGCTGGTCCAGTGGTAGCTGCAGCAGTAATACTAAATAACTCAATTGATTCACTAAATGATTCAAAAAAATTATCTAAAAAGAAGAGAGAAGTTTTATATATCAAGATTTTAGAAAATGCTATTTCAGTTGCAGTTGGAGTTAAATGGAATGATTATATTGATAAGCATAATATTAAGATTGCATCTGAAGATGCTATGAAAGATGCAATAAGCTCATTAAGCGTTAGGCCAGATAAAGTTTTAGTTGATGGGTTTTCATTAGACATTCAAATTGAAAATGAAGGTATTATAAAAGGCGATCAAAAATATGAGCAAATTATGGCTGCTTCAATTATAGCAAAAGTAACAAGAGATGAAATAATGCGATCATTTCATTATATTTATCCACAATATGATTTTATATCAAATAGCGGATATGGAACAAAAAAACACTTGGAAGCATTAGACAAATACTCATATACACCAATACATAGACTAACCTTTAAGCCAATATCATCCAATATTAAATAATGCAAAACTTCATTAAAGAAATAAAATCACTTTCTGTTTTAATCTTGGCTATCCTTTTCTTGAAAGAAACAGTTGTAGAGCTTTATATCGTACCAACAGGAAGTATGGAAAAGAATATATTAAGAGGAGACATGCTTGTTGGAAGTAGATATATCTATGGTATGAAAGTTCCTCAAAAAATTTGGGTTCCATTTACAGCTGTAAGTATTCCTACATTTCTGCCTGATTATAGATTTCCTGCATTTAAAGATGTAGAAAGAGGAGATGTAGTAGTTTTCGAATATCCTAGAGATAATGTATATAAATATGTAAAAAGATGTATTGGTTTACCTGGTGATCATGTTAGAATTGAAAATCGAAAAGTGTTTGTTAATAATGAAGAGTACTTATTACCTGAAGGTGGTCAATTTTTATCGCAAGAACCCTCATCAGAATCCTATATTGATGACAGTATATTTATGAATCTTGGAAATAAAGATAATATGAAAGAGCTTAAAATCCCGAAAAGAGGTGATACATATATAATTAATGAGGACATGAATTGGGAGCTAATTATCCCTTTACTATTATTTGAAGGAAATAAAGTTGAATTGGTTGTTAACGATCAAAAGCTAACATTTACTAATGAAGATCCGTACGACTTATATAGAAGAACAGGTGATAGGAAAGTATTTGATAATTATGTTCCGCAACCTAATGCTTCATTAATTAATCCATGGATGTCAGTAATGAAAAAAGAATATTTAAAATATTTAAAAATAAATGATAAAGGTATTAGTGAGATTGATACATATTCTTTAAAACAAGATTATTATTGGATGATGGGAGATAATAGAGATAATAGTGAAGATTCAAGATTTTGGGGTTTTGTTCCCAAGAGTCATATTCTTGGACAACCAGTTATTACTTGGTTTTCATTAGACTTAGAAAATTATTTACCCAGACTTTCCAGAATTGGAAATATTCCTAAATAAAAAAAATGTTTTCATATTGAATTTTCATTCATTAGTTTCTTTGGACTAAAAAAACAATTGAGGTATTTATTATGTTATCTAGTACAGAAAAGATTTTAAGTGTTGTTGTTCTTGCTTTGACTCTAGCAGTTGGTTTTTCATTAATGCAATATGGATCAGCTATGGATGAAATGGCTCAATTAAGAAGTGAGCAAGCAGAGCATGTAGATATGGTAAATAAAGAATTTAAACAAAGAGTTAAAGCTGTTGAGTTAGAAAATATCGGCCAAGGTAAAGAGATTAAAAGAGGTCAAGATATGATTCTAGCAAATACTAAGTTAATTTATGCTAAGGCTGACTCTCTTGGAAATTTAATCGATGACCTAGCGTACGAGATTAAAAGAGTTGATAGAGACTTAACAAAAAGAATTAAAAATGTTCAACGTGATCTTGAAGGGTTAGAAGATAACTTTGATTCAGAAAAGCGTAGAACTCGAAGAGACCTATCAGATATTAAGAAACAGTTAAAAAAACTTAATGATGAAGTCTTCCCTCCAGAAGAGGAATAAGTTTAATTAGTTAAAAAAAAGGGCTTTTTTAAGCCCTTTTTTTTTGTACCGAGGGTCGGGCTCGAACCGACATGAGATTACTCTCACTGGTGTTTGAGACCAGCGCGTCTACCAATTCCGCCACCCCGGCAAAGATGTTGACAAATTTCAGATAAAGTATGTAGTTTGTCAATAACCAATATTAAAAGGAGTGTAATAGTGTCATTTAAAACAGTACCACAAATGTTTCAACATTTAGTAAGCGAAAGACCAACCTTAAAAACTTTTTATATAAAAACTGAAAATGGTTGGGAAGGTGTAGAGTTAGCTGATCTTCAAGTGATGGTTGAAGATTTTGCAAATGGATTAAAAAATTTAGGAATAAATGATAATGATAAAGTTGCTATCATTGGCGCAAATTCCCGTAAATGGGCAATATCGGACTACGCAATTGCTCATATTAGAGCTGTATCTGTTCCAGTTTACCCAACGCTTATTCCAACCCAATCTCAATATGTTGTTGAACATTCAGAAAGTAAAATAGCTATTGTTCAAGATGAGGTTCAATTAGACAAGGTATATCCTTTAATTAATGACGCTAATTCAAATTTAAATACCATTATTATTATGGATGATGAATATAGTGGCGGAAAAGATAATGTTATAAAATATTCTGATGTCTTTAATATGCAAGACACTCAACACGATATTAGAGCAATTTCCGCAACAGTTGAAGAAAATGATTTATTAACACTTATTTATACAAGTGGAACAACTGGAAATCCAAAGGGAGTTATGCTTAGCCACTCGAATATTTGCAATAACCTTCTTTCAATTGATAGTACTATAAAAGCAGCTATGGAGCTTAATCCTGAATTAAAACCTGCTGATGGTATAGAAAGGTTTGTTTCGTTTTTACCAATTAGTCATAGTTTCGAAAGAGTAGGTGGTCATTATTCAATTTTCAGCCAAGGAACTTCTATTTATTACGCTGAAATGAATTTTACTCCAGAAATTCTTTTTGAAAATATTAGAGAAGTTCGACCAACTTTTTTAACTGCAGTACCAAGAATTTTTGAAAAAATTCATGCTAAGATCTTAGATACAGTTTCATCAATGACTGGAGTTAAAAAGAAACTTGCTGAATGGTCGATATCTGTTGGGTTGCAAACTGTACCTTATCGTACAACTAATCGAGACTTACCATTTGTTCTTGGTTTAAAATATAAAATTGCTGATAAGTTAGTGCTTAATAAATTTAGAGCTGCATTAGGTGGTAAGGTCAGAGCTTGTTCTTCTGGTGGATCAGCATTATCAAAAGAAGTGGGATCGTTTTTCTGTGGAATTGGAATCTCTATTATTGAAGGATATGGTTTAACAGAAACTAGTCCAGTTATGACTATAGGACATCCTGATCTTTTTAAATTTGGTACTGTTGGAAAAGCAATACCAGGCGTTGAAGTTAAAATCCAACCTGATGGTGAAATTGTTTGTAGAGGTCATAATGTTATGATGGGTTATTATAAAAATGAAGAAGCTACTAATGAAGCAATTATTGATGGATGGTTTCATTCAGGCGATATTGGTGAATTTGATGAAGATGGTTTATTACGCATCACTGATAGAAAAAAGAGCTTGATTGTAACTTCAGGAGGTAAAAATGTTGCCCCTCAACCAATGGAAGTTTCGCTTACATCAAATAAATATATCGAACAATGTAATGTTGTAGGAGATGATAGGAATTTCATTTCAGCATTGATAGTTCCAAATAAAGAAAATCTTTTAGCTTGGGCAGAAGAAAAAGGTTTATCAGGTTTAGATTATAATGCCATATGTGCGCATGAACTTGCATATGACTTATTTGATGCCATTGTTAAAGATACAATGACAAACTTTTCAAGATATGAATCGGTAAGAAAATTCACTTTAATTGCAGATGAATGGACCGTTGATAGAGGAGAATTAACTCCAAAAATGTCTATAAAGAGAAAAGTAGTTGTTGAAAAACATAAAGCTGAAATTGACGCAATGTACAATTCACCAAATACACCCGTAACATCATCCGATGATGAACTTCAACTTGGTGGTTAGGTTATTATTAGTTTTATCGATTTCATCGCTATTTTATAGTTTTACCTATATAAAAGAGCAGCCATATGTTGTAATTCTAGGAATTGCACAAGACGGTGGTGCTCCTCATGCTGCTTGTCAAAAAACTTGTTGTATTGATAAATGGAACGATCCAAATCTTCACAACAAAGTCTCAAGTATTGGTATTGTTGACCCTGTTTCAAATGAAGTTTGGATGATTGATGCAACGCCTGATTTTGCTGAACAGTTACATTTGTTAACCAATAACAATAAAAGGGAACTTAAAGGAATTTTTTTAACGCATGCTCACATAGGACATTATACTGGTTTGATGCATTTAGGAAGAGAGGTTATGGGTGCAAAAAGTACTATAGTTAATGTCATGCCTAAAATGGAAAGTTTTTTAAGAAATAATGGTCCTTGGAGTCAATTGGTTGATTTAAAGAATATTTCCTTATCAGGTTTAAGTCACAATAAAAAAGTTCAACTAAATTCAAGACTATCTATTATTCCATTTAAGGTACCTCATAGGGATGAATTTTCTGAAACTGTAGGTTTCAGAATAGAAGGACCATCAAAATCTTTAGTTTTCATTCCAGATATTGATAAATGGAGTAAATGGCAGACAGATATTATAGATATTGTAGAAAATTCAGACTACAGTTTATTAGATGGAACTTTTTATGATATCAATGAACTTCCAGGCAGAGATATGTCTCAAATTCCTCATCCTTTTATAATCGAAACAATGAAATTATTTAAACATTCTGATAAAAAAGATTCTATATATTTCATTCATTTAAACCACACAAATCCTGCGTTAAATAAGGATTCGCTTGAGTATAAAAAAATAATCGGTAATGGGTTTAATATAACTGAAAGAGGTAACAAATTATCACTTTAATTAGCTATTATATTACTTTTTTTGTTAAAAATAATTAAGATTAAAGGTTATTAACAAAATGGAGGGAAAATGAAAATAATATTATTAATGATAGTTTTTTCAACTTTAGCTTTCTCACAAACATACAACATGCAAATTCAAATTGGTGTTCAAGATGGTGTAAAAGTTTCTGATTATGAAAAAGCTATGATACAACACAATAAGGCACATGCGACAGATCTTGGTGCTGCAACTACTTACCAAATTATCAATGGTCCAGATGCAGGAGATTACATAAGAATGCCAAAATCTATATTTACTTCAGCAGATATGATTGATGCCGTCTTTAATGAATGGCAAAATCATGATCCTGTTCCTTATGACAAATTTGACGGTAAAATGGTTGAGGGACGAAATGGAACTGTGTTTTATACTTTGAGACCTGATTTAAGTTACAATCCTCAAGTGAAAACTTGGAAATATCTTAGACAAAGTAAATGGAATGTAAGGCAAGGCGGTCAATCTAACGCAGAATCAATTTTTAAACTTGCAAATGAAATTCGAGACGAATTAGGTTCAGATGAACATTTTGTCTGTATGGTTTCAAATACTGGTCAACCTTTCAATGAGTATGTATTCGTTTCTGGACATGATACACTTTCAGAGGCCTTAGATCAATCTGCCTTTCTAACATTGCTTGGCGAAATGAGTAAAAGAATGCCTGATTGGGAATCTACTTGGGGTCAAAGCGCTTGGAATGGTATTAGTCAAGTATCAGTTCATAGACCTGATTTAAGTAATTAATTATTACTTTAATGAATGAAAAGAGCCTATTATTTATTGTTAATAGGCTCTTTTTCTATTAACATTCCAATATGTACAATAAAAAGTCAAAAATTGAACTAAAAAAAAGCTTAAAAAGAGAAAGTTTTAATAGGTTAACTTATTCTTTTTATAAGTATTGTTTTATTGATAATCCTGAAGATTTACGCAACAAATTATTTTTAGATCTAATTGAACAGGATATACTTGGTAGAATATATGTTTCAAAAGAGGGAATCAATGCGCAAATAAGCATTCCTGAACATAATGTAGAAGATTTTAAATCTTACATACATTCCATTAATAAATTTAGCGATATTCAATTTAAACATGCTGTTGAAGAGGGTACATCTTTCTTAAAATTAAAAATTTTAGTTCGTGATGAGATTGTTGCTTATAAAGTACCTGAAGAATCCTATGATATGAATAAGACAGGAGTGCACCTAAAACCGGTTGATTTTAATAGTTCAATCAAAGAAAAGGATTCAATCGTTGTGGATATGAGGAATTATTACGAAAGTGAAGTAGGTAGATTTAAAAATGCTATTATTCCTGATGCGCATTTTTCAAAAGAATTATTACCAACCGTTGCTAAAGCTTTAGAAGGAAAAGAGGATAAAAAAGTACATCTTTACTGCACAGGAGGTATACGATGCGAAAAAGCTAGTTCGTATCTAATTAAAAAAGGTTTTAAAGAGGTGTATCAACTCGAAGGTGGAATCATTCAATATGCTCACGATATGAAGGAAAATGATTTGAAATCTGAATTTATTGGTAAGAATTTCGTGTTTGATGATAGAATGGGAGAACGTGTAACAAATGACATTATTGGTAAATGTCATCAATGTAAGACACCATCAGATGATCATAAGAATTGTAAAAATAATGCATGCCATTTATTATTCATTCAATGTGATAAATGTGCTGAAAAGTATAATGATTGCTGTTCAAACGCCTGTAATGAATTTTTACAACTGGATATAGAGACTCAAAAAAAATTAAGAAAAGATAAAAATAAAAAGGTTTCAAGTGCTAAATTATCAACTAAATTTAGACCCAAACTTTATAAACTGTTTAATTACTGGAAATAATACAATGATAGACAAATTTCAAAATTTTATTTTAACACCTATTAAGGTTAGCTATAAAGACAGATCGGACTATACACCGATTGAAAATTTCATATTAAACCCTATTGTTCTGGCATTAATTGTATTTCTAGTCACTTACCAAGCTTTTTCTTTAAATGATGATCCAAAGCCGTCTGCTTCAGATGCAGCACTAAGCAATGCAATGATTTACTTTGAAAAAGCAGATTTTGACAATGCTGTTTTACAGCTTGAGGCTGTTGTAGATAACTTTTCTGGCACTAAAGCTGCTCATCAAGCTAAGTTTTATCTTGGAAGAACCGCATTTATCAATGGAAATAATGATAAAGCGCTTGTTTATTTATCTGAAAGCGTTTCTAAAATGAAGTATGATAATCTTAAAAAAGAAGGATATATCATGCTTGCAGAGTTACAAAACGACACAAAAATGTTCGACAAGGCAATGAAGTTTACTGATTCTGAAAATGAAATTAAATATATCAGTATTCTTAAAGCTAAAAAACTAGCCCAAAATGGCCAGACTGATCAGTCTTTAATGCTTCTCGAGTCCTTAGATGTCGATAACCCGGCATATAATCAGCTTTTTGAAGAAGTTTATGGATACGTATTAAGTATTAACTAAGATACTTGTTAATACGATATTAATTAAATATATTCCAATGAATTAAATGGGCTACGGCCCATTTTTGTTATAATGAAAAAAATTGAAGGGTTATTATGATTAATAGAGATTTAATTGAAATTTTTATTGAATTAGCAAGAGAAAAGAATATCGAGCGTTCAGAGCTTGGCACAATAATTGAACAATTATTCTTATTTATTATTGAGAAAGAAACTGGTGAATCTGATAATTGTAGTGTTATTGTTAATCTTGATAAAGGTGAAATTGAAATTTATGTTGAAAAAACAATTGTAGAAGAGGTTGATGACGATCACTTTGATATTACCTTAGAAAGAGCTGTAGAGCTTGAACCAGATTTGGCTGGTGAATTAAAGTTAGGAGATACTTTTGTAGAGGTGATCGATCCTGCGCGTTTTGGTAGAAGATTGGTTGCAAATGCGAGACAATTTTTGAACAAAAGAACTAGAGAAGTTCAACAACAGTACATTTATGAGGATTATGTTCAGAGGATAGGAGAAGTTATCATCGGGACTGTTCATCAAGTGCATCGTGAAAATACTTTTGTAAATATTGAGCAAACAGAGTTAAGAATGCCTAGGAATGAACAAATTTATTCTGAAAGATTTAGAAGAGGCGATACAATTAGAGCCCTAGTTAAATCAGTCGAAGTAACTCCAAAAGGTCCAGATATTTTAATATCTCGAAGTGACGATCTTTTCCTTTACAAGCTTTTTGAAATGGAAGTCCCAGAAATTGAAGATGGGATTATTGAAATTAAAGGAATTGCAAGAAAACCAGGAGAAAGAAGTAAAATTATAGTCCATTCTGTTGATAAACGAATTGATGCAGTTGGTGCATGCGTGGGTATGAGAGGAAGTAGAATTCAATCAGTTGTGAGAGAGCTTAATAATGAAAAGATTGATATTGTTAATTATACAGAGAAGTCTGAAGTATTTATCACCAGAGCTCTTTCTCCAGCAAAACCAGTTGATTTATATATAGATGATGATAGAAAATATTGTGTTGCAATATTTGAAGAAGGTGGTCTTGAAAATGCTGTTGGAAGAAGCGGTGTAAATATTAATCTTGCTTCAAAGTTAACAGGGTATACAATTGATGCTTACACTAAATCAGAATATGATGAAGTGCTTATAAATCAGAAAACAACACTTGAATCATTAGACGGAATTACAAAAACGTTGAGTAACAAACTTGCTAAAGCGGATATTGTTTCAGTTGCAGATTATTTAAACGTAAAAAAATATATTCTAACCGAAAAGCTAGAACTTAATGAAAAAGACATAACTTCAATAAGTGATGCAGTAAATTCATTTATAGAAATTACGCATAACAAAGAAGAAGAAGTTGATGAGGTAATTGAAAGTACTGAAGATAGTGTTGAGTTAGATTTAACTGATACAGAACAAAATATTGAAGCAGTTGAAGACAATAGCGAAGAAGCTGACCCTACTGATGAAGAGCCAGCTGAAGAAGTAGAATTACCGAAAGAAGAAGTCGTTGACTCTGAACAAGATTCTGAAGCAAATATTGAGGAAAAAGAAGAGTAATTAATGTCTGATTCAATAAGAATATTCCAGTTAGCAAAAGAGCTAAATATATCTCATACTGATATTTTAGACTTTTTAAAGTCAAAAGATATTTCTGTATCTAGTCATATGTCTCCAATTGACGGTAAAACACAACAATTAGTTTATACAGAGTTTGCAAAAGATCGTCAATCTGCAGAAAGAGACAGAAAAGAGCAGGTTAGAAAAGAGATTCATGACTCAAAAGTTGTCATGAAAACAAAATCTGTCAAAAAGTTCAAAATTATGTCTGTTGAAGATCAACGTAAATCAGAGAAGAAAAAAGCTGAAGAGCCAATTAAGGATGAAAAAGACAGTAAAAAGACTGAAGCAAAAAAAGAGGCTCCTGTTGAGAAAAAACCAAAGAAAAAATTAAGAAAAATCTCTTTACGTGAACCAGAAAAGAAAGAGGATAAAAAGCAGGCTAAAAAACATAGAGATGAACTGAAAAAAGATAGTTCTGCTGTTAAAAGATTGAAGAAGACACTTGCTTCTATGGATTCAAGTCCTAAGAAAAAATCATACAAGAAATCGAAAAAAGATGTTGAGCTAGAAGATGGAGATCAAAAAAGATCAATTGAGCTTGCTGAATATGCTAGTATTGATGAAATAGCTAAAGTTTTAGACGTATCAACTAGTGAAGTAATTGGTAAATGCTTACAAATGGGTATTTTAGCAACTGTAAATCAAAGACTTGAATGGGATGTCATAGAATTAATTGCTGGAGAATATGATGTTGAATTGAAGAAATATGAAGAAGTTGTTGATGACTTGTTTGTAACGTCTCACTCAGAAGAAGAATTATCAAATGCGATAGAAAGAGCTCCGGTTGTAACAATTATGGGACACGTAGACCATGGTAAAACGTCCATTTTAGACTACATAAGAAAAACAAAAGTTGCTGCAGGGGAATCAGGAGGAATAACACAAAGAGTTGGAGCTTATCAGGTTTTACATAATGATAATAAAATTACTTTTTTAGATACACCTGGACATGAAGCTTTTACTGCTATGAGAGCAAGAGGTGCTCAATCAACAGATATTGTTATTCTTGTAGTTGCTGCTGATGACAGTGTTATGCCTCAAACAATTGAAGCTATTAATCATGCAAAAGCAGCGGAAGTCCCAATCGTAGTAGCTATTAACAAGATTGATAAGCAAGGCGCTAATCCTGATATTGTTAAAAGAGAATTATCTGAAAAAGATGTTTTAGTGGAAGACTGGGGAGGTAAAATTCAATCTGTACATACGTCTGCTCAAACAGGTGAAGGTATAGATGATTTAATGGAAGCAATTTTACTTGAGGCGGAAGTATTAGACCTGAAAGCAAATCAAGATATTGATTGCAAAGGTATTGTAATAGATTCAAGATTAGATAAAGGATTAGGTCCAGTTGCAACCGTCTTAATTCAAAAAGGTACTTTAAGCATAGGAACTCCATTCATTTGTAATAATCACCCTGGTAAGGTTCGAGCAATTATGAATGAAAACAATGAAAGAATCACTGAAGCTAGACCATCAGATCCAGTCCAAATTCTAGGTTTTGATCAAGTTCCTCAGGCTGGAGATATTTTTGCAGAAGTTGAAAATGAGTCAGATTTAAAGAAAATAGCTAATGAACGTCAGAGAATTAAACGTGAAATTGATCTTCAGATGGTTCAAAAAACATCATTAGACAGTATATCAGCTCAGATTAAGGAAGGTGATATTAATAATTTAAATATCATTATTAAAGCCGATTCTGATGGTTCAATTGAAGCTTTAATACAAAGTATAGAAAAAATCAACAATGATGAAGTTGGTGTAGATATTGTTCATAAAGGGGTTGGTAATGTTACCGAATCTGATGTTTTGTTAGCACAAGCTTCACAAGCAATTATTATTGGCTTTGGAGTTCAAATTCCATCAAATACCAAGCTATTAGCTAGTCAAAACAATGTAGAAATTAGAGCCTATAGTATTATTTATCAGATTGTTGAAGACGTTAAGATGGCTGTTGAAGGATTATTAAAGCCAGATATGGTTGAAGAAGTTATCGGTGTTGCAGTAGTTAAAGAGTCATTTAAAATTCCTAAAATTGGTTTTATCGCTGGATCTCAAGTAGAATCTGGTAAAATTACACGTGATTGTTTTGTTAGGCTTATTCGCGAAGAAGAGGAGCTTGTTTCGAAAGGTTCAATTACCTCATTAAAGCGCTTTAAAGACGATGTAGCATCTGTTGATTCAGGTATGGAATGTGGAATTTCCGTTGAAGGTGTGAAAAAGTATTTTGAAGGCGACAGAATTGTTGCGTATAAAATAAATGAAATTAAGAGAACATTAGCAGACAGTTGAATAATAAACCGTTTTCAAGATCAGAGAGAGTATCACAACAAGTTTTAAAAACCATTAATGATATCTTAACTAGAGAGATGGATTTAAGGAAATATGGTTTTATCACTTTTTCTTCAGTTAAAATGACAGCTGATTTAAAACATGCAACTTTATATTATAGTGTTTTAAACCCTACAAAAAAGATAGAAATTATTAACGAAGAACTGAACTTGCTTGTGCCGGTTTTTAGAAAATTTTTATCAGCATCTTTAAATTTAAGATCTACTCCAACATTAAAATTTTTCTATGATGATTCATTTGAGCAATTTGAAAAAATTGATAAGCTAATAAAAAAGATAGATTAGTATGATTTACAACATATATAAGCCAAAAGATTTGTCTTCTTTTTCAATTGTTAAAAAAGTAAAAAATATTACTAAAGAAAAGGTTGGACACTCAGGCACTTTAGATCCATTTGCAGACGGAGTGTTAGTGTTAGGTATTGGAAAATCGACCAAAAAATTATCAAATATCATACAATTTGATAAGACTTATGAAGGTATAATCAAATTAGGAGAAAAAACGGATTCAATGGATTTAACAGGCAACATTGTTGAAGAAAAAGAAGTTTGTGAAATTTCTGAACAAAGTTTAATTGATTGCGAGAATAAGTTTGTTGGAGAATTATTACAAAGAACTCCTATGTACTCAGCAAGGAAAATTAATGGAGTTCGACTCTATAAGCTTGCAAGAAAAAATATTGAAATCAAAACAAATCCAAAGTTGATAACTATTAATAGCTTAAAAATTGAATCATTAGATGAAAATACTTTAAAAATCACTGTGGATTGTTCATCTGGAACTTATATAAGGGTGTTAGCAGAGGATATAGCAGAATATTTAGGTACTGTAGGTCATTTGATAAGCTTAACACGATTAAGTGTTGGTGAATATAGATTGAATGAATCGGTTACAATAGAAAAATTTGAGGACAAATGGAAATCATAAAATCATTAAAAGATTTTAAAAAGTTATCAAATTCAGTTATAACTGTTGGTAATTACGACGGTATTCATAAAGGTCATCATGATGTACTATCTTATATTGTTGAAGAGGGCAAAAAAAGAAATATACCGTCTTGCTTAATTACATTTGATCCAAATCCTTTTTATGTGCTTTCTGATAAACCAGATTCAATAAATCTCCATAGTTTAGATGAAAAACTGGAAACTTTAAAAGAGATAGGTTTAGATATTGTGTTAATAATACCATTTGACAAAGAGTTTTCATTAATGTCAGCTCAAATGTTTGCAGATACTGTGTTAAAAGATTTATTTAATCCAACTTTAATTTCTGTAGGTACAAATCACTATTTTGGACATAAAAAAGAAGGAGATTTTGAATTTTTAAAAGCTTTTTGCAGTGACAATAATATAGAACTTCATACGCCTGTAATGAGAGAACATAAGGGCAGTACCATATCTAGCAGCTTAATTAGATCATTGATTTTAGATGGAAACTCAAGCAAGGTATATGATTATTTAGGAAGATTTTATGGATTTAATGCAACTGTTGTTTCTGGTTCAAATCGCGGAAAAACAATGAATTATCCAACAGCAAATTTTATTCCAACTTTTGAAAATCAGTTACTTCCGAGCACTGGAGTATATTTAACTAGGGTTTTCTTAGACGGAGAATGCTATTTTGGAATGATGAATGCTGGTGTCAGACCAACTTTTAATGAAAAAAAATTTGTTATGGAAGTTCACATTTTATCTGATAAATTCGGCAATCTATACGATAAGAATTTTTATATCGAGTTTTTAGATAAAATTCGAGATGAAAAAAAGTTTGAAAGTAAAGAATTACTAATCAAACAAATTGAAAAAGATAAAGAAGTATGTATTGAATTAATAGATACTTTTAAGGAGAAATATGAAATATAGTAAAGAAACAAGTACACTTCTTCAAGACGCAGGTCTTGATGCAAAGAATGTCGGTAGTAGTGAAGCGCAAATTGCACTTCTAACTGATCGAATTAGATCATTGACAGAGCATGTAAAGATGCACAAGAAAGATGTTCATTCAAAACATGGTTTAGTTAAGTTAGTGTCACAGCGAAAGAAGCTATTGAAATATTTAAGAAAAACTAAACTAGATAGTTATGATGAATTAATAAAGAAACTATCGATAAGAGGAAGATAAAGAAGAAAATGATAAAAGTAGAAAAGAATATAGCGGGAAGACCGCTTAAAATAGAATCTGGACAAATCGCTAGACAAGCTGGTGGTTCCGTATTTATTAGTTATGGAGAAACAGCAATTTTAGCAACAGTATGTTGTTCATCTGAACCAAGAGAAGGCATTGACTTTTTACCAATGCAGGTTGAATACAGAGAAAAGCATTATGCGGGTGGAAAAATACCTGGAGGGTTCTTTAAAAGAGAGGCTAAACCTACAGATGCTGAGGTACTGACTTCACGTCTAACAGATAGACCTATTAGACCCTTAATACCTAAGAATTACAGGCATGAATTGCAAATTATGTTAACTACAATGTCATATGACGGTGTAAATACACCAGATGTTGTCGCTGCTATTGGTGCTTCAGCAGCCTTATTATTGTCACCAGTACCATTCGATGGTCCTATTGCTTCAGTAAAAGTTGGATTAATTGACGGAGAATATGTTTTAAATCCAACACATGAACAAATGGAATCATCAGATTTAGACTTAATGGTAACTGGAAAGAAAGATAAAATTTGTATGATTGAAGGTGGATCTAATTTTGTTCCGGAAAAAACAATTTTAGAAGCATTAGATGTAGCAATGGATGGAATTAACGACATTGTAGATCTTCAAATGGAGTTTTCAGAACATTTTGATAATTCTTATGAAATTGTTGATACAAAAGTTATAACAGAAGATATTGAAAAGTCTTTAGACGATGCTTACTTGTCAAAAATGGAAAAGATTTTTGATTTAGATACGAAGCAAGCAAGAGACGATGAATTTAATGCGATTGAGAAAGAAGCATTAGAACCATATCTTGAAGATGAAGAAATGTATCCAGAAGTTAAGAATCATATCAAAAATATGTTCAAAAACACAGTTAGAAAAACTGTTCTAGATAAAAAAGTTAGAGTTGATGGTAGAGGATTGGAAGATATTAGAGATATTAGCGTTGTAGAATCTATCCTTCCAAGAGTTCATGGATCTGCATTGTTTACTCGCGGA
Source organism: Fidelibacterota bacterium (assembly GCA_028140795.1). GTDB lineage: Bacteria > Fidelibacterota > Marinisomatia > Marinisomatales > Marinisomataceae > Marinisoma. The sequence continues at coordinate 47,859 of JAOIOW010000004.1, forward strand.
GAAACTCAGTCTATTGCCGCTTTAACTTTAGGATCTAGTAGAGATGAGCAAATTATTGATTCAATGGCTAGTGATTATAAAAAATCATTCTTATTGCATTATAACTTTCCTCCATATTGTGTAGGAGAAACAGGTAGAATTGGTTTTACTAATAGACGTGAAATTGGTCATGGTCATTTAGCTGAAAGATCATTAAAACCTATATTACCATCTTTGGAAGAATTTCCATATACAGTTCGTATTGTATCTGAAATTACCGAATCAAACGGTTCTTCCTCAATGGCATCTGTTTGCGGCGGCTCATTAGCAATGATGAATGCTGGTGTTCCTATTAAAGAGCATGTGGCAGGTATTGCTATGGGTTTAATCATGGAAGATGATGATAATTACGCAGTTTTAAGTGACATCTTAGGTACCGAAGACTTTCTTGGAGACATGGATTTCAAAGTAGCTGGTACAAAAGATGGAATTAGTGCAATTCAACTTGATTTAAAAGTTCCTGGTCTTTCTATGGATGTATTATCAAATGCACTTGAACAAGCAAATAAAGGTAGATTGCATATTTTAGGTGAAATGAATAAAGCAATTGATAAACCGAATGCATTGTCCCAATATGCGCCTCAAATTGAATCTTTTAAGATTGACAAAGATAAGATTGGTGCGTTGATTGGTCCTGGAGGTAAAAATATTAAGGCTCTTCAGGAAAACGCAGAATGTGTTATTAATATTGAAGATGATGGTACTGTCAGTGTATCAGCAGAAAACAAAGCAAAATTAGATAACGCAATATCTCAAATTAAAGCTGTAGTTCAAGATCCAGAAGTTGGAACTGTTTTCGATGGTAAAGTGACTAAAATTTTAGACTTTGGTGCTTTTGTTGAATTTGCTCCAGGAAGAGAAGGGCTAGTACACATTTCACAACTAGCATGGGAACGTGTTAATAAAGTTGAAGATGTGCTTTCTGAGGGTGATGAAGTTAAGATAAAGCTATTTGAAATTGATAAACAAGGTCGTTTAAATTTCAGTATTAAACTTTTAACTGAAAAACCTGAATAATAAATGATATGAAAATAGGTATTCCAAAAGAAATTATTTCTCAAGAATATCGCGTTTCTATCAATCCAGAAACAGCAAAAATGCTTCTTCAAAGCTCTCATGAGCTATATGTTCAATCTGGTGCAGGTCAAGATAGTGGTTATAAGGATGAGGATTACTCATCTTTAGGGTGTACAATCGTTGATTCTGCGTCAGAAGTTTTTGACAGATCAGAGTTGATTGTTAAGGTTAAAGAGCCATCATTAGAAGAAGTTGAAATGCTTTCAAATAAGGTAATTTTTACTTATTTACACCTAAGTTCATCAAAAGAATTAACACAGAAGCTTATGGAATGCAATGTTACTGGATTAGCATATGAAACTGTGGTTATTAACAACCAAACTCCCATGTTAAAACCGATGAGCGAAATCGCTGGAAGACTATCTTTATTAGACAGTATAGAGCTTTTAAAGAAGAGTAAAGGTGGAAAAGGGAAGTTGATTGCTGGTACAAGCCTAGCTGATCCTGCAAATGTATTAATTATTGGTGGTGGTATCGTTGGATTAAATGCTATGCAGATGAGTTTAGGATTAGGTGCTAGTACAACATTGTTAGATGTAAATAACGAACTATTGAATGATATTAAAAGTAGATATCCAGCAGTAAATGTTGGCGAATCCTCCAAACAGGTTATTGAGGGAATTTTACCTATGGTAGATATTGTTGTTGGAGCTGTTTTAACTCCAGGAGGGAAACCTCCTACAGTTGTAACAAGAGATATGTTAAGTTTAATGGAACCCAAATCCATTTTATCTGATGTATCTGTTGACCAAGGTGGATGTTTTGAGACCTCTAAACCAACTACACATGGAGATCCAACATATGAGGTGGATAACATTATTCATTATTGTGTTAAGAATATTCCTTCAGCAGTTCCATTTACAGCAACTAATGCACTTAATGAAGCAACAAAGCCATTTATCCTTAAATTTGCTAATTCTGGATTGCATGGCATATTTAATGATGATAAACTTCTTATGGCCTTAAATACATATAACGGTAAGCTTACAAATGAAGAAGTTGCTGTTGCTCATTCGTTAGAATATTCCGATCCAAAATCACTTTAAATATCTTTATTTATTATTTAAAGTATCACTTTAATTATATTTTTTATATATTATTAAAGCGATGCTTGAATCAAATTCAAAACTATATTATAGTATAAAAGAAGTAAGTGAAATGACAGAGCTTAAGCCTTATGTTTTAAGGTATTGGGAATCTGAATTTCCGTCATTAAAACCAGCAAAAAATAAGGCTGGAAATAGAACCTATAAAAAGCAAGACATTCAAGTAATACTTGATATTAAGAAATTACTTTATGATAAAAAGTTTACTATTAAAGGGGCGGTTGAAGAGCTTAAAAACAGATCAACTAATACTTTACCAGAAAAAACATTATCTAATACTCAAGTATCAGCTTTAAATGAGATTAAAAACGAATTAAAAAATATTTTAAATATACTTAATAGGCACTAAGGGTAAGAGTCTATTATGGTAGCCACCAAAGCCTCTCATTTATTGAGAGGCTTTTTTATTTATTTAATTTATATTTTTTCTTAATTTTTTAAGTGAAAATGCGAAATATTAAAAGAATTTTTATTAAGAAAGATTAATTGTGCGTATTTTCAATACAATAATTGTTGGTTTCGGTATATTTTTGGCATCTTTTCTAATACCAGTAATCGGTGCAGTTGTCTCGATTCCAATGAGTATTATAGGAGCATACTTTTATTATACATATGATAAGAATTAAAACATATTTAGTAATTTTTATTTCAATAACGGGGTTAGTAATGGCAAATAACACAGAAAATAAAAAAGCTGTATTTGCAGCTGGTTGTTTTTGGGGAGTTGAATCCACATTTCAACAAATGGATGGAGTGAAATCTACAACAGTAGGATATATTGGTGGAAAAGTTAAAAATCCTTCATATGAACTGGTATGTACTGGATTGACAGGACATGCCGAAGCAGTAGAGATTGTTTATAATCCTAATGAAGTTACTTTTGAAAAGCTGGTAGATACTTTCTTTGAGCTTCATGATCCTACCACATTAAATCGTCAAGGCCCAGATATAGGTACTCAATATCGTTCAGCTGCATACTTTTCGAACGATGATGAAAAGCAAATTATTGAAAACAAAATTAATACATTAAACGAATCAGGGAAATTTACTTCAAAAATCGTAACAGAGATTGAAGCTATTTCTGATTTTTACAATGCAGAAGATTATCATCAAGATTATTACAAAAAAAGGGGAATAGACGGATGCGCTATTTAATGGAGAATACAATGAAACTTAAAAACTATACATATCTACTAGCTTTATTAATGTTATTTGTCTTTACGACAGACCTGAATGGACAGTTTAGAAGAAAAAAAGTAAAACTTAGCCAGACTAATAAAATTGAAGAATTTATTAATGACTATATTCAAGATCCTTTTATGATTGAACATATACAGTCATTACAATCTGAATTAGTAAAAATAGGTTTTGAAATATTACCTCCTGAAACAGATGGAGAAATGGAAGTTTTAATTAACTTTGAAGATTTTAATTTCGACCCATATTATGGTTCAACTGCAGATCCAAAAACTTCATCAATTATCTTTAGAGATCCAAAGACCAAGAAAGTATTTGCAAAATTTCAAGCAAATCAAGTGCTTGCAGACGATGAATATAGTGGACCAATGACCAATGCTTTTGGAAGCACAACTTCAAATAATATGGGCTATGGCTCCTCAAACGATCAACCAATTGATGTAAACGCAATTATTCTTGATTGGATGCAACAAATTAAGAACTTCTATTAAATTTGAGCTACGATCATAAATCCATAGAGAGTAGATGGCAAAAATTTTGGTCTGAAAATCAAACTTTTAAGTCCGAGGATATCTCTACCGATAAACCTAAATATTATGTTTTAGATATGTTTCCTTATCCGTCTGGGGCAGGACTACATGTCGGTCATGCTTTAGGGTATGTGGCAACAGATATAGTAGCTCGTTATAAGCGCATGAAAGGTTTTAATGTGCTTCATCCTATGGGTTGGGATGCGTTTGGACTTCCAGCAGAGCAATATGCGATAAAAACAGGTACTCATCCGAAAGAAACAACTCATCAAAATATTTCAAATTTTAAAAAACAGATTAATAGCCTTGGATTTTCTTATGATTGGTCAAGAGAAATTAATACAACCGATCCTAATTATTACAAATGGACTCAATGGATTTTTATGCAACTTTACAATAAAGGCTTAGCTTATGAACAAGAAGTTGCTGTTAATTGGTGTCCTGAGCTAAAAGCAGTCCTTGCTAACGAAGAAGTTGTTAACGGAAAATCAGATATTGGCGGACATCCTGTAGTAAGATTACCAATGAGACAATGGATTTTAAAGATTACTGACTATGCAGAGTCATTACTTGATGGATTGGATGATTTAGATTGGCCAGAAAATATTAAAGAACTTCAAAAAAATTGGATTGGTAAATCAGAGGGAGTAGAATTAGGGTTTGATATTGATGGACATAATGATACTATCAATGTATACACTACAAGACCTGACACTCTTTTTGGAGCATCTTATATGGTTTTAGCTCCAGAGCATACCTTAATTCATTCAATTGTCACAGATGAGCAAAGATCAAAAGTGGAAGCTTACATTGAGGAAACAAAAAAGAAATCAGATTTTGATAGAACAGAAGTAAATAAGGATAAAACTGGTGTTTTTACTGGAAGCTATGCAATAAATCCTTTCAGCAAAGAAAAAATTGAAATATGGATAGCTGACTATGTACTGATTAGTTATGGAACTGGTGCTATTATGGCTGTTCCTGGTCATGACGAAAGAGATTGGGAGTTTGCATCAAAATATAATCTTCCTATAGTAGAAGTTGTTGAGGGAGGCGATGTATCAAAAGCTGCATACACTGCAAAAGGAAATGCCAAAATTATAAACTCTTCAAACGATAAAACATTATCCATGGATGGTTTAAGCGTAGATCAAGCAATAAAGGAAGCAATTTTATTTATTGAAAAAAATTCAATCGGAAAAGCCACTGTTAATTATAAATTAAGAGATTGGTTATTTTCAAGACAAAGATATTGGGGAGAGCCATTTCCATTAATTCATAAAGACGATTCAGTAGAGTTGATTCAGGAAAAAGATTTGCCAGTAATGCTTCCTGAAGTTGAAAATTATAAACCATCAAATGATGGTAAGTCTCCATTATCATTAGTTAAAAATTGGGTTGAAGTAAAAGATGAAAGTGGTAATATTATTGGACTTAGAGAAACTAATACTATGCCTCAATGGGCTGGATCTTGTTGGTATTTTTTAAGATTTACAGATCCTAATAACACAATTGAAGCATGGTCAAAAGAAAGAGAAAACTATTGGATGCCAGTAGATTTATATATTGGCGGACAAGAGCATGCAGTACTTCATTTATTGTACGCAAGATTTTGGCATCATGTATTATATGATTTAGACCTAGTATCGACTAAAGAACCATTTAAAAAACTATATAATCAAGGAATGATTTTGGGAGATGATGGCACAAAAATGAGCAAATCTCGAGGAAATGTAATAAATCCAGAAGAGATTATGGATGAATACGGTTCAGATTCTATGAGGCTTTATGAGATGTTTATGGGGCCATTAAACAAATCAAAACCTTGGAGCACTAAAGGTTTGCAAGGATGTTATAGATTTGTAAATAAATTATGGTCAATTATAGTAGATGAAAATGGTAATTTGTCCTCGAAGATTGTTGATAATGATGAAGAGGATAAAGACACATTATTTTTACACCATCAAACAATTAAAAAATTAGGCGAAGATATTGAAAACCTACATTTTAATACTGCAGTATCTCAACTCATGATTTATTGCAATCATTTGCAGAAATGTAGTACAGTTTCTAAAAAGCTTATCGAGGAGCTGGTTATTATACTAAGCCCATTTGTTCCTCATCTTTCTGAAGAGTTTTGGAGTTTGCTAGGTCATTCTGAAACCATTACATATCAGCCATGGCCACAGTTTGATGAAAGTTTGATACAATTAGATGAAGTTACTATTGCTGTTCAGGTAAATGGCAAGCTTAGAGCTAATATTAATATAGCTAAAGATTCAGATGAGAAAGATGTTATTTCTGAAGCAATGTCATTAGAAAATGTTAAAAAATTTACTTCCGATGGTAACATAGTTAAAACGATTTATGTTCCAAATAGACTCTTAAATTTTGTCGTTAAGTAGATCTGTACCTTTTGACATAATCCAGATTGTACCAAGTAAACTTAACACAGCAACCTTTTGATATGTTGCGTGAAGAGTTAAAGTTTCAATAGATTTCCAAGGAGGAGGTCCTATTTCAAGAAATACTATATATCCTAATACAACTATTGAGCATAATAAAAGGGAGTAAGTAACGTTTTTTAGGCCTTTTGTATAAAAAAGATAACCATATATACTTAAAGTCACAAAAGAGCAGTTAAATACCGAATTTGCAAATAAAATATGAAGAAAATACAATGAAGGAACATCTGCAGGGGTTAAGATTACCCCAAGTAAGCTAATAGATCCAATTGCAGCGGAAATCTTAGCCAAAATAGTTATTTTTGGTTTATCATTTTTAAAATAATCTGCTGCATTGTATAAAAAATAGAAAGCACCAAATACTTGAATAAGCATACCAATTATAAAAAAAGATAAAGATATAGTATTATCGTCACCAGAATGGCTAGTAGTTCTTCCTAAATCGCTTATAAAATTAGTAAAGAAATTATAGTAGGGTGTTTGTTTATTAATATAATTACCGCCACCATAAAAAATTGCAGCAGTAGTTAGACAACCGAGGAAGGATAGAATAATTACTCTTGAATTTTTTCCTAAGTTTTTTCTCATATTTATCTAATTATACATAATATATATTATGCGCAAAATTATATATTATCTAAATATTTCTCCTTATATGTTTTGTTATCATCAATATTATTATAATTTTTAACTAAATTTAAAAAATCTACAGTTTCTAAAGCTTTCACAAAAACACTATCCGTTCTATGCTCAAATGTAATGAAGTTAAGAAATCTGTTTGTATCTTCATGTATATATGGAGCAATTAAATTTAAATGCTTTTCTTTAAATTCTGAAAATTCATTATCATCTAATAAATGTCTAACTATCGATGTTGTTTCATTGTTTAATTGCTGTTTTTTTGAAGTGATCAAAGTAACTTCAACTAACCAATAAATTTCTTTTGAATTATTTGAATAAACATAAATATCGCCCTGTCTGCTTGCATAATGAAGAGGAATTCCTTTTGAATCTGTTTTGTAACTTGGTTTTATATAAAATTGATCTCCATACTTAATATAAAGCAAAAGAGATATTAGAAGCTCAAACAACAATGGAGTTCTTTTTAATGAAACTGGATTTTTTCTTTTTAGTGTCTCTATAGGAAAATACTTATTAAACTTTCCTCCATTGCTAATATATTTAATTGCTTCAATTAATTGATCTTCATCTACATTGAATTCTCGAACTAAATTATGTAATTGAGTATTAACGTCAATTATGTCTGGTTCTGGAACTTTTACATCAAAGATATCTTTAAATTCTCTACTGTAAGTTCCTAGTTTTTCAAAATATAATTTTTTATCGGTTTTTTCTTCTTCAATTAGAACGAAATCAATTTCTGCAAGCTTTTCAATCATTTCTTTTTGATTATCATTTAAACTGTAAACATATTGATTATTTGTAATAAAACCGCAAATAGTAAGCATTCTTAATATAGAGTCCGGATAGTCTTTATAATATGTTGTTTCACTCAGGATTTTAAAGTGACTTCCAATATCATTTTGTATATCTAAAAGTAAACTTTTTAGCGTATCACTGTCGGGAATTGTATTTTCTTCGATTGTTTCTAAAAAATCATCGACATCGCCATCAATTGAAAATGTTGAAAGAACAAATTGATTATATGACAACCTATTTGTCTCTTTTTGCAACAAAACTTTTAAAAGAAATCTAAAATAATTAAAATCATTACCAATTTTAGATGATGCCCTGTATGGATTCCTCCTATTGTGCTTTATTGCCTGCATTGCAAAAACTTGCTGTTCAGTTAATTCGTTATTTATAAACATATTTCCAACTTCAGAAAATTCAAGGATTCCATTGTACTCAGCATATATCAATCCAAACTCACGAGGAATCCAAGTATAATTATGAAATCTTGCAATATGTCCCCTACCTGTACTTTCACCTGGAAAACCACCAATTGCTTTTCTACCTGAGTGAATATTAATCACCCTATCTCTAATACTATCAATTGTATCTTCATCGGTTAGTTGCAAATGATCAGAGCTTGGAAGGAATGGATTATTTCTTGATTCTAGCATTAATTTACATACAATATTAGTTATAGTTTCATCATCGAGAGTTTGACCATCATATTCTTTAATTATTGTTAGAATGTCTTTAAATCTCTCAGGATTTCTCATTGATGTATCTAAAGATAGCTGTTTATAAGGATGTGGCATTATTTATTAAGTTCTATTATAATATCTTTCATATCCAAGGACTTCGAAAATGGTATAACTAAATATTCTGATTTTTTATTGATTAATTCAAGGCTATAAATATCTTGTGGTACAAAATCTTTTTTTATAGATATTTCTCTGTCACCCATCATAGTCCATGTCGCTCCTCCTGTAAGATAAACTTCAAGATTGTTAGATTTGAGTTTTTTATAAAATAAATCAACAGAAAATGGATAAAGTACTCTACCGTAAAAATCTTTTTTAATTTCATTCGGTTTATATTCATTTACATAAGGTCCAATAACATCAAATTGATACTTAGGGTGGCATAAAGCAAATTCCAAGCCTTTAAATGGAAAGGAAGATCTAATTTCCATGGTCTTGTTGGTTTTTACAATTTTAATATCTATCTGATTATTAGGATCATCATAAATTGTAGATTCTGCAATTATATTCACCTTATTTAAAAAATGAATCCATAATTTTTCAGCTAAAATTCCGGCAATTGAATTCATAAATACTTGAGTGCTACTTCTACTGTATGTACTTAAGTTTGCTGACTTAGGATTAACTGCATTGCTCAACTCTTTCGCATCATCAATACAATTATCTAAGAAAGTTTTGTCTTCTTCATCCTGATAGTTAAAAATATATTCAATAACAGTAAATGGATGTTTACGCATAGAAGATTCACTGTACTTTAAACAATCAATTTTTTTCGATGAAAATTTCATTAATAATTTGTTACAAGAACCTCTTTAAATGATTTAATACTATTATCATGATAAGCGATGTAATTACTCTTAACATTGTGAGAATTATATTGTTTACTCCAGCTCAAGAATGATTCATTTATTCTTCCTTTGTAATGAGTAACATTTGATATGGCAAATCGAATACCTTTCTCATTTAATTTATCTAATAAGTTAAGCAGTCTCTCCTCCTCTTCTTGATTCCAATATTTATTGTACTCACTAAATGTTATAAGATATGGAGGATCTAAATAAATAAAATCTTTATTAGATAAAGTAATTTTATCAAAAAATGACTCAAAATCTAATGAATACCAAGTTATATCTTTGGTTGGAATAGTATTAAAATATCCATTTAAAGCATTGTAAACATTTGAATTAAAATCAACATTACCAACAGGAATATTAAAATTACCTTCTTTATTAAATCGCAACATACGATTAAAGCCATAAATCATTAAAATATAGAGCTTTAAGAGATCAACCTTATCACTTGTATTAAAATTGTTTTTTAAGCGGTTATACCCTTCTTTATTAAATTTTGAATAATATGTCTTTACAAACTCTTTCTTTAGTTTGATTGGAACAATATCTTTTAGGTAAGAGTGAGATAATCCGTATTCCATAATGATTTTTTCTACATTTTTAAAAAATAGCTCTGGGTTAACAGATTGTTTTGATAAATATTGATGAATATCAATTACTGTATTATCAAGATCGTTTAATAAATATTTTTTTGCATTGACGTTTAGAAAAACTGATCCACCGCCAACAAAAGGCTCAATGAATTGATTAATATCGTTAGGGAAATAGGTAGTTATTTCAGGTAATAATTTATATTTATCACCAACATAAAATAGCGGAGATCTTAAAAATTTATTTTTCATTTACTTTCGTTATAAATAGATATTCTTTATGATCTTTAAAATCAGTTTTTCCTGCATTAAAAAATTTATGAGGAGCATTAAAAACTTTGGTTTGTCCTTTACTTTTAAGGACTTCTTTAATTTCTTCAAGTTTAATTTTGTTTTCTGAAGAACTACTCTTTGATGAATATGTGTTATTGTATGAAACAACTAAGTATTTTGCATTCAAGTCATTAACAAGCTCCTTAAATGCATTTAAAGCAGTAATTCTACAATACTTACTCATATTTTCTGCTTCGGGTTTTAAAGCTACACCAAAGAGTTCGGGTTTTTTCCATTGAACAAGGTTCTCATAAATATGATAAAAACGACTATATTGTCTTGAATTATAAGGTGGGTCTATATAAACAATATCAGTATTAATTTTCTTTGCTAAAATATTTGCATCCTCTCTAAAAATTTTGACATTCCTAACTTTCCTTGAATTTATACTTTTAAAAACTAATTCTCTTTTTGGAATTGGTTTTTTTATATAAGCATCAAAATGACCAACTGTATTTGATACTCTATCAATATTATAAATTAATGTAGTAAGCAAGATTGAAAGCTCTTTATTATTAAATTTTGATTTATTTTTGTTTATTTCTTCACGAATAAACCCAATTTTTTTTGCATGATTATGGTCAAAAAATTTTCCTCCAAAATTTTTAGAAAAATAATTCTCTGAAATTTTATCACTTTCAATAGAGTTCCAACGATCAATTAATTTATTGATTTTAAGTTTATCATAATTTTCATTATCAAAAAATGCATTATAGAATACCTCGTTTGAAAAAAGAAAATCATTTATAATTACTTTTTCAAAAATTTCTATAGCTTTTTTTGAAACAATACCAGTTCCAGCAAAAATATCACAAAAGGATTTACAATCACGAGTCTGGCTATTTATGCATTCAAATATCCAATCAGATAGTTGAGTTTTACTGCCAATATATCTTCTATTTTCAATTTCAATCATATTTATTTGGTTTTACTCCGTAAATCTCATGATGAATATGGTAACCTTTATTAAAAAGCTCAAAATGTATTTTATTTAATTTTTTAAATTTATTATCGACTTTTACAGCATCTTCTTTTGAATCGCTTGATAAAAATCTATAAAAACATCTTTCTAAATTTATGGAAACATCCTTTCGTTTCTCATTATTATTTCTACCTGATCTAACGCCACCATAATCATATAATACAAGCGTATTCATTCTTGATAATGCATTTTTGCTTTCTCCGAACAATAATGGAACAAATCTATTTTCAATTTTTAAGAATAATTCATAAACGCCTGGACCTTCTTTTATATCTTGATCCCTCAATAAATCTTTTAGATTTCTGAATTTTGGATTAGGAAACTTTTTTTTATGCGACCAGGGTAAATTATTCAATTCATTTAATAAATCCTTAAAATCCTTATCTACTAATGTTGGGTGTTTTAACATTATAAATTTAAAAATTACCTGATATTTTTAGTACCTGTTGCAAAATTGGAGAGAAACAAAAATCTACAACAGGTACTTTTCCATGGATGTGTGGCACTATGGTTGGCATTAATCGTTAGCTTTATTATTTTCAATGTGATTAATTAAAGTATCTATTTTTTTCTCCAATAATTGGTTACGATTTTTAAGATCTAAAAATGTTTTTTCAATTTTTTCTTCAAAAGTTTTCTTTAGATTTTTTTCTGATTCAAACACAGATTTTGTGATAATATTATCATTAATTTGATTTTTTAAATCATCAATTTTTTTTAATGATTTTTTATCAATCTTTTTAAAATTACCTTCCAAATTTTCTTGATTTTTTTTACGAAAATGAAACTCATAATTCTCAATAAATCTTTTTAGTGACTTACTTATAGAATCAGTTATTTTATCGAAATCCTCAATATTATAATTATAGGTTCTGCTATTAGCTGGATTAAGAAAATTATTAAAGCTCTCTATTCCTTTTTTAACTCTTTCAAGTCTTTTGTTTGATATTGCTTTAAATCTTTCATATTTAAATGTATCGTCGGAGTGGAAAATTGTATTTGAAATTACATTACATTCAAACATTATTTCTAAATCTGAATCTTTATTCGAAGCTTTAAAATCATATCTATTTATTTTTCCATTATTTTTTTTAACAACATCTTGTTTTACTTCATCAAATAAATATTCAAGGACATATTTGACCTTATTTTCCATTATATCTGATGCTTCTTGATTCCAATACTCTTTATTTTCATGATCTGACATTCCTAAAGTTATTATAATCACATTTTGTCCAATTGGATGAAGATGAATATTTGGATTGCTAGTATCTTTTGATCTAAGTTTTTTTATCATCATTTTAATATAATGCATAAACATTCTTACTTCTGTATTAAGTGATAATTGCTCATCAAACTCTTTTTTACCGTCATGAAATGGAATCTTCATATCAGGATTATTATAAAAAGAATAAAGTTTTCTAAAATCCTTGGTTGTAATATGTAAATTTTGATTATTTCTATCAAATCCGTTATCTGAAGCATTTGAAATTTGATTGTCACCAAAAAAGAATGCTTTATTTTTATTATTTCTTTCCATTATTGAAGAAATTCTTTTTTTTATATCTACTTTGTTTGTCAATTTACCTGTTGCGCTATTAATCATTTAATCTGTTCTCCTCAATTAATTCATCTATATCAAAAATTTTGTCTCTCCTATATCTTGCAAGTAAATCTTCAATCATTTGATTCATTAATCTTATATCGCTATTATCTTTTAAATCAGCTAAAAGATTTAATGATTCTAATTTGTATTGCAAACCGTACATAATAACTCTAAGAGTTAAACCTTTTTTGACTTCATCTTTTATTATTTTTGTTTCCATCTATTTCCTCCAATTGTTTATTTATCTACGAGATTAAATTTTTTTTGTTCCCAATTTTATTGTTATTTATATAAAATAATAAATAATGAGAAAAAAAAATTACTATTCTATTGATTTTTTATATCCAGATTAATATATTTTTATCTCGACAAATTTAATTTTGATTCATTTTTAAATAAATTTCAAAGTTAAATCTGATATGCAAATTATTATTATTTTACAAAGTAATCAAGATATATTTTTACTCAAAATCAATTTTTTTTAATTTTTAATGGTTTTTCTAATGTTAATTCCAAAAATCTTCTTTGTCCTGGTATTCTATACCCTTTCGCAATAGACCGTATTTCTGTTATTCTAAATATTGCTTTGGGTCCTGATTCATATCTGCAAATAAATTGAATAGTCCAATTTTCTTTCTTTAATGTTTGTCGTGAAATTAGTTCGTAAGGAAATTTTGCATGTGATCCACATTCACACCCAAAACCAGTATCAATTAATAGCTTTGCACTACCTTTATTTTTAACCTCTTTTATTATGTTGAATCTTTTTTCCCATAACATAAGACCATACTTTAAGTTTAAATTATCTATGAATAAATCCATTCTTACTCCTTTTGTTAGTCAGAACGGAAATAAAAAAGCCCTCATCAGAGGGCTTCAGATATTTTCAGCATTGCTGCTCATCTGTCACTTGACAAACCACCGTGGCTAAAGCTCGGTTGGTGGGATTACTCCCGTCCTGATGATAGTCAATATTATAAATTATGGAACATTTTTGCAATTGAATTGTAATGAAATTGAGAAAGAATTTTGAGGATAACTCAAAAGGAGCTTTAATGCTAACAAATCTATATATCTTTCTTGCCTTCTACTCTTCTGACTTAAATGATAATCAACGTATTGATAGTGATGGAATGATTGAACGAACCTATTACTTTGAACAATACCGCAAAGAAGATCAAACTTCCTTTTCAGAAGCCTTTAGAGCTGCACGTAAAGAATTAGGTCCTGGTAAAATTTTCATGTGGAATAATCGATACTTTACTACCAATTTTTATTATGAAACTGTAATTGTCATTGCAGATGAGGTGGTAGATGTCAATAAAGAGAATAAAACTTATGCTTCCGAAGAGACATTGGGAGATGTTGTAGCAGTAAGATCGTATAAAGACAGTGATAGATACGAGATTAACTATACGTTTTTAAATAAAATCGCTAAATAATATTATAAAAGCTGTTTTATTTGAGCTGCTGCTTCTAAAACACCTTGTTCAGCGCTTCTTGGTTTCCATCCAAGGATATTCTTGGCATTATTAGAGTGGTAAATTCTTGTGATATCAATATCTGCTGTTAAATGCCTTACCTGCTTATCGAAGATTGCATATAACCTTACAAGAAATGATGGAAGTTCAATTCTAGGCGCATTATATCCATTTTCTCTTAATAATTTGGCTAGCTCTGGAAACCAAATATGTCTGGTTGATGCTATAAATCGTTTTCCCACTGCTCTGTCATCTGTCATAGCTTGCACATGCAAGTCAGCAATGCATTTAATATGAACAATATTAATACAGATATTAGCAGCAAATGGCAATGATCCATCAATCATGCGTTTTACCACTAAATTAGACGTTCCAACATCATTAGATAAAGATTCTCCAACAACAAGAGAAGGATTAATAGCTACAGCCTGCATGTCAGTTTTATCTTTATTCTTTTCCATAAAATCCCACAAAAACTTTTCAGCTTTAGTCTTACTAGTCTGATATGGTGCTACGTTCATGTTTAAATCAGTCCAATCAGTGTCATCATATTCATTTTTATGATTAGACCCACCTACAGCTGCAACTGAGGACGTCATTACAAAACGTTTGATATTATTCTTTAAAGCAGCTTCTAGACACCTTCTAATACCATTTACAGCTGGCTTAACAACCACATCATAGTCATTGGAATGACTTGTAGGTATTGGTGAGGCAATATGTTGCACATAATCACATCCAGCAACTGCATCATCCCACCCTTCATCTTTTAACAGATCTAATTCACAGAATTCAAGCATTCCTGCTGTGGAAACTTCTTTTTCCACCGCATCAATTACTTCTTGTTTTCGATCTAATGAACGAAGAGACGTACGTACCTTATAGCCCTCTTGAATGAGCTTTGAAATTAGATGTAGTGAGATAAATCCAGATCCACCACTTACAAAAACTTTTTCCATCTTAAGTATTATTCAGGTTTTGGATACCAAATCATTACCATTTGATAACCAATGATAAATAAATGTATTGCAAATACTAACCCTTG
This sequence comes from Fidelibacterota bacterium, assembly GCA_028140795.1. GTDB lineage: Bacteria > Fidelibacterota > Marinisomatia > Marinisomatales > Marinisomataceae > Marinisoma. The sequence goes on from JAOIOW010000004.1 coordinate 63,335, forward strand.
ACTCCAAACATCTAGCCATAAATGAGTTTGCATAAAAAGCAATCCCACGATAATACAAAAAATAGAAGTAAACGCTTTAGCAATTGGTCTTACTGTATCCCCATTATTTATTGCAACTCTTAAAGATTGAGCCAAATCAAAAGATTTGATTGTTAATAAAGCCCAAACTATGAGATATGCTGATACTGCTATTGTTTCTTCCATGGTATAAATATATGAAAACTTTGAAACAAAAATAAAAACTAAATGTATATAGGGTATGAAAGAGACATTAAGAGGCATAACAAATGGAGTTTAAAAATATGTATAATAATGTTGAAAAATTCGTGTTAGCAGGTGTAATTTTGTGTATCGGTTCCTTGTTTTTTCTAATGGATCAATCCGAAGAAGTAGAACTGTCCGATAATATCTCAGAAAGCTTTAGCAATGAAGGCACTGTGGATGTAGAGATTACCTCATTAGTTAATAACACCAATATGGGTAATTCAGTCAATGATGAAGCCATGGCTACAGAAACAGTGCCAACATTTAGTGATAATGTTGAATCAATTGAAGTAATTGAAACTACCCCTGTACCCTCCTTTAACGACGCATTTTTAGCAGCTAGGAATGAACTAGGTCCTGGAAATACGTTTGAATGGAATGGAAATCTTTATTCTACCAATTACGCCGACGAAGTATTTGAAGTCTTACAAAGCGAAGTTGCAGTAGAAGATATTTTAATTGATGAGACTGAACCACAACTCAGTCAAGTTGAAGAAGACGAAAGTCTTGCTTACAGTAACTCAAAATAGTTATCTCTAGTTACCTCGAGTACAAAAAAGGCGCCAAGTCGAGGGCGCCTTTTTTATTTTATGATACTTTTGGAACTGGCATATCGCTGCCAAAGATTTTTTTAAGATCTGAAAATCCACCGATTGGTACTCCATCTACGAATATTTGAGGAACAAAAAAGTCTTCAATACCAATTTCTTTTAATTTACGTTTTGAAATATTGTATTCTTCTACATCTACCTCAAAGTAGGCAATGCCTTTTTCATCTAGCAACTGCTTGGCTCCTTTACAATACCCACACCAAACAGCAGTAAAAATAGTAATAGCTGCACCGTTAAAATCTTCCTCAGTAATCGTTTCTTTGGTAAAAGATGGACTATCGTTATATGATACAATAGCTTTACGAATATCTTGCTCAACTATTTTCTCTTGAACAAAAACAGCAAATAAAATTACAACCAATATTGAAAAAACAGTTTTTTTCACATTTTCTCCCTTAAAGTGAACGCAAATATAAACATTAATTTATTCTTCAGTAAGAAAAATCAAGGCCAATAAAAACAATGCGAAAGGATACATTGTACCGCTAGATATCAAAGCACTGCCAGCAACAAAATACTTCATATAACTTGCTCCAAGCATTACAACTGCAATCATAGCAGATCCAAGTAATTGAAATTTATTAAATTGCATACCTATCAAAAGAAAGATGGGTCCAATAATTTCAAACAATACAACCAAATATCGGAGAAATTCAGGAAGTTGTTTTACTAAACCTCCGACTTCCGAAACCGGCAACTTGTTGAAACCAGCTTTGAAAATTATAGCAGCTAAAACTAAACGCGCAATGACGAGAACAAATGCTCTATAATATGTTAAATCAATATTCAAAATTATAATGTTAAATGTGTACCATCACAATATGGCGCATTTTTTGATTGTTTACAACCACAAAGTGCTACTTCTTTAGATGTATCTGACTTAAAAACTATAGGTTTATGATCAGTTTTTTCATGACTACCATCACAAAATGGTTGACCTTCAGATTCGCTGCACTGACACCAAGCATAATTCTTATCTTTTTTAATATCTAATATGTGAGGTTCTTTTTTATTCATTTTATGTTCCTTTCTATTTTTTAAATATTCGCGTGTGCTCCACTACAATACGGAGCGTTATTTGATTCTTTACAGCCGCATAAGCTTACTTCTGTATCCTTTTCAGCACTAAAAATAACCGGTGCTTTAGTATCGGCTGTAACTAGATTTTGAGAATCATCTGTGATCAAGCTTATTTCTTGGAGATTCTCAATTAAATTTTCGTTTCGTTTATTAACTTTTGCGTGACTTCCATCACAAAACGGTTGCGTGTGTGATTCAGCGCATTCACACCAAGCGTAATTTTTACCCTTTTCAAGTGTTACTACATAAGGTTGTTTTTTCATATTTTTATCCTTTCAAAAAATGATATGAAAAATTATACAGTAATATTAAATTCTACAAGTAGGCACTATTTTTTAATATAGTTACAAAAAAAAGGACTATTATAATGAAACAACAATGTTTTGAAGACATATGCGGATGCACGGTAGACTCCTGCCCTATCACTTATTCAATGAAAATGATTGGAGGTAAATGGAGACCAATTATTATTATGAGGATAGCCCAAAATATTAATCGTTTTGGTGTGCTTCATCGTGGTATTGACGGAATTAGTAAAAATATGTTAACTAGAGAATTAAGAGATCTTGAAAAAAATGATATCATCTCAAGAAAAATCTATGCAGAAATACCTCCTAGAGTTGAGTATTCCTTGACTAAAAAAGGTAAAACATTGGTTCCTGTGTTTGATATGCTAAACGATTGGGCTTTAGACTACATTAAGTAGCATGTTTTCCGATGTCCCAATGATTTTGCAATAAGCTTTCAGCTGAGTCTTTTGCATCTTTTTCCAGACTGGTACCCATTACATCGTTCCATCGATTTAGATATCCAAATAATGCGATGACACTCATAATTTCTAAGATATCTGTTTCATCCCAATGATGTTGTAATAACTCTTCTAATTCTTGAGATGTGCTTACTGGTACTGAGCTTGCAGCTATAGTAAATCGTAAAGCAGCTTTTTCTGCTTCACTAAATAAACTACTATTTTCAAAGTCCCAAGCCTGCTCTAAACGCTCTTTTTCTCCCCCATATCTTTCAGCAGCTCTAATAGTATGAGCTTGACAATATCTACACCCAGCTGTGTTGCTACTGATATAGGCTATAATACGTTTAAATTCGCTTGAAATGGAACCAGCATTATCCATTACAGCTTTATTTAGATTTATAAACGCCTGAGCCAAATGTGGCTTTTTTTGCATAGTAAGAACAGAATTTGGACAAAATCCTAATGTTTCATTAAAAAAAGTTACTAATTCTTGAGTTTCTTTATCTTCGATTTTGGATAAAGGTTTGATTAGAGGCATTATTCTTCTTCGTTGTCTGCTTCTAAAGATTCAATGACCGGAGTCACATCCACAGGAACGTTTTCCATATCCATTAAGTCCTGAGGTTGACCTTGTAATTTTTGAAGATTTCTTACAGAAGGTTTTAATCTAGCATTGTATGATGATACAGAGGAATTATACGCTTTACCTAACGCTAAAATTTTACTTCCCACTGCCTGATATTTATCCTCATAAATTTTTAAACGATCTGTTAAATCTTTGGCAATTTGAATTGCTTGGTTCGCATTGGTACTTAATTGGAATTGTCTCCATGCTTCTGATACTAAACTTAATAATGGTAATAGTGATAATGGAGATACAACAAATACTTTTTTATCAGCACCATCTAGGAAAAGTTTTCCATCGTGTTTTAAAGCCATTTGATATGCTGGCTCACTTCCAATAAACATCACAACAAATTCAATAGGTCCATCAAATTGTTTATGATACTCTTGTTTTGACAAATTACGCATTAGGGTTCTACAGTTATTTGCATGTTTTTCTTCTAATGCCTTTCGCTGGGACTTATCTGATGTATCCATCGCTTGATCAAACGCTTCCAATGAGAGCTTAGAATCAATTGGAATCTTACCACCTCCAGGTAAGTTGATTACCATATCAGGAATACTTCTATTGCCTGTAGAGGTTTGTTCCACAAAATCGATATACTTAATCATACCCGCTTTTTCAACTAAATTTCTTAATATTGTTTCGCCTAAATCACCTGTATCAGAGCTTGATGTAAGCGCCCTACTTAAACTTTCTGTAGTACCAATTAAATCTTTTAATTTCTCATCAAGCTTTCCCTTGTCTTCTACACGGTCTTTTTCTACCTCAGAGATATTTTTTTGCAAATCTTCTAACGATTTTTTTACAGGTGTCAGGGTTAGATCTAAATCTTTTTTATATACATCCCAATCCTTCTTTTGAAGCTCAGCATTTTGTTTCAAGACCTCATCTAAGGCTTTTTTAGCAGCATCAACTGCAATATTACTTGCTCGTTCGTTTAATAAATCTTCTTTATCATCACTTGATGTAGGCATTTTTTTGGACATTCCGTAGAGAGTGTAT
>JAOIOW010000005.1 GCA_028140795.1 Fidelibacterota bacterium
CGGAGTTCCTATGTCTTCTGGAACTACATCAGTTCAAGTAAATGAAGTCATTCCTTATGTGCAAACAGGGCAGCTAATAGGATTGTTAGCTGGTATGCCTGGTGCTGCAGAATATGAAAAATTAATCAATGTTCCTGGAATTGCAATTCAAGGTATGGCTGCACAGTCATTTGCTCACATTGTAATAGTAATTTTTATTGTGTTTGGTAATTTGGCATTCTTTTTAAAGCAGAGAAGAGATAGGAAGTATTAATATGAGTTTTTCAGCAATATTAGGAGCATGGATTGCGGCGTTTTTAACGCTTGGTATTTTCTCATATCTCTACAGAGATAATCCTTTTTACAAGATTGCTGAGCATGTATTTGTTGGTGTATCTGCTGCATATGTAGCGGCAATTAGTTTTTGGACACAAATTTATCCAAATCTTTTTGGAAGATTATTTCCAAAAGATGGCCCTCTAGCCTTTACTGGTCTAGAGTTTGATTTTAATCATGAATTTAATATTCTTTATTTATTCCCAATGTTATTGGGTATAATGATGTTGATAAGCGTCTTTCAACAATTTAATTGGATGGCACGTTGGGGAATTGCTTATACAGTTGCTATTGCTGCAGGATTGAAAGCATTTGGTTATTTAAATTCAAATGTTCTAAATCAGGTTAAAGCTAGTTCTGTCGATATATTTAGCGGTTCTTTACCATTTTTCAGCTTAGGAGGAGATAGTGTTTTTAATAACATTGTCCTTGTTGTTGGTACTTTAAGTGCATTGATGTATTTTTATTTTTCTAAAGAGCAAACAGGAAACTTTGGAAGATTTACAAGATTAGGTATTTATTTCCTCATGGTAAGCTTTGGAGCATCATTTGGATTCGCAGTCATGGGAAGAATTTCATTACTAGTTGGAAGATTTAACGATTTAATTGAATATTCGTCTGCAGATTACAATTATGCAACTCTTGGAGTCTTGGTATTCATTATCGTTACTTTAGGATTCTGGTCATTCCAAAATCCTGAACGAAAGGAGAACTAGTAAATGAACAAGTCTGATATTAGAAAAGTTATCAGCAAAAGTATTTTAGCTGATGGGATGTCACCTGTCATAGATCTTGAAAAATCTCATGGATCATGGTTGGTTGATAAGGTTACTGGAAAAGAATATTTAGATTTATTCTCAATGTTTGCCTCTTTGTCAGTTGGTTATAATCATCCATACGTTTTAGAGCAATCTGAAAGATTAAAATTGGCTGCAATCAATAAGCCTACAAACTCAGATGTATACTCACAGGAAATGGCCGAGTTTGTACAAACTTTTAAAAGAGTAGCGCAACCAGACTACCTTCCATTAACATTCTTTATTGAAGGTGGAGGTTTAGCTGTTGAAAATGCATTAAAAGCAGCATTTGATTGGAAGAGAAGGAAAAACTTAGCAAAAGGCAGTTCTGCAAAAGGAGAAAAGGTTATTCACTTTCAACAATGTTTTCATGGTAGAACAGGTTATACTATGTCTTTAACTGACTCTCCTGATAAGCGTAAAGTTATGTATTTTCCAAAATTTGATTGGCCAAGAATTACCAATCCAAAAATAACTTTTCCCATTGAAGATAATTTAGATAACATTATTGAGCTTGAAAATAAAGCAATTAATGAGATTAAAGATGCAATTAATGCAAATCCTGATAATATTGCCTCTATCATCATTGAGCCAATTCAAGGTGAAGGTGGTGATAATCATTTCAGATGTGAGTTTATGCAATCTTTAAGAGATATTTCGGATGAGAATGATATTATTCTCATTTATGATGAAGTTCAAACTGGTGTAGGAGTTACCGGAAAAATGTGGGCTCATCAGCACTTTTCTACTGGTATTTGTACAAGTAATTGTAATTGTGGAGATGGTCTTTCTGCTAAACCTGACATCATTTCATTTGGTAAAAAAACACAGGTTTGTGGTGTGGCTGCTAGCACTAGGTTTGATGAGGTTGAAGGCAATGTTTTTCGTGAATCATCTCGTATAAATTCTACATGGGGTGGAAGTTTAGTCGATATGGTAAGATTAACAATTTATTTAGAGCTTATTGAAAAAGAAAATCTCGTAGATAAAGCTGCACAAACAGGTTTATTCTTGCAACAGAGTTTACACGATCTTCAAAATGAATTTCCTTCTCTAGTCTCCAATGCTAGAGGAAAAGGGTTGTACTGTGCTTTTGATCTTCCTTCAAGTGAAGATAGAGATAAATTAGCTAATCTATTACTTGATGAAGGATCTATTTTGTTAGGTTCAGGAAATTATTCTATTAGATTTAGGCCTCATTTAAATGTTACCGAAGATGATATCAATTTCGGAATGGATTGTTTTAGAAGAGCTCTTAATAAATTGTCATAATGTCTGATAAAGGTCAATTATTTGTCGTTGGCACACCAATTGGCAATTTAGAAGATATAACCCTAAGGGCAATTTCTACTCTTCAAAATGTTGATACTATTCTTGCTGAAGACACAAGAAACTCAAAAAAACTTTTAGATGCTCACAACATCGATACCAAAATGATGAGCTATCATGATCACAGCAGTGAAAAGGAAATAAAAAAGATAGTTAATTTATTACTTGAGGGACAAGATTTAGCACTTATTTCAGATGCTGGAACACCTACAATCAGTGATCCGGGCTATGGTTTAATAAGAGATTGTATTAAACATGATATTTCTATCGTCCCAATTCCCGGAGCATCATCAATTACTGCAGCTATGAGTGTATCAGGATTACCATCAGACTCATTTACGTTTATTGGTTTTCTACCTCAAAAAAAAGGAAGATTGAAAAAAATTAATCAGTTAAAAGAATTGGATAATACTATCATTCTTTTTGAAAGTCCATACAGACTTGAAAAGACATTAAATCAATTATTTGAACATCTTGGAAATAGATCTGTAGTAGTCGGTAGAGAATTAACTAAGTTGTATGAAGAAGTTATTAGAGGTAATTTAAGCGATATAATTTTGCATTTTTCTAAATCAAAAATAAAAGGTGAAATAGTAATAATGATAGGTAAGGACGATGACAGAATCAATTTCTAGTGGAAAGTTTATAACAGTTGAAGGTATTGATGGTTGCGGTAAAACAACCCAAGCCGAATTTATTATTGATGGATTAGTGGAAGCAGGTCTTTCAGCTAAGATTGTTAGGGAGCCGGGTGGAGATCCGATTTCTGAGTCTATTAGAAAATTACTTCTTCATGCAGAAGAATCTATGTCAGATAGAGCTGAAGCATTGCTAATGATTGCTAGCAGAGCACAATTAACTGATAAGGTAATTTTACCTCAAGTAATTAATGGAACATGGGTTGTTGCAGATAGGTACGCAGATTCAACTTTAGCATATCAAGGTGGAGGTAGAGGCTTAAGTGTTCAGTCTTTAGATAGTATAAATGAATTTGGTACATATACTCTCAAACCTGACTTGACATTTTTTATTGATATTTCAGTTGATGTAGCAAATACTCGAATGAGAGTTGAAAGGGATAGAATAGAAAAAGAAGGAGATGGATTTCAGCAAAGAGTAAGAGAACAATATTTAAAATTGCATGAAAATGAGCCTGAAAGAGTAATCTTAATTAACGGCGAACAATCAATTGAAGATGTTCGAGCAGAAATCTGGAACCATGTAAAAGAAAAACTTGAATTATGAAATCATTTAAATTTTATTTTTACGCGCTGTTAGTTCTTACAGTAATTTCCTTTAGTTATGTTAGGACGCAGCAAATGGATATTTACAGAGAAATTGCTCGTTCTCAGCAGCAAATAATGACTGTTTATAAATACCTTCTTACGGAATACATTCACGAGCTTGATGTAACCGAACTTACAACGAGAATTATCGATTCAATGCTTTCAAATTTTGATCCATATACGGAATATTATCAAGAAAAAGATCTTGAAGACTTATCATTAAAAACAGAGGGTGAGTTTAGTGGTGTTGGTCTTGAAATTTATATGTACGAAGATCAGTTAACTGTTGTAAGCCCAATTGAAGGATCTCCTGCATCAAGGTCTGGAATTTATACTGGAGATGCAATTATGAATATTGATGGTGAACCAACTGCCGGTCTAGAATTAAAGGATGCAACCAGCAAGATTAGAGGTAGGGCTGGAACTGAAGTAATATTAACTATCAAAAAACCTAAAACAGGCGAAGTGCAAGATTATTCAATTATTAGAGATGTTATAACAATTAAAGATATTCCGTTTTATGGTATGGTGAATGATGACGTTGGATACCTACGAATTACTAATTTTTCAGTCAACACTGCTAATGAAACTAAAGATGCTATAATAAGCCTAATGCAAGACGGAGCGAGTAATGTTATTATTGATTTAAGAGATAATCCTGGAGGACTACTGTCTTCGTCATTAGACTTATTAGATTTAATTCTTCCAAAAAATCTTGAGCTAGTTTCAACAAAAGGAAGGGCTGGTAAGAGTATTAAAAATTATAAAACACTAAATAATGCGCTTATTCCAGAAACGATTAACATGGCAGTTTTAATTAATGGCGCAAGTGCTTCTGCGAGTGAAATTGTTGCAGGAGTTCTTCAGGATTATGACCGAGCTATTGTTTTGGGTAGTCAATCATTTGGAAAAGGTTTAGTGCAAACTGTGATTGGAATCAATCAAGAAACTGCTCTTAAAATCACCAATTCTAAATACTATATTCCAAGCGGAAGATCACTTCAAAAAAGAGAATTTATTGATGATGATTTGATTGCTGATTCCTCAACTATCGCAGATTCGTTATTTCAAACCAAAGCAGGAAGATTAGTAGTTGGCGGGGGTGGTATAGCTCCTGATGTTATTGTAAAAGACGAAGGATCATATCCACTTGCTGCTTCCATTTTAAGAAGTGGGGCTTATTTTAAATTTGTTCAGGAGAATAATGATCAATACGCTTCAATTGATGAAGTTTTAGCTGACAATGAATTGATGACAAAATTTAAAGTATTTATTGAGGAAAATGATATAAGTGGATATGTTGATGGACAAGAAGATTTAAAGTTAGCAAAAGAAAAACTTTCCAAAAAAGATGAAAAGAATTTATTTATTAATAATGCTTTTAGTGTTATAGAAAAACAAATTGAAAAAGCTCAATCTGCAATGTTTGAAGATGAAAAAGAAATAATCCAACGTATGATTCATGGAGAATTTGCATTCTACTATAACGGTTATGAAGGTAGATACAATCTTTACTTAAAAGATGATATGGTTGTTTTAAAAGCACTGGAAATTTTTGCTGATGAGTCTCAATATTTATCCATTTTATCAAACACAGAATCCACTGAAGTGGCATCTGTTAATAATTAATAATGAGCTCAGATCTGCAACATATCGGACTCGATATAGGCTCTTTTTTTAAACAGAAAAATATTTCTTCAGTGTTTACGTTGTGCGGTGGCCATATCTCTCCAATTCTTGTTGGGTGTGAAAAAGAAAATATTGATATCATTCAAGTTCGTGATGAAGTATCTGCTGTATTTGCTGCTGATGCGGTTTCAAGATTAACTGATTCTGTAGGAGTAGCAATTGTTACTGCAGGGCCCGGAGTTACTAATACAATTACAGCAATAAAAAATGCTCAGATGGCTCAATCTCCAGTACTATTAATTGGAGGAGCAGCAGCAACACTATTAAAGGGAAGAGGTTCGTTGCAAGACATTGATCAAATTTCGTTATTAAAAACGTATGTAAAATCAGCTGTTAGCGTAAAAAAAACAAGAGATGTGGTACCAACACTAGCTAATGCCTTAAATACTGCTATTTCGGGTGTTCCAGGACCCGTATTTGTCGAATTACCTATTGATTTGCTTTATCCGGAAGAAGATATTAGAAAAGAGTTTATGAATCAGCTTCCAAAAAGTGGATTTTTTGGAAAAATTGCTCATTGGTATGTAAACAGACACCTTAATGATTTATTTTCATCAAAAAAATCATCTGTAAAGATAAAACCTGTAAAAGAATTTAAATTAGATCAACGCAAAATTGATAAAGCTGCACTCGCAATTGTAAAAGCTAAAAAACCTGTTTTTCTTTTAGGAAATCAAGTAACTCAGAACAAAGAATTTTTACCAATGTGCTTAAAAAGTATTGATAAGCTTTCAGTACCAACATTTACCTCAGGAATGGCTAGAGGTTGTTTTGGTTCTTCAGATAAGTACTTTTTTAGACATAATAGAAAACATGCTTTAAAAAATGCTGATGTGGTTGTTACTTTAGGTATTCCATTAGATTTTAGATTGGGATATGGATTTTCAATCGGCAAAGATGCGACATTAATCTCCATAAATAAGTCCAAAGAAGACTTAAATAAAAATAGAAAACCTGATATTGGAATGCATGCAGATCCATCGAGAATTATGCATGAAATAGGAAAAATCATAAATCCTCCTTCTTGCCAAAACTGGATAGAAGAATTAATTAAGCTTGAAAAAAATAGAGAAAATGAAATTCAACAATTCTCAGAACATAAAACTGATTTTGTCAATCCAGTTCATTTATGTAAAACAATCGATAAGTTTATTGACGAAGAAAGTATTTTAGTTGCAGATGGTGGAGATTTTGTTGGAACTGCTTCCTATACAATTAGACCCAGAAGCCCATTAGGATGGTTAGATCCTGGACCATTTGGAACATTGGGAGTGGGTGGAGGATTTGCAATTGGAGCTAAAACTTCTTTTCCAAAAAAAGAAGTTTGGGTTTTTTATGGAGATGGTGCTAGTGCTTATAGTTTGGCAGAATTTGATACTTTATGCAGGCATAAGCTACCGGTAATTGCAATTATTGGAAATGATGCGTCATGGCAACAGATTGCTCGTGAACAAAAACAAATGTTGGGTAGTAATATTGGAACAGAACTAGCATTTAATGCTTATGAAAAAGTAGTTGAAGGCTACGGAGGTAAAGGTTACTATGTTGAAAACCATGATACATTAGATGAGACACTAAAACGAGCAAAAGAAGATGCAAAATTAGGATATCCAGTTTTAGTAAATATTAAAATTTCAAAGTCTGATTTTAGAAAAGGCTCAATATCGGTATAATGATGAATTTCAAATTTATAACAATTATAATTATGTCATGCTTTTATATGAATGTGGGAGTAAAACATTTTATTGAACCAGAATGGTTTTTACAGATAATGCCTCCAAACTTTCCTCATCACTATGAAGCAGTATATTGGAGTGGTTTTTTTGAGCTTCTTTTTGGATTTTTACTAATAAATCCAAAGACAAGACAGCTTGCTGGGTGGGGAATAATTTTTGTTATGATTACAGTTTTCCCTGCAAATTTATATCTAGCTGTAACAGATGGGGCAGCGATGAATATTTCCAAAGAACTTGCTTGGGGCAGGTTGCCATTTCAATATATGTTTATAGGACTAGCATTTTGGCATGCAAAGGATAATTGAAAAAATTTTTAATAAAATCATGCAATTTTTTGCTTGGTTTATAATTAATTCAAAAGATAAATAGGAGAAAAAATGTTAAACAGAATTTTATTAATATTAATTATTTCAGGGTTTATTAATGCTCAAGATGAACAAAAAGTAGTTTTAATTACGGGTACTGCATATGGTATTGGTAAATCAACTGCTGAACTTTTAATTGATAAAGGTCATATTGTTTATGGGGGTGATATTCTTGTTGAAGAAAACTTATACTTAAATGATATTGGGGGTACCGCACTTGAAATGGATGTTACAAACCAAGAACATATAGACAAGGCAATAAACCAGATAATCTCAGAGCAAGGTAGAGTAGATGTGCTTGTCAATAATGCAGGTTTAGGTGTTTATGGTGCAATTGAAGATGTATCAATGGAAGATATATATTATCAATATGATGTGAACCTTTTTGGTTTGGCAAGAGTTACAAAAGCAGTTTTACCTTATATGAGAGAAAAAGAAAGTGGATTAATAGTAAATATAAGCTCTGTATTAGGTGAAACATATGGGCCATTAGCTGGTTGGTATTTATCTACAAAACATGCTTTAGAAGGTTGGTCAGATGCACTAAGAGTTGAACTGAAAGAGTTTGATATCGACGTTGTTGTTGTACAACCAGGTGCTATTAATACCAATTTTTCAAATGTTACAAAAACATATATTGATAAGTATAGAGAAAACTCAGCTTATCAACATCTTTATGGTGAACCTATAACAGATACTGGAAATGAGGTTTTATCAAACCAATCAGATCCAATTGTTATTGCTAAGGTGATTAATAAGGCAATGAATGCTAGAAATCCTAAAACAAGGTATGCTGCTGGAGCATATAGTAAAATTGGTATATTTTTGCGTAAAATTATGACAGATAAGATGTTTGATCGATTTATACTTTTTATTAGTGATTAGAAAGTGTATTATTTATAGTTATCCTAAATTATAATATTTAGGGCGATTAGCTCAGTTGGTTAGAGTATCTGCTCGACACGCAGAGGGTCACTGGTTCGAATCCAGTATCGCCCACGTTCTCAATAAAGACATATATTGACGTGAAACAAAGAAAGGGCTTTAATTAAAGCCCTTTTTTTTATTAGATTATTAACATGGACATTAGTTTTTCAGTTATAATATATCAAATTATTCTTGGCACAGTTCAATACCTTGGTTGGAAATTTGGTGGAAAGTTGGGAGGATTAATTGGATTATTGGCTGTAATTTTTTGGACTTTATCTAACACATATAATGTTCTTAGATTTTTCCAATTGTTTGTCCAAGGTTTTATAGCTTTAGCTCTTTTTCAAGAGATGCAGGAAGAATAGTTCACCTCATACTGATTTTCTATGAAGAAATCATTTTCAAAAAAAACTATCAAAAAACTTCAAAATTATGTTTACGCATACATAGATAAATCCACGGAAGAAATACTTTATGTTGGTAGAGGAGTAGGAAATAGAGCATTTGCTCACATACCAAAGTATAATAAATTAGGTAAAAACGTAAAGATAGATATTTTAAGGCATGGATTATCGCCTAACCAGGCTAAAAGAATAGAGTCTACATTAATTGACTCTCTTGGTTTTGAGAATCTTGATAACAAAGTTAAAGGCAACAAATCTAATATTTTTGGCAGAGTTTCAGTGGAGGATATTGATAAAAGATTTGGTTCAGGAGAGATCTTTTTAGATAATTTTAAACACCACGTTATTTGCTTTTTTCCTCATAAAGCTTTAGCAGAAGGTCATAATTATTATGACGCTTGTAGGCAATTTTGGTCAATTTCACATGAAAGAGTTTTCGAAAAAAATGGAAACAAATTCAAATATGAATATGCGTTATTATGTATGGGAAATTTTGTTGAAGAAGTATATAAAATTATAGATTGGTTCCCAGCTGGAACAACTCATTCTTCAAGGAATTTTAATGTCGAAAAAAAAGATGATTTAAAAAGGTTAGAATTCATTGGACAAATTGCTGATAAAAAAATAAGAAATTTTTATAGACATAAATCTATAATGCATGAAAAAAATAAGCCAGTTAAGCCTATCGAAAGAGGATTCAGATACTTCTGAAACTTGTGGAAAGTGATGTGTTCAAAGCGTAAACTGGGTATACAAATTGACTACAATTTGTAATTATGGGTGATCAAAGAGGAATACAATCTGCGTGAACACGCAGAGGGTCACTGGTTCGAATCCAGTATCGCCTACATATGGTAAAAAAAATATTTTTTATAATGCTATTTTTTGTTTTATCGTGTGAAGATAATATCACAAGTGAACAAGAAGATGGTCATAACCATGACGACCACGATCATTCAAGCGATACAATTTTTACTCCACTTGCTCCTCCTGAAAATGGTTTTCAATTAAGATTTGGACCGATGGAAATACCCCCCAATTCAGAACGAGAGGTTTTTCAATATACTGATATTGGACATTCGGAAGATATTTATGTAAATCGTGTTGAATTTGAAATGAGACCTGGAAGTCATCATTTTATACTTTATTCATTTAATCCTGGGACAACAAATCTACCAAATCTTAATGAAGTTAGAGATTTGTATGACGAAAGTGGTCAATATAATCAAAGCACTTTTCAATCCATGGAGGAGCATATTGCTCTTTTTGGTACGCAATGGTCTAGACTAAATTACCAACTACCTGCTGGTATTGCAGTACGTTTACCAGCTGAATTTGGATTAGATCAAAACAGTCACTATGTTAATCAGTCCGATACAACATTAATTGGAGAAGTAATTACTAATATCCATACGTTAGATTATAGTGAGGTAGAACATATTGCAGAGCTTTTTTCTTTATCAAATGAACAAATTTATTTACCTGCAAATCAATCAACTACAATCACAAGAACATTTTACTTTGACAGTGAAAATAATATTGGTCAACTTTTTTCACATGCACATCAGTTGATGACAAATTTTGTGGTAGAAATTGATGGTGGTTCAAGAAATGGTGAAGTGGTGTACCAGAATGATGATTGGTCCCATCCTCCAATAGTAAATTACGATCCTGCAATCAAGTTAAATGCAGGTGAAGGTTTAAAAATGATTGCAACTTACAACAATCCACATTCTTATCCTGTCATTTATGGTCTAAAATCTACTGATGAAATGATGATGATTTTCGGATGGAGATTTCAATAAAAATCTTATCGTGAATAATGATATTCCAAGTTGGTTACTAAAGCAACTACCCTACGAACATTCATGGATAAACGTTGGCAAAAAAATGCATATTATGAAAAAAGGTGCTGGCAAACCTATAGTAATGGTGCATGGCAATCCTATGTGGGGATATTTATATAAAAAAGTCTTAGATGGGCTTGATGATAGTCATAGATATATCATTCCTGATTTAATTGGTTTTGGATTTTCTGAGAAGGTGAGTATTAATGAACACTCACTTGAGGCTCATAGTATGTGGATGGCAAAATTTTTTAGTACTATTGAAGAAGAGAAAATTGGTCTTGTTGTTCATGATTGGGGAGGTATGATTGGAATAGCAGGTGCTATGAAAGCAGGAAAAAAAATTGATGGCTTGGTAGTGATGAATACAGCAATAACTGCTCCAAAAGATGGGTTTAAGCCTACTTGGTTTCACAGTCTTTCACAAGTACCGCTTATAAGTAGTTTTTTGTTTAGAGGTTTAAATTTTCCGCTATCATTTTTAAATCGTTTTGTGAGTGTTCCAGGATCATTTGATTCAGAAGCAATGAAAGCATATAAATATCCTTTAAGAAAATTTAAAAACAATTGTGCTCCATTAGCATTAGCAAGAATGGTACCCAACAGCATGCATCATCCAAGTGTGTCTCTTGAAAAAGAGATTGAGACATATCTTGGTTCATATGATGGTCCTGCACAAATTGTTTGGGGTATGAATGATCCTGTAATGTGGAAGCTAAGAAGAAGAACTTCTAGATTATTACCTCAAGCAAAGGTAGTAAAAACAAAAGCAGGACATTTTGTTCAAGAAGAAACTCCTGAAGAAGTAATTACAGCAATTAAAGAAATTTTTAAATAAACGCTTTACAAAATCTTTAGAATTAAATATTATGTTTACGTGAAAAATACTTTAAATATTAATATGGATAACATTGCAATTGGTTTTTCAGTTGCATGTGCATTGCATTGTCTTTTATTACCAATTGCTATCATTTTTTTACCAGCGTTATCTTCTACATTTTTAGGATCAGAAGATTTTCATAAAACACTACTTTACTTTGTTATTCCCTCAAGTATTATAGCATTATCACTTGGATGTAAGATGCATGGAAAATACAATGTTTACCTTTATGGAATCTTTGGAATAGCTACCCTTTTAATTGCAGCCTTTTTTGGACATGATTATTTTGGTGAAAATGGAGAGACTATTCTTACACTTTTAGGTGCAAGTATTGTTTCATTTGGACATTTTAAAAATCAAAAATTATGCGCTGAATGCTGTAACTAATTATTTTTAAGACTGTTTATTCCATTCTCATTTTTAATCAAATCAAAAGAATCAAATAGATCACCAATAGCAGTATATGATCTATATGAAAGCTTATTACCGTCAATTGAAATGACCTGAAATAACTGTTTATTTTCACCAGCCTTATGTCGAGTAGCTTTATATTGATCCCAGGTAGGTTTTATATCATATTGTTTTGGTCCACTTACGGATACAACATAAACTGTACCTGTAGCATCTTTAATATTGGTACCGGTTAATAAATTCTTTTCATATAAGCTTTCAGATCCTCTAGCATAAGTATGATCATGTCCTTGAAGTGCTAAATCTACACCATATTTATCAAAAAGCGGCTTCCAGCGTTTACGTCTTTCTGGATAATCTCTTTTGGTTGTTGCGGAGTATAATGGATGATGAAAAAAAGCAATTGTCCATTTATGAGGGTTATTTTTTAAAACAGTTTCTAGCCATTCCATTTGTTCATCAATTTTTACATTACTATTTAAAGCAATAAATCGAACACCTTGATAATCTAAAAAGTAATTGGTTTCAAGAAGATCGGAAACGCCATTATTTGGTAATGTAAATTGATGATTCCATTGAATGGATAATGTTTTCTTTCTTGTAGGAATATCTTTTTGGTATAGTGGTCTATATTCATGGTTACCAGGTACTGCTAAAGAGGGAAGGGTTCTATGAATCCATCCACCAGCAGCAAACCATTCATGCCATTCTTCTTCATTATGAGCATCATCAATTAAATCTCCAGCATGTAAAATAAAACTAGCTTCAGGAGCTTTTTTGTAACCTTCTCTAATTAATCTTGACCACAAATCATAAATGTAATTTTGAGCATCACCAACATAAAGAAATGAGAACGGTTCGTTGGTCTTGTGCGCGGTGGTAAATTGTATCCATTCACTCCAATGTTTGCCATCGCCAACACGATATGCATAGGTTGTATTGGGTTCTAAGCCAGTGAAAGTAACAGAATGATAGTTATGATTTAAGGTGTTAAAAGATTTTTTTGAATTCAAATAGTGATTTATAACATTTGAATATTTCAGATTTGAAGTTTTAGCAATAAACCTATCTGATTTTAGTATAAATTTTGGGTCTGCCTTTGCAACAGCAATTTCCCCAAAACCTTTATTAATTTCTCTGCTAGTTCTCCAAGTTACACTGACAGTAGTAGCTGGATCATCTGAATAGTTTAATAAAATATGGTCAGGAAATTTTTTTGGGTTACTCCAATTTTTATCAAATTCTGTTTTCTTTGGAAAAGACTGAGCAAATATCATTGTGCTCAATAAAAATATCATTAAAGTTAACTTTTTATGCATCGCTTATAATAACAAATATTTCCTTCATTGCGTAATTAAAAAATAAGATTTAATTTTTTTTTAAATCAAAGGATATAAAATGAAACAAATAATTTTTATAGCACTTTTTCTACTCACTTCATGCGAAGAAAACCAACCAATTGAAAACGTAAAAAATCCCAATGTGTATAGTATTGGTTTTGGTTCATGCTTAACTCAAGAGCGTTCTATGCCAATTTTCAATACCATTAAAGCAGAAAACTATGATTTATTTCTAATGTTAGGCGATAATGTTTACGGAGACTCAGAGCGTGAAGATTTGCTTGAATTAAGAGAAGCATATGACAAACAGCGTCAAAATTTTGATAGTTTCAATTTTAATTTTCCATTTGAAGCTATTTGGGATGATCATGATTATGGTTTAAATGACGCCGGAAAAGAATATGCATATAAAGAAGATGCTGAACAATTATTCTTAGATTTTTGGAACATACCAGAAGATGATATAAGAAGAACAAGACCTGGTTTATATTTTGAATGGATTGAAAGTATAGATGGAGTTACTGTTCAAATGTTATTTTTAGATACAAGATTTTTTAGAGATGGATTGCTTCCAACCGATGAAAGAGGTGCACCAGGAAAAGAACGCTATCTTCCACAAACCGATACTTCTACAAGTATGCTGGGAGATGTTCAATGGAATTGGCTAGAGCAAAAAATGGCTTCAGAAGTAGACCATCGAATTATTGTCTCATCTATTCAGTTTTTAGCCATGGGTCATGGTTGGGAAGCATGGAAAACGATGCCTCATGAACGACAAAGATTAATTGATTTAATTGATCAATCTTCTTCTGATTCTGTTTTATTTATTTCAGGAGACAGACATAGAGGCGGATTATATCAATTAACTTCTGCTTCAGGAAAAAATATTGTTGAAATGACATCATCTAGTTTGAATTTATCATTCACAAATGATGAAGAAGCTGGTCCTTTAAGAGTTGGCCCTACATTCGTTCAAGAAAACTACGGTGAAATTCTATTAGACAAGTTATCAAATGAACTAACAGTGAACCTAAAAGATAATCAAGGAAGAATTATCCAGTCTGTTGATATTTAATGCTGTCAATCTATTACGTTCTTAACCTATTATTTCTATTAATTTGTTATCCGATAATAAGTGCGCAGTTAAAGGATATTAGAAAAAATGTTCCTGTGCTTGAACCTCCTACTGATTTTCAAGGCGAAGAACATGTTGGCAGTGAAAAAAATAAGCATATAGTTTTTATTGGCGAAAGCACGATGGTAGCTTTGGGAATGCCTTCACACAAAAAAGCATTTGCAGGAACCCTTGCAAGAAACATTGCCGAAACTACTAACACCAATATTTCATGGAAGGTGTATGCCAAAAATGGAATTACTGCTGAAAGAGTTCATTCAAAGCTTTTAAAGCAAATAAATGATGAGCAGGTGGATTTATTTGTAGTTGGTTTAGGAGGAAACGATTCATTTCGCTTTACACCACCATGGAGGTGGAAAAAAGAAATGGAAAATATTATCAACTACTTTAAGAGTAATTTTCCAGCCTCAAAAATAGTTATCATTAACATGCCGCCAACAAGAGAATTTCCTATTTTTTCAAAGTTGATGCGTTTTTTTGTTGGAAATATGACAGATATTTTAAGAATAAAGTTGAAAGGAATTGAAGGCAATAACGTCCTTTATTTAGACGATAAAATTACCTTTAATCAATTTTTATCCATTGCAAATGATACGAAGTTAATTATAGATGATTTCTTTGAAACAGATCGGTTGCATCCATCACTATATACTTATCAGCTTTGGGCAAAAAGTAGTGCAAATGATATTTTAGAAAAAGGATTCATAAAGAAAGAGGGACTATAAAGTCCCTCAATTTTGTTGACATTGAATTAATGTATATTGAACTGAAATACGTTTCAATTATATATTTCAATACTATTATGCCTGAAATATCTGAAGTTAGACTAACAGCTCAATTTGTAACCGCAGCCAATACAAATCGTACTATTCAAGATGTCACTTATCTTAAAACAAATAAGTTAAAATTAGTTGAAGAAATAGACGTTGTTGGTAAAAAAATTAGTGCAGTTAGTAGAGGAAAAGAACTAAAATTGTTTTTTGATAGCGAGCCAGTTGTTATTTCACTGGGAATGACCGGATGTTTTAAAAACTTTCAAAAAAGAGGTTACAAAAATAAACATTGGAAGCATGGGCATATTCGTTTTCGAATGAGTGATGATTCTTGGTTTTGCTGGAGCGATGTTAGAAGGTTTGGAAAAAGCATATCAAAAGATTGGAATCCAAATAGAGGACCGGATGTATTCGATGAAGAAAAAGCTTTTCGAGAACACATTATGGATAACTTAAATCATCGAGATTTTTTAAAGCCAGCTCACACAGCTATTATGAATCAGAAATGGTTTAATGGAATGGGAAATTATCTTAGAGCTGAGATTTTAGGTAAATGGGATAAGAACCCTTTCCAACCTCTTAAAAAACTTATAAATAAGCCTTTTTTAGATCATGTAGTTGAACAGATACATGATACTTATAGATTGGGTGGTGGAGAGCTTTATTCTTGGATGAACGAAAATAAATCACATCAAGATCAGGCATTTCATAATTGGATGAAGTTTTATGGAAAAACACAAAAAATGACAGATGTTCAAGGTAGGACATTTTGGTATGCAAAAAAATGGCATAAAGCTTTAAATCTGTTATAAATTATACCATGGACTCATCAATCATCATTACATTTGCAATTCCATTGTTTTTTGGGCTTATTCTTATTGAGTTTTTTTACGGGGTTGTAACTAAGCAAAACAATTATCGAATCAATGATGCTATTACAAGCATGTCCTTAGGATTGATAAGCCGTTTTGTACCCATTTTAGGGTTAGGATTTCAGTATGTTGTTTATAAGGCTGTAGCAGAGCATTATAATTTCAACCTATTAAATGGTGAAGAAGTTTGGGTGTGGGTTACTGCTTTTATATTATATGATGTTTGCTATTATTGGATGCATAGAATTCATCATGAAATTAAGGTATTTTGGGCAACTCACGTTGTGCATCATCATGGCGAAGAATTCAACTTGTCTACTGCACTGAGACAAACCAGTACTGGTTTTCTATGGAAATGGGTTTTCTTTCTTCCGATGTTTATTATTGGAATTCCTCCTCACATTTATGTATCGGTTGCTGGATTAAATTTGGTATATCAATTTTGGGTACACACTGAACATATTGGAAGATTAGGATTTTTAGAGTACATATTTGTTACTCCATCAAATCATAGAGTTCATCATGCACAAAATGAAGACTATCTTGATGCAAACTATGGAGGAGTGTTCATTCTTTGGGATAGATTATTTGGTACCTTTATTGATGAAAGAACGGATTTAAAACCTGTCTATGGAACAGTAAAACCCTTAAAGTCATTCAATCCGTTTTGGGCCAATATTGAAGTTTTTTATCAAATGATTTTTGACTCGTATCATACTGCGAAATGGTCTGATAAAATTAAAGTATGGTTTTCGCCTCCTAGTTGGAGACCGGACGATGTTTCTTCATTGTATCCAATTCAAAAAAATGATTTATCAAGTTTTGAAAAATATGATCCTGAAATATCTTTGAGAGAAAAAATATTTACTGGTACACAGTTTGCAGTAATAAATATCATGACGGTTATTATGTTATTTAACGTTCAGAATTATCTTTATGCAGAAATTATTGCTATTGTTTTGCTAGTAGTATCTTCATCTATTACTAATTCATTTATCTTGGACGGTAAACGATTTGGATACAAGGCTGAATTATTTAAATCTATTGCAGTATTGGCTTGTTTAAATCTAGGATACTTCTCATCCTCAATGAGCTTTTTTGTGATGTGTTATGCTCTATTTACTTTGCTAGTTTCAACATTCATTCTTTTATCGAGAGATAAAAATATTATTTCGCCAGTTTAGTATGTCTGACAATCCAAAAATTGCTATTATTGGAGCTGGTCCATCAGGAATTACGGCACTTAAAAACCTAGCTACTAATGGGTTTGATGTAACATGCTTTGAAATGAATGATCAGATTGGAGGAAATTGGGTTTATAAAGATAAAACGGGTCATTCAAGCGTATTTAAAACTACACATATTATAAGTTCAAAAAAATTCTCAGAATACACTGATTTTCCAATGCCTGATGATTATCCTGATTATCCATCTGGAGCTGAGCTGCTTGCTTATTTTAATAGTTATGTTAACAAGTTTGATTTAAAACAGCATATAAAATTTAATACCAAAGTTGTTAAAGCGATACCGCTTGAGAATAAATGGAAGTTATTTTTTGAAGATTCAAGTGAAGATTTTGATTATTTGATAGTTGCAAACGGTCATCATTGGAGTCCAAGAATTCCTACTTTTGAAGGAGAGTTTAGTGGAGAGCTGATGCATTCTCATCAGTTTAAAAACAATGAATATTTTAAAGACAAATCTGTGTTGGTTGTTGGAGGCGGAAATTCTGCGTGCGATATTGCTGTTGAAGTAAGTAGGGTAGCTAAAAAAACATCTATTAGCATGAGGAGAGGATACCATTTTATTCCAAAGTTTATGATGGGAATTCCTTCGGATGCTTATTACGCTAAAACCTTATGGATTCCACAACGAATAAGGCTATTTTTTCAAAAATTAGCTCTTAGATTTGTCCAAGGTAATTATGAAAATTATGGATTACAAAAACCCGATCATGACATATTGCAATCTCATGCAACTGTAAATTCAGAACTATTATATTTTATTAAGCATGGTAAAATAAGTCCTAAAAAAAATATAAGTCGTTTTTCAGGAAGTGATGTAGAATTTATTGACGGAGAAAAAGAAGATTATGATATAGTTCTTTTTGCTACAGGTTACAAAATAAGTTTTCCATTTTTTAGCACTTCAAATATTGATTATGAAAATAATGACATTGATTTATATAATTTCTGTTTTCATCCCAAGCATTCCAATTTGATGTTTGTTGGATTATTACAACCGCTAGGATGTATCTGGCCTTTATCTGATCTTCAATCACAGCAAATAGTGAAATATTTAAGAAATGAATGGAATTTGCCAAAAGATTTTGAGAAAGCTGTTCGTAATCAGCAGAACAGTATGCCATATGACTTCATAGATACTCCAAGGCATAAGCTAGAAGTTGACTACCATGCGTTTAGTAAGCATCTTCAGAACGAAATTAATTAAGACAAATTGAAAAACGAACCGGAATATAAAATCATCATTTTTTTAGTAGCTGCTTGGATTATCATTTTTTTATCATTGTTAATTTCGTTTCAGGTTTGATTCTAATGCAGAAACTGTTCCTGATTTTACATTGGATTGGCTTAGCAATGACTACAGTTATGTTAGTTTTATCATTTTTGGATCAAAGTAGAGATGAGTATATCATTCACATTATAGCTTCTAGTATGCCTTTGGCTTGTATTTGGATAATTCGAAATTACTTTATTGAAAAGTGTAGGTTTTTTCCATTCTTAAAAAATTAGTTTTGACTTTCTAAAATGTAAAGTGTACTTTACTAGCAGGGCAAGTTAATGAATCAACTTAAAAAACTATTTACAATTTTTCTTTTTGCTTGCTTTATCATTGCAGCTGATAAGTCTTATAAAATCGTATCTACAGACATCAAATCTTTTATCAAGCAAGATGGCTCAATTGATTTTATTGAGAAAAGAGAATTTGATTTTACTGGTAGCTTTTCCTACGTATATCAAGATATTCCTAAGAGAGGTTTTGATCAAATATATGACATTCAAGTATCAGCAAATAATGTTCCATTTATTAATTCAGACACCAAAGATGCAGGTACGTTTATTATTCAAGAAAAAAATAGTTTTTATAGAATATATCTATATCACAAATCTCAGGATGAAAAAAAGTTATTCACCGTAAAATATTCCTTAAGTCAACCATTTACGGTAGGTCCAAATGATAGTCAATTTTATTGGATTTACCTGTCAGATAAATGGGATAAAAGACCTGGAAGCTTAGCTATTTCACAGACTTTCGTAAGTCAAATCTCAGAAAAAGATATTACTTATCAGCTTGAAAGACCTTCAAGCTCCAAAGAGTATAATTTAAATATTGAAGGTAACACTTTAAGTTTTATGTCTGATGACTTTTCAAGCAGCACTGAAATGAAGCTTCGAACCATTTTTCCATCATCATATTTTGTAGATGTTGAGATAAATAATGAAAATTTTTCATTAGCAGCATTAGAAGAGAAAAAAAGAAATAAAGAGTTGGTCCAATACTTTATTGGATTTCTTGCACTATTTTCCATTGTTTCATTTATCAGTTATTATAGAAGAAACTTGAAAAAATTCAAGCTAGACATTGATGAGAATCAGCAATTTACATCATTCCCATCAGACCACCATCCTGTTGTAATTAATGGACTGATCTATCGTGAATTGACACTTGGACCTACTGGGTATGGGATATTATCAACATTATTTGAACTTGCCTCATTAAAAAAATTATCAATTGAGGTAATCGAAAAAGGAAAATGGTTTAAATCAAAACGTTTGAAAGTCACTGTTCATAATACGGACATGGATGAGGTGCAAAGTAGTTTTGCAAAACTGTTATTAACACGTTTAAGAAAATTTGGAAAGAATACAACCTTTAAAGATGTCTTTAGTGAATTTCAGATGCGTTCGTATAAATGGAAGAAATTAAAAACAGAGGAGCTTTCAAGAAATGGTTGGGTGGATACATCTGGATCTGATGAAAAATATAGATTAGCAATAATACAATTTCTAATTATGGGTGTAATTATTGGATTTTCAATTACATTTAAAACTTTTATTGGTTTCATATCTATTTTACAATTTATTTTCTTTTTATCAATTCTCATGGGAAGTAGATTAACAAAGGAAGGTCAATTACTTTTCAATCAGTGGGGACTATTTTATTCCCAATTATCAGAAAATAAAGTCGATGTCTCACATTTTGATGCAGATTTATTGCTTCAATATTGTTTAGCCTTAGGTATTCAACCTAAAAGTCTTGAATCTGTGATCAAAAGAATTGAAGATGAGAATGACAGTGCATTCGTTTGGATGTACCATCAAGGAGGATCTTCAAGTACTTCCTCAATGGCTTCAATTATAAGCGATGTAGCTACAACCGGTACTACAATTTCAGCTTCATACGGAGGAGATGGTGGCGGTGCTGGCGCTGGAGGTGGAGCAGGTGGTGGCGGTGGCGGTGGCGCTGGATAAACTGCTAGTCACATTTAACTACCTACTTGTCTCAAAATTTTTTATTCACTAATATTATTCATTAACAAACTGGAGCAGTAATAATGAAAAATTTTTTAGTATTTTTTTTGCTTTTAAGTCTTAGTTTTTCTCAATCTAAAGTTTCAATTCAAGATAAAGAAATTGAGATAAATGAAAACGAGGCAGTTGTAGAAGTTTTAGGAATGGTTTGCTCAATGTGCGCTTTTGGAATTGGTGAAGGTTTTGCAAAAACTGATTTCATCGACAAGTCTAAATTTACAGATGGGGTTTCTGTTGATATTGATGCTCAATATGTACAGCTTGGTCTATTAGAATCAACAAATATAAATCCTGAAAAAATTGTACAGGTTATTGAAGATGCTGGATATGATGTAAACCTACTTTTTATTCTCCAGAATAAAAAATTAACTAAGTTTAGCATGGACAAGCTAGGCATTTTACAGCCAATCGCATTTAATTTTAGTTCCGAACTTGATAGCTAAAAAATCATTTATGTTGAGAAAACTTTTTGCTTTAATCATACTTTTTAGTGCTATATCTGCTCATCCAGTAATATTTAAAAACGGAAAAGTGTTTTGGATAACACAAAATCCAAGTTTTAATGATATAAGGTTTGGTATTTCTAAGACAAGCAATTGGTTAATTGGTGGAAGATTTCTTGAAGACAGAAAGTCAAATGAAACCTTTGCATTAGTTAATAATAATTATTTAGCCAAGAGATGGAATAACAGAAATTCTCAAGCAAATCTTTACTTGCTTTCAAGCGTTGGATTCAATACTAAAAATTCTAAAAGTATGGGAACTTTTGGAATTCATGGAGACTGGGAAGATAGGAGATTTATGGTTATGCAAATGCTTGAATATTATTCTCATAGCAGCGCTTCAGTTTCGAATACTCGTCTTGCGTATAGTCCTTATACAGTAGACTATTCAAAAACCTCTACATGGCTTATAGCACATTACAGAATTGAATATTCCCATAGTAAATATTCTTACATGTTTTTTCCAGTAGTTCGATTATTCAAAAGGAATTATCTTGTTGAAATTGGATCTAATGGAGATAATACTTTTTTATCCTTCATGACACATTTTTAGCTGGTTCTATTTGTTTTTTTAATTCCAAAGCCTTATTTTCTTCGCAAATGCTAAAACAATTAAATAATCTATCAAATAGTCTTATTTCAATTTTAGATACAAAGGTAGGATTTTATCTATCTCTAATATTTACTGTTGGGGTAGCATCATTAATTTTTTTACAGGTGCTTACAAATGGATGAAATGATAGCAAAAATTGTTCATGTATGCTTAGATAGCAAATTGGTTTTAGTATTGATTTTTATCGCATTTGTACTAAAATTATTTAGTGTTTATTAAACTTAACTTACAGAGGGAAAAATGAACTCAAATTCATGGTATCTTTTAATGATTCTTTCAATTCTGATGGCTGTATTACTATTCCTAAATGTTCCAGGATATGAAAATGCTGCTTCAGCTAGACAAGTAGGAGTTTTTGTAGGATTATGGGCTCCAACTTTTGGAATCTTAGGAGTAAGAGCACAATTAAATGAGAAATAATCCTTTTCATTTGGTTTAAAAAAGGGGCTTTTTAGCCCCTTTTTTTTTATATTCCTTCCATGATAGAATGGGGACCATTTACATTTCAACATCCAATAGAGCTTCCAATGTTCTTTTTGTGCATTATTTTCGTTGTATTTATGGTATTCAACTTAGCTATGAATGAAGACGATTAAATGCTTTCAATTAGAGAATATGTCCATCAGTTAGATTGGGACAATATTTGCAGAATCCATGACAATGCTAGAATTATTGAGCTTGACGGATCTGTGTCTGAAAAAGCTTTTATACCATTGGCTGATTGTTATAAAGAAGAAGAGCTGTTTGATTCATCTATTTTTATTGGTGAGCAAAATAACGAAACAATAGGTTTTGTAGCTTTTAATAAACACGAGATTACATGGCTATATGTTGATCCTAGGTTTTTCCGAAATGGATATGGAAGAAGATTGCTAAATTTTGCATTAGAAAAAACCTCTAAGCCTGTAAAAGTAACGGTGTTAAACAATAATTCTAGAGCAATATCATTATATAAATCATGTGGTTTTAAAGTTGTATCTGAAAGCAAGGGAAAGATTCCATTGACGGATATTGAAGCAACTGGCTTAAAAATGGAAAAAGCTGATGAAAATGTTTAACTTTTTTCTTCTATGGATTTTTGGATTCTTTGTTCTTCTTGCATTTGATTTATTTGTAGAAGCGTTTATTTTTGAGTGGCTAAAATGGAACGGAACGAATAAAAATGATTGGTTCTTTGCTTTGTGGTGGGGGGTTGTTGCAGTTTGGTTTTTTTTCGGATTAAAAACTCTTTTTGATTTAAATAAAACAAATTAATTTTTTACGTTGAA
Organism: Fidelibacterota bacterium; assembly: GCA_028140795.1. Lineage (GTDB taxonomy): Bacteria > Fidelibacterota > Marinisomatia > Marinisomatales > Marinisomataceae > Marinisoma. Next base: position 23,047 of record JAOIOW010000005.1, read on the forward strand.
AAAAGTAAATCTTCCTTCCAAAATTTGTCCTGTTTGTGGGTTCTCATTTAATTGGAGAAAAAAATGGAGAAAAACTTGGGAAGAAGTAATCTATTGCAGTGAAAAATGCAGAAGAAATAAAAATAAAATTGAGAAGAATGATAAATAAATTAATATGCCTTACATTGATGTTGACCATTCTATTCCCGTGGGGAAAAACTGGTCACAGAGCTACTGGCGAGGTAGCAGAGTCCTACTTAACTGATAAAACTCGTTCAGAGATTCAGAAAATATTAAAAGATCCTTCATTAGCAGTTGCAAGTACTTGGGCTGATGAAATGCGCTCCAATCCAGATTTCAGAAAATATAGTACATGGCACTATGTTAATATGCCACATAATGTTAGATATACAGATTCAAAAAAATCTTCAAAAGGAGATGTAGTTCAGGCAATTAAACTTTGTAAAAAAAACTTAAAAGACTCTAATACAAGTATTGAAGATAAAGCTTTTTATTTACGTTTTCTTGTACACCTTGTCGGAGATATTCATCAGCCACTTCATGTAGGAAGAGCAGAAGATAGAGGTGGAAATGATATTAAAGTTAAATGGTTTGGAAATGATACAAATCTTCATCGTGTTTGGGATACGCATATTATTGACGACTTTCAAATGAGTTACACAGAGCTTGCAAATCATCTTCAAAATAATTTTAATGCTGCGGATATTACATTGATGACAGAAGATGAATGGATTGATGAATCGCAACAATTAGTTAATAAGGTCTATTCAGAGGTAAAAAATAAAGATAGTTTAGGCTACACATATATTTATGAAAATTTTGATTTAATAAAATTACAATTATTTACAGCTGGAGTAAGACTGGCTGATACTTTAAACAATATATTTGATGAGTAAATTAGCAATTCACTGGTTTAGGAGAGATTTGAGGTTAGCAGATAACCCATCTTTACATTATGCAGCCCAAAATGGTCCTGTAACGCCAATATTTATCCTTGATACAGTAAATAACACTCAAAAAGAGTTTAATCTTGGAGAAGCTAGCTCCTGGTGGCTTCATCATTCCCTCAATTCCTTAAATGAATCATTGGGTGATAGAATAAATTGTTTTTCTGGAGATCCCTTAAAAATCATTGAACAATTGATAAGTGCTTATGAAATAGAATCTTTTTCATGGAATAGATGTTACAGTCCATGGGAAATCGAAAGAGATACTAAAATTAAATCACTTTTAAAAGATAATGATATTGAAGTGAAAACATTTAATGCTTCGCTATTATGGGAGCCTTGGGAGATTTTAAAAGATGATAATACTCCTTATAAAGTCTTTTCACCATTCTATAGAAAAGGCTGCTTAAAAAAACATGCTGGCCCAAGAGAGGTTGTTGAAAAAAATGATTATAGTTTTTCCGATAAGCTTGCCTCTTCAAGCGATATAGACTCATTAAACCTACTTCCAAAACATCATTGGAAGGATAAGTTAAATAAACATTGGAAGATTGGAGAGGAGTCTGCAATGGAAAAATATATTCATTTCAGAGACAATGGTTTAACAGGTTATAAAGAAGGAAGGAATTTTCCTGCTCAAGAAAACGTATCGGTTTTATCTCCTCATTTGCATTTTGGTGAAATCTCACCTCATCAAATATGGTTTGATATTAAGAGTGCTTGCCCAGAAAAAGATGTTGCTCATTTTCATAGTGAATTAGGATGGAGAGAATTCTCATATTATTTGATATACCATTTTCCATTTATGTGTACAGAAAATTTGAATAAACGATTCGATAAATTTCCTTGGTCAGAAAATCATGATTTTCTTTTGGCATGGCAAAAGGGAAAAACAGGCTATCCAATTGTAGATGCTGGTATGAGACAGTTATGGGAAACAGGATATATGCATAATCGTGTGAGAATGATTGTCGCTTCATTCTTAGTCAAAAATCTCTTGATTGACTGGAGAGTAGGAATGGAATGGTTTAATGATTGCTTGTGTGACGCAGATTTAGCAAATAATACTGCTAGCTGGCAATGGACTGCAGGAAGCGGAGCTGATGCTGCGCCATATTTTAGAATATTTAATCCTATATTACAGGGAAAGAAATTTGATCCAGACGGAGAGTATACTAAGCATTTTGTACCAGAGTTAAAAAATCTTCCTTCAAAATTTTTATTTGCTCCATGGGAAGCAGATGATTCTGTTTTTGAAGAGGCAGGAATTAATTATGGAGAAGATTATCCAAAACCAATAGTTTCTATAGAAGAATCTAGAGATATTGCTTTAAAAGCATATGATCAAATTAAAGGATAAATTGAATTATTTAATTTTAATATATAGATTAATTATGGTAGCCAACTAAACTAGGAGTAAAATATGTATCTAGAAAAACTAAACAAACAATTAGATGAGTTTCATTTATTAAAACATCCATTTTATGTTGCATGGAATAATGGAGAGTTAAACCAAGAAATATTAAAAGATTACGCTGAACAATATTATCAACACATTAAGGCGTTTCCTCGCTACATCAGTGCTACACATTCAATTTGTGAAGACATTGAAAACAGAAAAATTTTACTTGATAATCTTAGCGATGAAGAAGATTTCAATAAAGATCACCCAATGCTTTGGAAACAGTTTGCACTAGCAGTTGGAGCGGATAAAAATTCCGTTGAAACAGTTGAGCATGAACATTTCACCAAAAAAATGATTGATAATTTTTTCAGACTTTCTAGATCAACTTATGCTGAAGGATTAGGTGCTTTATATGCATATGAAAGACAAGTTCCTGAAATTGCAGAAACTAAAATTAAAGGACTTGTAGATCATTATGAAGTATCGTCAGACGAGGGATTAGAATATTTTGTCCTTCATAAAGATGCTGACGTTGAACATAGAGAGCAAAGCGCTGAATTAATGAATAAGCTTTCAGATGAAGAAAAAATCTTAGCCAAAGAAGCAGGATTATCCACTGTAAAAGTATTGTGGGGCTTTCTTTCTGGTCTATGTGAAAAACATAATATTCAAGCTTAGAATCATTTGTTTGAATTCATCATTTAAATGCGTATTATGCGCGCAATAAAAATGAATATTGAACAAATAAAAGAAACAATAACAATCGTTAAAGATTATCCTATTAAGGGTATAGTATTTAAAGATATTACTACACTTTTAGAAAATCCTGAGGCATTCAAATCTACTGTTGATATTATGGTAGACAAGGTGAAACACTTAGATTTTAATAGAGTGGTAGGAGTTGAATCTAGAGGATTTTTCTGGTCTGGACCAATTGCTTATGCTTTATCAAAATCATTTGTATTAGCTAGAAAGCCTGGAAAATTGCCAAGAAAAGCAGCTGAAAAATTCTTTTCTTTAGAGTATGGTACTAACACTGTACATATTCATGAAGATGCAATTTCAAAAGGAGATAAAGTATTAGTAGTAGATGATTTAATTGCAACCGGTGGTACTGCAATGGCCACTGCTGAACTTTGTCAGGAATTAGGTGCCTCTGAAGTGCATATAATTGCGTTAATTGACCTACCTAAGTTAGGTGGATCAAAAAAATTAGCTGATAAATTCGGCGAAGTAATAACTCTTTTAGATTATTAATCATTAACGAATAATGAGGAGAATTGAAGAAATTTTATTGATTCTCCATCAATTCTAAGTTTGCCTGACGCAATAGCTCGGGCAGCACTTTCTGTTTTTAAAATAATTCCTTTCCAAGTATCAGAATCAACAGAAACAATTACATCATAATCATCTTTGTAAGAATTTGATACTTCAGCGATTTGGTTTCGTATGACAACTCCATATGTTTCATTTAAATCAGTAATATTAAAACCCACTTTAATCAATTTACCTTTTGCTTTAATTGGATCAAGTCTTGGTCCCATAGCATCAAAAAAAGTGGATAGAGGAATATTTTTTGCTTGTTCTGCAGATATAGAATATTCTAACGATGGAGTTATTTTACCTGATAATTCATATGCTTCAGATAGATAGTAGTTTCTAGCTATAGGATTTTTCTCAATCTGTGATAGATTTTCAAGTGATTCACTGTATAAGTTTTTGATATCTTTATCATTTGGAAAATTTAATAATCCTATATCGCTCAATTCTGCAGCCCATTGGTAATTTGAAGAATTATTAGCTTTATTAATTTGTTCTATTAATTGCTCTTTAGAGCCAATCAATTCAAAAATATGTCTTGCTCTTTTTTTCTTAGATAATGGCTCTAAGTTTACCGCTCTTCCGTCGAAAAATCCTAAATATCCATTATAAACATTTCTAATGCTCCAAGATACTTTTCCATATTTTTCCTCTAAATCATAACTTTCTAAGAAAAAGGAAGGGTATTCAAATTCTTCGACCAGTTCATCTGGTGTTTTGCCAGCATTGGCACCTCTAATTGCATAATCATGAATAAATTGAATAGCATCCCTATAAATCGATAATCGTTTTTCAATTACATCTTTGCCTTTAAGAAAAGGACCATGGCAGCTAATCAAGTATTGCGGTTGATATGATCGCATAGCGTCAACGGATTTATACCAACTTTTTGAATCTCTGTAAGAAGTTCCTCTGATAGTATACAGATTAGGAAATCTCATATAATAATTATCAGCACTAATAACTACGTCTTTCTCAGGGTAATAAATGATGATTTGATCATCTGTTTCACCAGGGGTATGTTGAATTTCAAGATCAATACCACCTACAGAAAGTTTATTTGTTTGAAGTTCAAAAAAATGTGTTGGATAAATTACTGGTGGTTGTTCAAAATCAAAATTTAGCGTAAACCCAAGTCCGTGACCTCTTTTTAAGCTATCTGGTAAAAAATGACCAAATTGTTTCATGCCTCTTTTAGTAAGTATTGGTCGAAGTAGATTGTTTTGGTCAAAAAATCCTTTTTGAAATGTAGCATGAGCATAAACCTTGGTATTGTACTCATAAAATCCTGGAGCACCTCTCCAATGATCCACATGTGAATGCGTATAAATAATAGCTTCATTTGGTAGATTAGAGATTTTTTTAAACTCATCATTAATTTGTTTTCCTAATTCAGGATCTTCTGTCGTATCGATGATGATATTGCCAGTGTCTCCAACAATAAGTATTGAATTGGCTAAACCATAGCCAATAGCAACATAAACATTGTCTACGACTTGGTAGATTCCTTTTTCAAAATAAAAATCATCATCTACATGAATATTGTCAGAAAATGGAGCTGAATTATCAGTATTGCTTCGCTTATTATCATTGCAAGAAATAATTAGAGCCAAAAGTAGATAAAATAATATTCTCATATTTTAAAATATAAGTCATATTGCGGTATATTTTAAATAAATTAGATTGTTATAATAATCGGAACAAAAAAACAAAAATCACATACATAGAACAATGAGTTTGATATCATTTTCAAGAGACAAATTTATTCCATCTGATGAGGTGAGTCTTTCTGTAAGGGGAAATTATTTAAGCATTACTCGCGGTTATCAGGTTTTCACATTTTTTAAAACTACTAATAATGGAGTACCTGTTTTTCTTGATGATCACATTGATAGAATTGTAGGAAATGCTCAGGCAATGAAAATGAATTTATCTTATTCAAAACAGGATATTAAAGGCTTGGTTCATCAAACATTAGAAAAAAATGATTTTTCAAAGAGTGAGTGTAATGTGATGATCATTTTTGCGGGTAAAGCTCCAGATGATATTTCAGGTTTAGTTTCATCACAAGAAGTTGATTTGTTTATTGTTACATCTCCAATTAAAAAATATCCTAAGGAATCTTATCAAAATGGAATTTCATTAGGTCTGTATGAATTTGAAAGGATTGATGCTGAAGTTAAGACACCTTATACATATTACGGTGGAATGAAAGCACATAGGTCTCTAGTGCATGAAGGGCCTTTTGATGAAGCGCTGTACACAAGCAAAGATGAAATTTTAGAAGGAACTACGTTTTCATTTTTTATTGTTAAAAACGGATCTGTAATAACTCCAAAGCTTGATGGAAGAATCTTAGGAAGTGTTACAAGAAAAAATTTGTTAAGAATTATGGATGCTCAAAACATTCAACATAGTGAATCTATAATTTCAATTGAGGATTTAAAAAGTTCTAGCGAAGCATTTATAGCTTCTGCGAATAGAGATTTAATACCTGTAGTTTCAGTAAGTGGTAATAAAATAGGTGACGGTAAAATTGGACCAGTGTATGAAAAGTTGATGAGCTTGTATCAACAGGAGTTATTAAAAATTAATATATAAAATAAGCAATTAATTGCTTATACTGGGAACAAGATGATTATTTTTAATGTATAATTTAAAAATAACAAAATAGAGAGGAAAAAATGAAAAATCTGACTTTTGTATTATTTTTATCATTCATTTTAACTGGATGTGCAATGCAAGCTCCTACAGCTCCTGCAGAATCAAATGACTTTACTTTAGGTAAAGTTCAATCACAGTTAAAAGAGGGAATGAGTTCATCTCAAGTTGTGTCTTTGCTTGGTTCGCCAAATTTAGTTACAAGCACGAAAGATGGTGGAGAAGCATGGACCTACGATAAAATTTCACAAGAATCTGAATCATCAAGCGTTTCTGGAGCTGGAGCAGGTTCAAGTGGTAATTTTTTTGGTATTTTTGGTGGCGGTCGTTCAAAATCGTCAAATTCTAGTAAAAATCTTACTTTAATTGTAAAATTAAATTCAGAAGGTCTTGTTACAGACTTTAAATACCAAAGTATCAAATACTAGAAAAATGAACAAAAATTTACTCTTAGCCTTATCATTAGGCGTTGTACTTAGCGGATGTGCATCTATGATGCCAGAACGTACAACAGCTGTAAAAAGAGCAACTGAAACTAAAGAGTACGAAGTTTCCACCAAAGAGCTAATAACTGCTTCTATCGGAACATTCCAAGATCTTGGATATACTATTGATGTTCTTAATGCTGAGTTTGGTTTAATTACTGCAAGTAAGAAACAAGGAACAACTGCAACTAGAACTAATCTTGAAGAAGATCCTTTTGAAGCTTTCTGGCGCGCATTAACTGGAATTGAAAATAAAGATGATGTTATAATAGCTCCATTGACTTTATCTGCTACAATTACTGTTAAAGAAATTTCAACCGAACCGACATTATCATCTTTAAGAGTAAACTTTGAAGGTGGAGATCGTAAATTCTCTGATTTATTTTTCAAAAGTTTCTTTGCCGCTCTTGATAAATCATTATTTTTAGATCAAGCAATTAATTAAAATGTTTAAAAAAATTGCAATACATTCTTTTCTTTTAACCTTTTTGTTAATGAGTTGCGCCTCGTCAGGTGGCTCATCAAAAAAATCTACCGCTGCTCAAAGAGCTGTAGAAACAAGAGAGTACGACGTAAGCTCTAAAGACTTAATGCAGTCTACAATTGGAGCTTTCCAAGACTTGGGGTTTACAATTGATACATTAAATGAAGAGTTTGGACTAATTACAGCTAGCAAAATTGAAAAACCTAAAAAAGAAGAACCTTCAGATGCTCAAAAAGCTCTAGGAGCTATTGTTGCTATTGCAGCTATTGCATGGTTAATAGCCTCTGACTGGGATGGTGATTCAAATGGTGGTGGAAGAAGAAGTGATGGAGAAACTGTAGTCGTAAAAGACTATAAGCTCTCTGCAACAGTTACGGTGAAAGCCATAAATGACTCCGAGCCTTATTTATCATCCTTGAGAGTTAATTTTGGTGGTTCAGAAAGAAAAAGATCCATGCAATTTTTTAGAGAATTTTTTACTTCAATCGACAAATCATTATTTCTTGATGAAACAATAGAAGATTTATCTTAAAAATAAATTCTAATTTCTACTTTTTATTCTTATACTTTATCTCTGAGATGATAATAAAATATCTATATAAATTATTTTTAATAGCGATTATATCTTCACAAATTTTTGGTGGATCATTTGGAAAAAGTCATTCCGCAGAACTTTTGAGTAGAGGAAGATCTGTTCCAATTGCGATGTTTGATGATACTCTTGTAGCAGCCAAAACATTTTCATCTCTTACCTCAAGAATTTTAGATGTGTATTCTTATGATGTAGCAGCAAATCAACTTGTAAAAGAATCTGAGATGATTTCTCCAAATCCTATGCCTGGAGATGATTTTGGTTTTAGCATCGCTTTAACATCTGACTATATGATTGTTGGGGCACCAGGTTATAAAAATGGACATGGAATTGCTTATTTATATAAAAAAAATAACGGAAAATGGGAGTTAAACAATACTTTTGAGAATCCAGTACCTTCAAACGTAACTGGAACACCTCATAAGTTTGGTTATAATGTTACATTAAGTGATGAGTATGTATCTATTTCATCTCCATTTTACAATGATGGACTTGTATATGTTTATAGCTTAGATAGCATTGATAGCAGTAGATTATCAAGCAAACCTTTTCACACAATAGATGTGAGGAAACTAGGAGATGTTGAAGGGTGTTATGCTATTGGTCCCAATAAGTTTGGATTTGGTATTTCAGCTTCTTTTAACAATAATAAATTACTTATCGGATCGTTGAAAGAATTTGTTTACATGATTGAATATAAAGACGGGATTCCATTTGGAATTGACATTCCAAGTCCAAGTAGTGTAAAAAGTGAAGAATCTAAAATTAAATTCGGTGAGTCAGTCTATGTAGGAAAAAGAAATTTGTATATATCTGCACTTGAAGATGACGGTGGTAAGGGTCGTGTTTTTGTATATCCCTATTTGCAATCAACTAGAACTGATGACGATCAAAATCCTTGGACAAATCCTTATGAAGTTCAACCCGTTTTATTAGAAGAAAATTCACATTTTGGATATAAGATTGTTGAACGTGATGATAAAGTTTCCATATCAACTTTTAATGAAGGTAAGATTTTTAATTATATTATTAATAATTCTGATCGTCTTGAGTTAATAGACGATATTGAAAGCACATCTGATGAGTATTTTGGTAGAAATATAGTATTAAGTGATAATCTTTTGGTTACTGGGGCATATTATGCGGATAAGCTTTATGCTTTTGACTTCAACACATCAAACAAAGGTATTGTATCAACTTTTTCAACTGGTATTGGTAGTACATCGATTAAAAATAAAATTGAATGTACAAATGGGTTTGCTGGATCTTATCCTTGTAAAGATATGGACTTAATGTCTTTTACTGATAAGACCGAGATTGGTGGTTCAAATTCAACATCTTTAAATGATATTTGGGGATGGACTGACCCTCAAACTGGAAAAGAGTATGCGCTTGTAGGTATGAGCAATGGAACTTCTTTTGTAGATATATCTAATCCTGAAAATCCTGTCTTTATCGGTAGATTGCCTACCCAAACCAATAATTCAACATGGAGAGACTTAAAAGTTTATCAAAATCATGTATTTATTGTTTCTGAAGCAAGTGGACATGGTATGCAGGTATTTGATTTAACTGAGCTAAGAAATTTCAACGGAAATCCTTTTACATTTTCTAATACAGCATATTATAGTGGTTTTGGAAATGCTCACAATATTTTTATTAATGAAGATACTGGTTTTGCCTATGCAGTAGGTACTGGAACCTGTGGACCAGGAGGATTACATATTATTGATATTTCTACTCCTAGTTCACCAACAAAATCTGCCTGTGTATCAGACCCAAATACTGGGAGATCAAACACTGGATATTCTCATGATGTTCAGTGTGTTGTTTATGATGGTCCTGATTCAGCGTATGTAGGAAAAGAGATTTGTTTTGGCTCAAACGAAACCAGAGTGTGGATTTCAGATGTTAGCACTAAGTCAGATGATAATAGTGGTGCTAAGACTATTGGTCTTGGTAGTTATGACAACTATTATACTCACCAAGGCTGGTTAACCGAAGATCACAGATATTTTATTGTTAATGACGAGTTAGATGAGTCTAATAATGCTTATAATAATACCAGAACCTTAATTTGGAATGTAGAAGATTTAAATAATCCAGTAGTACATAAAACGTACTTTGGTCCAACACCAGCTATTGATCATAATAATTATATTATTGGAAATAATGTATACATGTCCCATTATACAGCTGGATTGAGAGTGATGGACATTTCAGATATTTCTAATCCAACTGAATCAGCTTATTTTGATGTTTATCCATCGAGTAATAATACTTCGTTTGATGGTACTTGGAGTAATTTTCCATATTATGGCAGTGGAAGTATTGTTGTAACTGGTATAGATGAAGGATTGTTTGTTGTTAGTCCTAGCGGAAGTGGACCTGCACCTGCACCGGAGGTAACATATACGATTCCTAGCGATGGAAATGTTACTTTCAATTGGCAAGATTTAATTTGTATATCTTCCTGTACAGTAAATATTTATAGATCGCTAGAGCCTGGATTTACCCCAGATTCTTCAAACTTATTAACAAGTGTAAACTATCCAACATTTGAATTTACAGATTCTAATTTGGATGAGAATATTTTTTATTATTATAGACTTTCAGTAACTAGTAATGGACAAGAAAGCTTGTTTACTGATGAAATTCAAGTAAAGCCTGTGTTTGTCCCTAATCAAGCACCAACAATAGATACACCAGATGATGTTCAATTCTTTGAAGATAACAGATATGATGTTGTATTAACTGGTATTAGTTACGGAAATGATATTAATCCTCAAAATATTACTATAGATGCATCTTCTGATAATGACGATTTATTTTCAGATGTTTCTATAGATTATGATCCAGCAGCTGATCCAATACTTTTATCATTAATTCCAAATCAAGATAAATATGGTACATCATTAATTACTTTAACTGTTAAAGATGATGGTGGAATTGTTGGTGGCGGTGTTGATTCAACTGTGGTTTCATTTAACGCTGAAGTATTACCAGTCAATGATGCGCCTGCAAGTTTCAGCACGGTTGGAGAATATTTTATTTCTGATGGAGAATATATAACAGGAATAGATTTTAGAACCTTATATATAACCCCAGAAAATGTAAATGATTCATTAAGGTTTGTATGGAATGCCACAACAGACATTGATGGTGATGATGTTTCTTATCGAATGATAGGATATCAAGGACTTGAATTCTTAACAATGGATGAAAGCGAGTATATCACAGATAATTATAAAACTTGGGCCTTGAAAGATTTGGCTGCTCAAACGGATACAGTTACAGTGCTTGAAGGCTTTTGGAATGTTATTGCGAGCGATGGTTCATTATCACGTTCAGCATCTCTTTTAAACGGTCAAATGCGAATTGATAGTAGACAGCTAATTCCTGATATTTTAGCAATAAGACAGAGCTATCCAAATCCATTTACTAATTTTACTACTATTGAATATGATGTTCCTTCAGAGCAAAACGTGGTAATTAGAATTTTTAATATCAAAGGTCAAACAGTTAGAACTCTTGTGAACGAAGACAAAAATGCAGGATACTATACAGTTGTTTGGGATGGTACTAATGATAACGGTGATGAAGTAAGTTCAGGTGTCTATTTTTGTCAAATGTACACTCCAAAAAATCCAAATGGCGGACAGTTTGTCAAAGCCAACAAAATGGTTAAAATTAGATAAATTATGAAACCATTAAAGAGCCTATATCAATGGGTTTTATCTTGGGCAGAAAGTGCATATGGTACGTTAGTATTATTTTTAGTCGCTTTTGCTGAATCTTCATTTTTTCCAGTACCAGCTGATCCACTTTTGATGGCACTATGTCTTGGAAAAGTTAAAAAGTCTATGTACTACGTCTTTATGTGCACTCTTGGTTCTGTATTAGGAGGAGTATTTGGCTTCATGATAGGATATTTTTTATGGTATACTCCAGGCGGTGAGCTAACAGGAGTTGCAAACTTTTTTTTCCGTGTAATTCCAGGTTTTACACCTGAGGTATTTGATAACGTTGGTGCTCAGTACGATGCGCATAATTTTTTAGTAATATTTACAGCAGCATTTACACCAATTCCTTACAAAGTCTTTTCAATTACTGCGGGTGTATTTCAAATCAATCTTCCAACATTTATTATTGCTTCTATTTTAGGTAGAGGCGGAAGATTCATCATTATAGGGTTGTTAATAAGATTTTTCGGAGAACCAATTAAAGCGATGATGGATAAGCATTTTAATACTTTTATTATAGTATTAACTATAATCTTTGCATTAAGTTATGTTTTAATAGGATATTTATTTTAAAGGAGAAAGAATGAAAATATTATTAATTATGTTATTATTTATTATTTCATGTACTGAAACAAATCAAAAATTTAGTTCAAACAATAAAATTGAGTTATTTAATACTTCATCGGAAATAACAATTAAAGATCTTAAAAATCACATCGGATTTTTAGCATCTGATGATCTGGAAGGAAGAGCTTCAGGTACTTTTGGTGACGAAATGGCAAAAGATTATATTAAAAAATTCTTTGAAAATGCTTCTTTACCCACAAAAAGAACAGTTGAAATCCAAGAGCATTATGTTCCCGCAGAAAGAAAATGGAACTTAAAGCCAGAAGATATGACGGTAAAAACATACAATATCATTGCAACATTGCCTGGAAATGACCCCATTCTAAAGGATGAATATGTAGTTATAGGCGGTCATTATGACGGTGGAGCTGCAACCGCAGCACAACTTAAAAAACTTAGTGGAGATAAAATTTATAATAATGCAGATGACAATGCCTCAGGAACTGCTACTGTTTTAGAGTTGTTTGAAAAGTATGCTTCAACAAATTCTAATAAAAGAACATTAGTTTTCATACTTTTTGGCGGGGAAGAGCTAGGATTATTAGGATCAAAATATTATGTTGAAAATCCCACAATAAATCTCAATCAAGTTCAATTGATGATTAATTTGGATATGATGGGAAGATTAACTGAAGAATTATTATATGTTGGAGGTGTTACATCAGGAGAAGGTTTTAAAGAACAGTTGCAAATACATTTTGATAAAACTGATATGAACATAGATGCATATTCTAATACACCTCATGCGGAAGACAGAAGGTATAATAGATTGTTCCAAAGATCTGACCATTATAATTTTTATAAAGAAGGTGTTCCTTGCATTTTCTTTTTTACAGGTATTCACGATGACTACCATAGACCATCCGATGAAATTGATAAACTTAATTTTGATGGAATTCAAAAAATTGCAAATCTCGTTGATTCAATTGTGATTGATTTCTCTTCAAATCGTCGTCTTAAATTCCAAGAAATAACAGATTAAATACATTATTATTGAGATTTAATCTCAATAATACTTGTTTTTCAGTTTTTTTCTATTTATAATTCTGAGACTAAATCTCAATAAAGGAGAGAAAATGAAAAAAAACGTATTATTTATTTTATTGTTTAATTTAATTTTTGCGAATAATCCAAATATTGTTGCCGAATCAGATTCAACGAAACCAATTGCATTAGATGCTGTTGAAGTACTTGCAGAATCAAAGAGTATTACTTCAGGAATGTTTCTTAGAAATGCTGAGCCAAGTGATGTGGTTAGTAAATCTGAGTTAGATCAATTTAGATACACAGATATTCACCGAATTGTTGGTAGAATTCCAGGTGTGTATATTTCGGAGGAAGACGGTTTGGGTTTAAGACCAAATATTGGCGTTAGAGGTACTGGCTCATTAAGAATGGAAAAACTTAACGTTATGGAAGATGGTGTTTTAATTGCTCCAGCTCCATATGCTTCACCAGCTGCTTATTATTCACCAACTGCTGGTAGAATGGAATCAATTGAGGTAAGAAAAGGTTCTACCCAAATAAAACATGGTCCATTTACTACAGGTGGTTCTTTGAATTATATTTCAACTTCAATTCCAACTTCTAAACTTAATTCGGTATCATTAGATATTGGAAGCTTTGGTAAAACACTAATGCAAGTGAGATCTGGTGATTCAATGGGTAAGTTTGCTTACTTAATTGAATTATACTCCGATAAAATGGATGGTTTTAAGGAGCTTGATGGCGGGGGAGACACTGGTTATACTAAAACTGACTTTATGACAAAGTTAAGATATAGTTTCAGTGAGTCACATGCTCTTGAATTTAAATATTCCATGACAGATGAGTTGTCAGATGAAACTTATCTAGGATTAACAGACGCAGATTACAGCGATAATCCATTACGTAGATATAGAGCAACTGCTCTTGACGAAATGGATGCTGATCATTCGCAAGTTATGCTATCATATGCTGCAAAAATCAATGATAATATGAGCTTAGCTATTGTAGGGTATAGTAATAATTTTGCAAGAAATTGGTACAAACTAAATAAGGTGAATGGTATGAGTTTGAGTTCAATTACTAAGCCAACTGCAGACGGATGGAATGAATTTTATTTACTAATGGATGCAGAAAATAGTGCTGATGATGCCTACAGAATTAAGGCCAACAATAGGGAGTATTATTCTTCAGGTGTTCAAGCAGTATTTAATGTTAATGCTGGTAATCATGATGTTCAGGCTGGATTAAGAATTCATAGTGATGAAATGGATAGATTCCAGTGGGAAGATCGTTATGGAATGCAAAATGGTAAACTAGTAATGACAACTCAAGCAACGAAAGGATCAGATTCAAATAGAATCGATTCTGCTGAAGCTACAGCTCTTTTTATAGAAGATAGATTTACTTCTGGAGATATGACTGTTACAGCTGGTGCTAGATACGAAGAGATTACAGTTATGAGAGATGATTGGGGCAAGACAGATCCTGATAGATCTGAAACTCCATCTCAAAGAAAACATACAATGGATGTGGTTGTTCCAGGTATTGGTATAGAGTATGCAATCAATGAATTTCAAACTGTTTCAGTTGGTGTTCATAAAGGATTTGCTCCTCCAGGACCAGGTACATCTGGAGTTACTGATAAAGCAGTTGATCCAGAAACTAGCATGAATACAGAAATTGGATTTAAATCTAATCAAGGTTTAAATAGCTTAGAATTCACTCTGTTTACGAATAGTTATGATAACTTATTAGGAGCAGATACTGCAGCTTCAGGCGGTGGTTCAGACGAACTATTCAATGGAGGTGCTGTAGATATTTCAGGTTTTGAGCTATATTTAAGAAGAATCCTTGTTGATAACGGAAGAATTCAAATGCCATTAGAATTATCATGGACAAGCACAAACTCAGAATTTCAGGAATCATTTGATGGTTTTTGGGGTGAGGTGTCTAAAGGTGATGAATTACCATATCTTCCTGATACAATGATTTCATTAAATCTTGGGCTGAATGTCGATAAGCTTTCAGCAAATATTAGCATGAAGAAAACATCAGAAATGAGAACAGTTGCTGGTTCAGGAAGAATTGCAGAATCAAATGCAACTGATGAACTAACTATTATTGACCTTGGTTTGAGATATACTCTTCAAGACAATATTAGACTATCAGTTGGTATCAATAATTTCATGGATGATGACGGTATAGCGGCAAGACGTCCTTATGGAGCAAGACCGACAATGCCACGTAGTTTCTCATTAGGAGTAGATTATACTTTTTAAGGTTGTCTTCATTGCATTTTACTCTTAGGCCTTTTAAAGTAACAGAACGCCCGAACCTCTGTCATTCGGGCGTTCCTTTTTAAAGGAACTTCTTTTAATTTTTTCAGTCAAATAATTAGTTATTTTTTATAATTTTTTTTACTTATAATTACAGGCTCAATGAAAATATATTTAATTACTATAATACTTATTTCATCAGTTTTTGGACAATCCTATAAGGATTTAACAGAAAGACCAACTTACAATCCGATAAAAATTGATGAGCCTATACTATTCGACGGCGTTGTTGACGACCTAGAATGGTCAAGAGCTCAAGTAGCAACAAACTTCAATGGATCTGGCACTTTCCAAGGTCAACCTTCAGATCTAAAAACAGAAGCAAGATTATTTTATGATGATAAAAATATTTATGTTGGATTTAAAGCTTTTGTTGATAGAGATGATTTAAGATATAGTATTACTAAAAGAGATAATCTTGATGAAAAAGATGATAGAGTTTGGATCAACATTGATGCTTTTGATGATGAGTCATTAACGTATGGTCTTGGTGTTAGCGCAGGCGGAGCACAAATAGATGGAAGAGCAACTTATGGTTTTGATAAATCTTTAGATCTTATTTATGAATCAAAGGTGTCCATTTTTGAAGATAGATATGAAGTTGAGTTAGTTATTCCATTTTCAAGTTTACGTTATTCGCTTTCCCCAATTCAAACATGGAGAATTGATTTTGGTAGAGGTTTTACTTTAGATGATGAGCTCACAAGATATGTCTATTGGACATCTAGATTGGAAGGAATTGCATGTCAGACCTGTCAATTAGCATTTCTAAAAGATATCGAACCTCCAAAACAAAAAAGAGGTGATATCGAATACATTCCGTCTGTAGTTGCAGGCGTATCAGAAGATTTTGCTTCAAATACGTCAGCATCGTCAGACGAAGCTTCATTATTTATGAAGCTTCCTATTTCTTCTATAGATCTATTAGAAATAGCATTAAATCCTGACTTTAGTCAGATTGAGTCTGATGATATCAAAAACGACGTTAATACTGTAAATGCACTATATTTTGAAGAAAAAAGACCATTTTTTAGTCAAGGTGCAGAACTTTTTCAATTTTCTCCTCAGAGAGGATTTATAAATTTATTTTATTCCAGGACAATAAATGATCCATCTATTGCAGCAAAATATACTGGTAAAATTGGTAAAACATCATATGGTATAATTAGTGCTCGCGATGAGTCATCCTTGCTATTATTACCATTCGAAGAAACAAGTACAGTTGTAACCATGGGAAAGAGTACTTCTAATATTATTCGTGCAAAAAGAATGATTGGTGGTAACGGGGGATCTATTGGAGCTATTTTGTCAAATAGAGTGTTTGATAATGCTGGAGATATGACAACAGCAGGTTTAGATATACACTACCATCCAGGTAATAATTATCATTTAACTTTACATGCAACTGCATCTATACATAATGAATCCGATAATTTTGAATATGTTTATGAACCTACTGGCAATGATAGTGACATAACATTTGACAGTGGAAGATATACTAAAAATTTTGACGGGGAAAAAGTAACTGGTAACGCGTTAGGTTTTAGCGTAAATAAAAGAGATAGAACAGACAATTTTGGGCTTGTTTTAAGATTGCGTTCTCCTGGCTTTAGAACTAGTAATGGTTTTGAAACCAATAGTGCAACAAAGTGGTTGAAAGCAAGTAGAGGAAAAACTGTTTATTACGATGAACATCCAAAACTGCTTAAAACTAATTATGGAATATCGACCATTTATAAAACCAACTATACTGGTCTTATCAAAAAACAAGAATTATCAATGTCTACAAGTTCAGATTTAAAAAACGGAGATTTTTTTAAAGTTAGTGCAGAGATTGAGAATGAAAATTTTAGAGGATACCAATTTGACAACTTGTATGAATTTGAGTTTGGATATAGAAATCAATTGAATTCAGACCTAAAGCTTTACAATGAGCTTCAATCAAGAAATATAATTGTAAGAAATTTAGATGTTCCTCAAAAGTCAGATTATTATCAAATAAAGAGCTATATTGAGTACAGAGTGTCAGATAAATCTAACTTCGGAGTTGGAGTATCTTACCAAAAAGCAGAAGATTATTATGATGGAATTTTATTAAATGCTCGTATAAACAATTCATTTAATTCAAAACTTACCATGAGAACTAAGATTCAATATAGCGATTTTTCAAATTCATGGTTTATTGAGCCAATGATAACATATCAGCCTAATGCATTTAGCGCTCTGTATTTTGGTGTAAATGATCTGCTTCAGACAGAAGACAACATAATTTCAAGCTTAACCGAAAGCAAAAGACAAATATTTATTAAATTTCAATACTTATTCTAAGGAGTATACAAAATATGAAAAAACTAGTAATCATCTGTTTGACATTAACAATGTATGGTTGCGTATCTTTGTCGATAGGAAACAGGTCGATAGCAAACGAAGAAAATAAAAATGCCAATGATTCAAATACAGTTTATTCGCAAAATGGCAAGACAATGGTAGCCATAAATTATATACTTCCCCAAAGGGCTGGACAATTTGAGATGTTAACAAAGACAATTATAATGCCTGCTATGAGGAGAGAGGATGGAGAAGTATTTAAAAGTTTAAAATTTTTAGTTCCAGAAGAGCAAAATGAAGATGGTAATTTAACTTATATGTTTATAGCAGATCCTTATTTAGAAGAAAAAAATTATGATATTTTTGAAGTACTTGTATCCCAATATGGAAGAACAAGAGCCGAAGAATATTTTGATCGTTGGATTAGTTGTTTTGCATATGAGCAAGAAGTCATTTCTTTTAGATGATAAAAACATATCATTTTGACGACATCTATAGTAAATTTTCTTTAATGAATTCATTAAAAACGTTTTTAACAACTATCCTCCTTATAAGCCTATCGTTTGCTCAAAGTGCGAGAGATGTGGAAGCAGAAAACCCCGCAAGCGATAACTGGCAGGAAAATTATCGATCACTTGAAAGAGGAGAATCAAAAGTTAACATCTACTCCAACGCTGCAGTAGCAGACGTATTTGTATGGAATTCAACATGGTTGTCGACTGAAAGAACGTTTCCAGCAGTTATATCATTACCTACTGACAATCAAGTTTACACTATAAGCTTATATCCTCAATCACAGTTTCAATATCTAACGAACGAATTACAAAATTTTGATTTTGACGCAAGAGATGTTTCTGAGTTTGAACTTCTTCAAGAAGAATTTGAAA
>JAOIOW010000006.1 GCA_028140795.1 Fidelibacterota bacterium
TGCAGAAGAAGTAGCTGAAGAAGCTCCAGCAGAAGAAAAAAAATAAGTTTTACAGCTTAAATTTTTGTCAAATAATATGGAAGTTTATATTATAACGCCATTTCCTGATTCGATAAATACTCTAATCGAAAACAATATAGCTAATCAAGGAGTAAAAAAAAGTCTCCTTACAATTGAGACTGTAAATCTTAGAGATTTCACCAAAGATAATTATAAAAAGATCGATGATGAACCATATGGAGGTGGAAGTGGAATGGTTATGATGTGCGAACCATTGTTTAGCGCTATTGAATATTGTATATCAAAATCACAAAAAAAACCAAAAATAATTTTTCCTTCTCCAAAAGGAAAAGTTTTAAATCATAAAATAAGCAGTAATCTTAGCAATGAGAGCTCTTTAATTTTTATTTGTGGACATTATAAAGGTATAGATGAAAGAGTTATTGAAAAATATGTCGATTTGGAAATATCAATTGGAGATTTTATCATTTCAAACGGCGAATTATCAACAATGATTATTTTTGATTCAATTGCACGATTAATTCCAGGTGTTTTGAATGATTTAAATTCAGCAATGACCGATTCTTTTGTTGACGATTTACTAGATGCTCCTTATTTTACGCGGCCTAATGAAATTGATGGATTAAAAGTTCCAGAAGTATTATTATCTGGCGATCATAAGGCAATTGAAAAATGGCGTAATGATAAAAAGTTAGAAATTACAAAAGACAGAAGACCTGATCTTTTGGAGAAAAAATAAAATGAGCAATACATTAAGAGAAGATTTACCAAATTTTAAAGCAGGAGATGTCCTTTCAATCTACGTTAATGTTAGAGAAGGTCAAAAAGTAAGACAGCAGTTATATAAAGGTACTGTTATCGCTCGTAAGGGGTCCGGTATCGCTGAAACAATTACTGTAAGAAAAATTTCTAATGGTATTGGAGTAGAAAGAATTTTTCCACTTCATTCTCCATCAATCGCATCTATAAAAGTTGATAGAGTAAATAAAGTAAGAAGAGCTAAATTGTATTATTTACGTGGATTATCTGGTAAAGCTGCTCGTCTTGCAGAAAAGAAGTAAAGCTTGCCTTCTAGATCCATTCTATTTGTTTTAAGTTTATCTCACATGTCAAATCACATCATTATGATGTTGATTCCAAGTATGTATATAAATTTAATTGATTTTTTTTCTATAAATGCAGCCGAAGTAGGGCTAATATTTGGTATTGTGAGTTTCTTTTTTGGTGTTGGCTCTCTTCCAATGTCTTTTTTGTACAATAAGTATGGACCAAAAAAATTAATTGTATTTTCTCAATTGGGAATTTTATTTTCTGCGCTTTTAGTAAGTGTTTCAAATAGTGTTCTAATGTTTTCGCTAAGCAGTACTCTCTTGGGACTTTTCGCGAGCATTCATCATCCTGTTTCTCTAACATTAATTTCAGAAACTTTTGACAAAAATATTGCAAAGGCAAATGCATTTCATGGAGTCTTTGGATCAATTGGTGTTTCTTTAGGTCCTCTAATATCATATTTTTCTTTATTATATTTTAGTTGGCATTATGCATTTATTTTCACTGCAATTTTAAATGCTTTTTTATTGCCTCTTTCAATGAAGTTTATCCCAAACACTGAAAAAATGGATATTATTAGCCTAAATGACTTTAGCGATAAAAAACAGAACTCAATTTTATCAATTTTTTTCCTAATTTCATTCGTGGTAGGTTTATCTTTTACAGTATTTAACACATTTATTCCTTCAGTGTTCAATTTAGATTTTGGCTCGAACGCAAACTCTTTTGTATCAGCAATTATGTTAACAGGTTTTTTAGGACAAATTCTATCGGGATATCTTGGAGATAAGTTTGATAGAATTAAATTATTGTCAACAGTTTTTCTCTTACTTCTTCCTTTATTCATATCAATAATTTTTGTCGGAAAAACATTGATTGTAATTGTTTCAGTTCTTTTGGCAATTATTATGTACTCAATTCAACCATTAATTAATTCTATAATTAAAGATATTACTACATTAAGGATAAGATCAGTTGTCTTTGGTTTAAACTTTTTCTTAATGTTTGGTCTTTCAGGTTTAGCGGCATACTTAGGCGGATTAATAGCAGATAACTATAGTTTTAAATTAATTTTCCCTATATTTTCACTACTGTTTCCTATTGGAGTATTATTACTTTATTTATTGAAAATGAAAAGAAAGGTTGAAGCATAATGTTAGTTAGTATGACAGGTTTTGGTTCTTCGAGCTACGAGGATTCCAGTCTTTCAATAAATATTGAATTAAAATCTTTTAACTCAAGGTATTTCGAATTGAACACAAAATCCTTTGATTTATCAGGTCCACTTGAATACAAGATTAGAAACTATTTAAAAAAACAACTATTGAGAGGTTCCGTTACATTGTTTATAAAAGTAGATTCAAAGGATACTTTCAAATTTAATAGTCAAAAAACATCGAGTGTTTTAAAAGCATACAAAGAAATTGAAAAAAAGTACGACATTGATTTGAATTACAGCCAATTGCTAAGAAATAATGATATTTTAAGCTATGTACCACATAATAATTCAATTCAAAAAAAAATTTTCTCATCATTAAAAATTGCAACAAAAGAATTGATTGATATGCGTAATAAAGAAGGAGCTGTAATAGAAAAAGAATTTAATGGGTATTTGGATACAGCTAAAAAAGATCTATTGAAGATTGAAAAAATTCAAGAAAAAGTACATGCAAGTAAAATAAATTTAAAGTCAAATAATGACGTAATTGATGAGATAGAAAAGATTGATATTTCAGAAGAGATTGATAGAATTAATAGTCATTTAAGTCAGATATCTCAATCAATTAAATCAAAGCAATTATCTGGAAAAAAAATTAATTTCATTTTACAGGAAATCAATAGAGAGTCTAATACAATATTATCTAAGTTTTTAGATAAAAGAGTATCTAAGCATGCAATAAGCTTAAAAATGCAAGCTGAAAAATTACGAGAACAAATAGGAAATATTTTATGAAAAATTTTATCATTATTTCCGGATCATCAGGCTCAGGTAAAACTACTCTGTTAGAATTACTTTCAAGAGATTTGAACATTGAAATTTCTGTTTCATATACAACTAGAAATAAAAGAAAGTATGAAATTGATGGTGTTCACTATAATTTTATAAATAAAGAACAATTTGAAAAAATGATTGAAGAAAACCTATTTCTAGAACATGAAAATGTTCATGGTGATTTATATGGCACTGCATTAAGTAGCTTGGAACAATATATTGATAATAATAAGTATTTATTTTTTGAGCTAGATGTTAATGGGGCAGTTAGTTTAATGAATTATTATCCAAGCAATACTATATCGATTTTTTTATCACCTCCTAATATGGAAGAACTAAGAAAAAGATTAGTTTTGAGATCAACTGAAACTGAAGATGAAATTAATAAAAGATTAAGTAGGTTTGAAGAAGAGGATAACTTAAAAAAAGAATTTGACTATAATCTTATTAATGATAACTTCGAAACCACGTTTGAAAAGATTAAAGAAATTATAAATAGATACAAAAAAGAGGATTAAAATGGCTGTAGACCCAATTTCGTTTAGCAAGCTTTTAAAAAAGACAGATGATATTTATGAAGCTGTTGTTGTTTCATCAAAAAGAGCAAAGCAAATTCTTCAAGATAGAATTGTTAAGCAAATGATTGACGAAAATGAAGAAACTTCAGAAGATGGCATTCTTGCAGAGCCTGTTATTAGGGAAAATATTGATTTTGACAAGGAAGAAAAAGTTACCTCTTTAGCCTTAGATGAGTTCTTAGACGGTGATATTGATTGGAATAAAACCGAAGAATCAATTGAGCATTAAATCTTTAAAAAAGACATTTATCAATCAAAATAAGCAGCTGTTCGGTAAAGAGATATATCTCAACCAGCTCTCGTATACAAATAATCAAAAAAAGGTTAAGATCCATGATTCATGGTATTTTGAACTTAAGGAAGAATTTGAAAAGAAGTATTGGATAGAGCTTTCAACTAAGGTTAAAAATTCTTACAAAAATAAAATTATTTTTCCAAAACCATCCTTAATGTTTAATGCTTTCAATTCAACACATTTAAATAATGTGAAGGTGGTAATAATTGGACAGGATCCATATCATGGTCAAGGCCAGGCAAATGGTTTGTCATTTAGCGTAAATGACGGTATAGCAATTCCTCCATCACTTTTGAATATTTTTAAAGAATTAGAATCCGATTTAAATATACCTATTCCTTTTTCAGGAAATCTGCAATCATGGGCTAATCAGGGAGTTTTACTTTTAAATACTGTTTTAACAGTAGAGAAAGATAATGCAAATTCACATAAAGACCTGGGTTGGGAGATTTTTACAAAGAAGGTAATTGAAATAGTTTCCTCTAAATTAAATAACATAGTTTTCATTTTATGGGGAAAGCAAGCTCAATCAATGGAAGATGTAATAGACACATCTAAACATTTTATAATTACTTCAGTTCATCCTTCACCTCTATCAGCTCATAGAGGATTTTTTGGATCAAATCCATTTTCTAAGACTAATAAATTTCTAAAGTCTAAAGGCATTAAGCCTATTAATTGGATATTAAATAAATAATCTTGTTATCAAGGATTAGCTTGTCAGATTATTAAAACATCATTAATCTATTAAAATATAAAATTTCAATTGTTGAAAGAGTGTGGATAAATAAAAATGGCCGAAAATAAAAAAACTGAAGGTTTAAATTTACAACCTCAAGCGCTTGAAGCTGAAGAAGCAGTATTGGGATCAATAATGATTGATGAAGATGCTGCAAATAAGGCTATAAGCATTTTAGGTTCGAGTCATTATTTCTATAAAGATTCTCATAAAAAAATCTTTGAAGCTATGCTCGTTTTAATGAATAATAGTGACCCTATTGATACAGTTTCTGTATCTGATGAACTTAAAAAAGGTAAAAACTTGAAATCAGTCGGAGGAATTTATTATTTAACAGGTTTAGTTGATAAAGTACCAACGTCCGCAAGAGTCGAAACTTATGCTGAAATCGTTAAAGAAAAGGGTATGTTAAGAGACTTGATTGCTACTTCACATGAAATTTCTAAAAAAGCTTTAGATGCTGGAGATTCTGTTGGATCAATTTTAGATGAAGCTGAACAGTCAATTTTTAGTTTAACGGAACAGAAAGATTCAAAAATTTATCAACACATTGAACCAATTCTTTCAAGCACAGTCAAGAGAATAGAAAATATGGCTGCAAATCCAGGATCAATAATTGGAGTCCCATCAGGTATTATTGATTTAGACAAGTTGACAGCAGGATTTCAGAACGGTGATTTAATTATTTTGGCAGGAAGGCCATCTATGGGAAAAACTGCTTTGGCATTGACTATTGCTAGAAATGCAGCTATTGAAAATAAGTCTGCAACTGCAATATTCAGTTTAGAAATGTCCAGTGATCAACTTGGACAAAGATTATTAACGTCTGAAGCTAGAGTAGATAATGCTCTTGTAAGAAGAGGAAGTCCAAATATAAAATGGAAAAATATAAATATTGCTTCAGGAAAACTTGCTCAAGCTCCTCTTTACATAGATGATACACCGGCATTATCAATATTAGATCTAAGATCAAGAGCTAGAAGATTAAAAAGAGAAAGAAATATAGAACTACTTATTGTTGATTACTTGCAGCTAATGCAAGGTCCAAAAAATTCTGAGAATAGACAAAATGAGATTTCACAAATTACTCAATCTCTTAAAGCTTTAGCTAAAGAATTAGATATTCCAGTAATTGCTCTTTCACAGCTTTCTAGAGCAGTCGAGCAAAGAACGAAAAAAGAGCCAATGCTTTCAGATTTAAGAGAAAGTGGTGCAATTGAACAAGATGCTGATGTAGTAATATTCCTATACAGACCAGCAGTATACGATAAAGAAGATCAAGATTTGAAAGGTCTTGCTTATTTAATTGTAGCAAAACAAAGAAATGGTCCAACTGGAAGAGTCACTGCAACGTTTATAGATACGTATGCAAGATTTGATAATCATCAAGAGTTTTAAAATATGAGCAGTAATGTTATTAAAAATAATGACGAGGTTATTGCTAATAAAAGTAAAGCTCTTCTAAAAAGGATTCCTGCAAAAAAAAACAGAAAGCAAGTTGAAAATGCACTTGAATATTCTATTAAAATGCACGAGGGTCAAGTAAGAAAGTCTGGACTTCCTTTTGTAAGTCACTGTATTGATGTCGCTAATATTTTAATTGATTGGAATATGGATCATACAACTGTTGTAAGTGCTTTATTACATGATGTTGTTGAAGATACAGAAGTAAAATTATCTGATATTGAAGAAGAGTTCGGTTCAGATGTTGCTTCTCTAGTTGATGGTGTTACAAAAGTTGAAAATATTGCTTTTAGATCTAAAGAGCATAAACAAGCCGAAAATTTTACCAAATTATTTCTTTCTCTTGCAAGAGATTTGAGAGTAATCATTATTAAGTTTGCTGATAGACTAAACAATATGGAAACAATTCAATATTTATCTTCAAATAAAAGAAAAGAAATTGCATTAGAAACAAAAGAAATATTTGTGCCTTTAGCACATAGATTGGGAATGGCAAAGTTAAAGTGGCAATTAGAAGATTTGTCATTAAAATGTTTAGATTTAAGAGCCTTTAATAGTATTAAAAAGAAAATTGAGACCTCAACTAGGTTAAATGAGGATATTTTATCTAATGCAATAAGACCAATTAAGGCTGAACTAAATTCATATAAAATTAAATCTAATATTTTTGGTAGATATAAATCAATTTCATCCATTCATAGAAAAATTGAAAATAGAGGAAAAAAGTTTGAAGATATCTATGACTTGTATGCAATAAGAATCGTAGTTGATAAAATTGAGGAATGTTACCTTGCTCTTGGAGTAATTCATAGTATTTATCCTCCATTGCAAGATCGATTTAAAGACTTTATAGCAACCCCAAAAACTAATGGATACCAATCAATCCATACAACAGTATTAACTAAGGATAATAGGCTTACAGAATTTCAGATTCGAACAAAGGATATGGATCATACTGCTGAAGTTGGTGTTGCTGCACATTGGCTTTATAAGGGTAATGATGAGATAGGAGAATTCGATTCACAAGTATCATGGTTGAGAGATTTATTATCTATGCTTAATAGTGATAGTTCAGAACCTGAAGAATTAATGGATTTATTAAAAATAGATATGTTTGAAGACGAAATATTTGTTTTTACGCCAAGAGGAGACTTGATAAAACTTCCTGTAAATTCAACCCCATTAGATTTTGCATTTGCTATACATGGAGGTCTTGGTTTTACAACAGTTCGATCAAAAGTAAACAAAAAGTTGGTTCCTCTAAGCTACAGCTTAAAAAGTGGAGATATAGTTGAGATAGAAACAGATAAAAATCAAACTCCAAACAGTGGATGGTTAAAGTTTGTCAAAACCTCAAGAGCCAAGCATGAAATATCGAAATATTTAAGAAAAATTGAACTTGAAGAAAGCATTAAGATTGGAAACGAGATTTTAGAGAAATCCTTAAGAAAATTAAAGATTTTAGATAGGTTGAATGAGTTTAAAAAGGGGTATTCGTTAGCAGGTTTTAAAACTTTGAATAATATGCTTTCTGATATAGGTAGAGGGGGAGTAATTATTAAAGATGTGATTCCAAAAATTTTCCCTGATTTACAGAAAAATTTATCAAAAGAAATTGATCAAACTGAGTTTGTAGACACAGCAAGATCAGATGTTGACGGAATTAATTTAGATGGTTTAAAGAACTTAGTTGTTAGTTATGGTAAATGTTGTAATCCAATACCTGGAGACGATGTTATAGGTTATATTTCAAGAGGAAGAGGACTAATTGTACATGAATTATCTTGCACAAATTTATCTTCTCTGTCTTCTAAGCAAGACAGGTTAGTATCTGTTAATTGGAATGCTAAAGAAAATTTGGCTTTTCGTTCAAAGATTCATATAACTTGCGTTGATACTGCCGGAATGTTAAATGAAATCGCAAATATTATTTCAAAGAATAATGTAAATATGGTTGACGTATCAACTGATGTAACAGAAGGTGGAATTGCAAATATCTGGATAATTTGTAAAGTTCAAAGTAGAGCAAAGCTTAATTCTGTAATTAAAGACATTCAAAAACTAAAAAATGTTGACTCAGTTGAGCGTGTACATGACTGATAGATTGATAGGTATAGATTTTGGTCTTTCCAAAGTAGGATTATCAATTTCAGATCCATTGAAGATTATTTCAATTCCACTTAAAGTAATTAAATATAAAAAAAGGAAAGAACTTTTAAGTAAGCTACAAGAAATTGCAATGGAAAATGATGTTAAATCTTTTGTAATTGGTTATCCGCTAAATATGAATAATAAAAAAAATGAAATGACAAAATTAGTCGATGATTTTTTTGAAGAGCTTAAAAATTTAAATTTTAATGTTTTCCTTCAGGATGAAAGACTCTCGAGTGAATCTGCAAAAAAGATTATGCATGAACAGAACATAAAGACTGGAAAAAATAAAGAGCATATAGATTTAATTGCATCAACAATAATATTGCAATCATTTTTAGATAAAGGTTCCTTTTGATAGCTAAAAAAAATTTAATGTTTTCTTTAATGAGTGGACTAATGTTAGGTCTTTCATTTCCACCTTTCCATTTGGGTTTTTTAGCTTGGTTTTTCTTGATTCCACTATTTTATATTTTTGATAAA
Source organism: Fidelibacterota bacterium (assembly GCA_028140795.1). GTDB lineage: Bacteria > Fidelibacterota > Marinisomatia > Marinisomatales > Marinisomataceae > Marinisoma. Next base: position 8,775 of record JAOIOW010000006.1, read on the forward strand.
TCAATTAAGCTTTCAGAAAAAATAATATTTTTCTATATAGCAGGTTTTACGAGCTATGCGATAATAACACACTGGGTAGCTTTAAATTCAGGAACTAGTGTTCAGGTTGCAATTATTTCTTATTTAGCCATATGTATTTTTTATTCATTTTATTGGGTTTTATTTTGCTTGATACTACACTTTTTTAAGAAAAGAAAATTATCAGATAAAATTCAGTTATTATTAATTCCTTTTATTTGGGTTTTAATTGAAAATTTAAGAGATATCGGCCCCTTGGCTGCCCCTTGGTTGAATTTTTCTCTTAGTCAAACAGGGTACAATAGATTGATTCAAATTGTAAGTATTCACGAAGATCTATCTTTATTTATTATTGTCCTGCTGAATATTCTTTTTTATAAGTTTATTTCATTAAAACAAAAAAAATATATTTATAGTTTTATATCAGTTATACTTATTAACGCTCTAATTGGTCAAATATTAATTTCAAATTATAATTCAACAAATTTTCAAAAACAGATTAATGTTTCAATTGGTCAGCCTGTGATTTATCCAGATGAAAAATGGAATCCAAAATTAAAAGATAGAAATGAAAAAATAATGAATGATCTTTTAGAGAAATCTTTAGAATCAGATCCAGATGTCATTGTCTGGCCTGAAGCTGCTTTAACATCATTTTTAGCTGTTCCTGATTCAAAGGAAAGAATTAAACTTCAGGAAAAAATTGCAGATTCAGTTCTTATAACTGGTATTCCTCAAAGAATGTATTTGAAAAATGAGCTTAAAGTTTATAATAGTGCAATTTTTTTAAGATCAGATGGATTTTATGATACCTATCAAAAAATCTTTTTAGTTCCATTTGCAGAATATGTTCCTTTTTTTAAAAACTGGTTATCAAAAATAAATCAGTTTGATGATATGGGAAGTTTTACTCCAGGAGAAAGTTTTAATACATTTCAAATTGGGGACATTAAATCATCTATTTTAATTTGTTATGATTCTAGCAGCTTCAAAATTGCAAAAAAAATGGTGAACAAAGGAGCTGAAATAATTTTTGTCATTACTAATGACTCTTATGTTGGTAAAGCTATGCCATATCAGCATTTTGAACATGCAAAATTGCGTTCAATAGAATTAGGAGTACCGGTCGTTCAAAGCGCTAATAATGGAATATCTGGTATTATTTTGCCTTCTGGTGAAGTTTTAGTAAGGTCAGAAATTGATGATAGAAATGTTTTTAATAAAATTATTAGTATTAAATGACTAGATATAAAATTGTAATTCAATATGATGGTACTAACTTTTCAGGCTTTCAGTCACAAAAAAATCAAAGCGGAATCCAAGATAAAATTGAATCATCAATATTTGCCTTAAATAATAATAAAAAAGTTAAGATTTATGGGGCAAGCAGAACCGATGCTGGCGTACACGCATTAGGTCAAGTTGCTCATTTTGATTTGGATTCTAAGTTAACTGATAAAGAGCTCCAACGAGCAATAAATGCCAGACTTGATAAAGAAATAAGAATATCCCATTTGTCAAAAATTGAAGAAAGTTTTCACAGTAGGTTTGATGCAAAGAGTAAAGAGTATAACTATTTATGTTGTTTAAGCGATAATCCTCTGTATTTGAAAGATCATTATCATGTAAAAAATATTGATATAAAATTATTAATGGAAGTATCAAAAATAATTGAAGGTAAACACAATTTTTTGTCTTTTTCAAAATTTTCAAACAAACAAAATAACGATTGTGAAATATTTGCTTCAAAATGGGTTTTTGATGATAAAAATCATGAAAAATTATTATATATTATTCATGGAAATAGATTTTTACATCATATGGTAAGGTATTTAGTTGGAAGCATGATTGCAGTTAGTCAAAATAAAATTTCAATTGATGATTTTAGGACTTTGTTAAATCAGCCTATTAAAGACGCAAAAATATTTAAAGCTCCTTCTAATGGTTTAGTATTAAAGGAAATTTTTTATGAGAATTAAGTATATTATTTTAATCATTTTTTTATTTACAGGGTGCAATAATACAAAAAAAGAAGACGTTCAAATATCATCTTCTAAATCCACTGCAATTTCTAATGCTATTGAATTAGCAAGTCCAGGAGTTGTGGGAATATATAGAAGTCAGGAGAGAGTCTTAAGAACATGGAGAGGATATAGAAATTTAAAGCCAGCTTCTTCAAATGGATCAGGATTTATAATTAGTAAAGATGGATATATACTAACTAATGCTCATAATATTAGAGATAACTTTTCGTCTGCTGTTATTACAACAGAAATTAATGTTACTGTAGTTGTTCCTGGAGGCCAAACCTATGAAGCAATAATAGTTGGAGTGGATACTGTTTCTGATATAGCATTGCTAAAGATTGAAGGAGATGACTTCGAATACTGTAATTTAGGTAATTCTGATGATGTTAAAGTTGGCGAATGGGCAATTGCCTTAGGTAATCCTAGAAACTTAATCTCAAATGTTCAATATCAACCCATTGCATCTGCTGGTATCATTAGTGCAGTCAATGCAGACTTCAGTATTGATTCCAGATCTGGCAGATTATTAGATTCTTCAGGAGAATTGTTACCAGATATAAAATTATTAGATAATATGATACAGACTGACGCATCATTAAATCCTGGAAATAGTGGAGGTCCATTAATTGACTCAAAAGGTAATGTTATTGCAATTAACACATTTATGAGATCAGATTCACAGAATTTAGGATTTGCTATTCCAATAAATTTTGCAAAAAAAATAGCAAATGAATTAAAGCTCAAAGGAGTGATTGATAGAAGAGTTTCTTTTGGATTAAATGCCCGACAGTATTTATATGGTCCAGCGAAAGATCAAATTGGGTTATTTATAGATAAGGTAGATTATAATTCGACCGCCATAAACGAAGAGTTGTATAGAGGGGACATTATAGTTGCAATAGAAGGTTATAAAATTGAATCTTTAGAGGAAATTAAAGCAGTTTTAGTTAAATTAGATTTTAGAGCTGGAGACGAAATTATATTAACAGTTCTTAGAGAAGATAATTTTAAGGATATAAAATTAACATTGGGTGAAGTATGAATAGAAGAAGCATGAAACTTATTATTTTCGGTCTTTGTATCGGAGCTTTACTGGGAACTTTTGTTGGAAATATTCTTGCTTTTCTATTACCGGAAGGTAGTGCAGTAAAACAATTTTTTCTAATTTCTTATGATTTTACTTTTGGATCAATGAATAGTGATTATCTTATTGATCTCGGTGTTATTGTTATAGATTTTGGTTTTATTTTAAAATTTAATGTTTGTAGTATTATTGGTTTCGGCATTGCATATTATTTATTAAAATACTTTAGATAAATTATGAGGTTTATATGTTCAATTTAGGTACTGGTGAATTAGTTTTAATTTTTTTAATACTTTTACTTCTTTTTGGTGGTAAAAGACTTCCTGGCATCGCCAGAGGATTCGCAAATTCTTTAAGAGAGTTTCGTGGGGCTTTAGACGATACAAAGGAAGAAATTAAAAAATCAGAAAATTCCGATAAATAAATTTAGATGAATCCATCTAATTCTTTAGAGCAGAAATTACTTATTATTAAAGATAAAATTTCTGCTAGCAAGACAAATTCTGTTATCAGAAATCGTATTAAACGTATTGATTTAAAAAAAACTAGAGAAGGTCTTTTAAAAGATAAAACATTTCTAATAAAAGATAATATTGCTATCAAGGATGAGCCTTTAACTTGTGCATCAAGTATACTTGAATCATATATTTCTCCATATAATGCAACAGTAATTGATAAAATTGAATTTGAAGGGGGTGTTATCATCGGTCAAACTAATTGTGATGAGTTTGCAATGGGTTCATCTTCTGAATTTTCGATTTATGGGTCTGTTAGAAATCCTTTTGATCATAATTTAGTTGCAGGAGGTTCTAGCGGTGGGTCTGCAGCAGCTATTGCCGAAGATCTATCTGACATTGCTTTGGGTTCTGATACTGGTGGTTCGGTAAGGCAACCAGCTGCGTTTTGTGGTATCTATGGTTTAAAACCATCTTACGGAAGAATATCCAGATATGGCTTAGTAGCCCATGCATCATCTTTTGATACAATAGGTATTATGTCTAAATCTATTGTAGATGTTTATAACACTTTTTGTACAATTTCAGGTCAAGATCATAAAGATTCAACTAGCGTAGATATTAAGGTTCCTAAAAATCCATCTTTTGAAGATTCAAAATTTCCTAAATCAGTTGGAGTAGTTTCTGATAAAATTCTAAAAAATATAAATATTGAAATAGCAGGAAAATATCGCCAGTTAGTTGATTACTTAAAGTCAAAAAAAGTAAAAATAATTGAAATTGATTTACCTTATTTTAATTATTGTATACCTGCATACTATGTTTTAACCATGGCTGAAGCTTCTTCAAATTTATCAAGATTTGATGGAGTAAGGTATGGTAATAGAGCCAATACAAAAGACCTCTCAGAGCTTTATATCGAAACTAGGTCAAAAGGATTTTCAGACGAGGTAAAAAGAAGAATTATGACTGGAACTTATGTTCTCTCCTCAGGGTATTATGATGCATACTTTTCTAAAGCTTTAAAAGTCAGAAGATTAATAAAAAATGGTTATTCAGAATTATTTAATAAATGTGAAAATTTATTAATACCTACTACTCCTGAATTACCATTTAAACTTAAAAATAATTTAGAAGATCCATTGAAAATGTATTTATCTGATATGTTTACTGTTCCCATAAATTTAGCTGGAATAGCTTCGCTAAATATTCCTGCCGGATTTTCATCTGACAATCTTCCAATTGGACTTCAATTAGTTTCTAATTCTTTTAAAGAAGAAACTTTATTCAGTTTAGCTCATATATTAGGTGAAGAGGAAATTTTTGAAGCAAATTAATGGAATTTTTATACCCAAATTTTTTATTTATAATACCATTGTTTTTGGTTTTAATTATTTTTAAAAAATTATTTTTCAAAAAATCTACATCTATTCAAGTTTCCAATTTTAACAGTCTTAAAAATTTCTTCGGATATCAGGGTAAGGTTAAAGTATTTTTAATTAATTCTCTCTTTATTATTGCATTAGTTTCTATCATAATAGGTTTAGCAAGACCTAGAATATCTTCTGTTGATAAAGATATAACAGTAGAGGTTATAGATATCGTTCTTGTATTAGATACAAGCAGTAGTATGCTTGCAGATGATTTTAAGCCAAATAGATTGGAAGCTGTTAAAGATGCTGCGAAAGAATTTATTGAAAATAGAAACGGTGATAGAATTGGTTTATTAGTTTTTGGTAAGGATACTTTTATACAATGCCCATTAACAATTGACTATAGTGTTTTAAATAATTTATTGTCTGAAGTTACTGTTATGGAGCCTAAATATGATGGAACAGCAATAGGTGTTGCTATTGCAAATGGAGTAAATAGGCTCAGAAACAGTGATTCAGAAAGTAAGGTAATTATTCTACTTTCGGATGGAAGTAATAATGTAGGTTCAATTGATCCAATTTCAGCAGCAAAAATTGCAAAAGAATATAATATTAAAGTTTATACAATCGGAGCAGGAACCAACCAATCTATCACCCAGATACCTGGAAGAGGATTTGTAAGAAATGAAATTGATGAAGAAACCTTAAAAGGAATAGCTGAAGTAACAAATGCAAAATATTTTAGGGCTACAGACAAAGAAAGCTTGTCAGGAATCTATTCAGAAATTGATAATTTAGAAAAATCCGAAATTACTGTAAGTTATTTTTCAAGTTATCAAGAAATTTATATTTGGTTTCTTTCTATTGGATTTTTCTTACTCATAATTCATGAAATTTTAAGATCATATTATTTCAGGAGAGTTATATGATCTTTGAATATTTAAACTTTGCTCTTATTTGTTTAGCTGTATTTTTTTTAACGATAATCTTTTCATTTTATAGATCAAGTAGATATAGAATTTTCGATAACAAAAATTTTTCAAAAAACTTTTTTAATAGTTTATTTATTGGCAATTCAAGCACAATGTCATTAAAAATCCTCCTTAGATTAATAGGAATTTTAAGTTTAATAATTGCTATTTCAGGAATGAAGACAGGAATAACTGTAAAACCCGTTGAAAGAAAAGGTGTTGATATAGTTTTTTGTGTAGATGTTTCTTTAAGCATGGATGCTCAAGATATTAAACCTTCAAGAATTGATAAGGTTAAATTTGAACTATCCAAAATCGTTGATAGTCTTGAAGGGGATAGAATTGGCGTTGTAGTTTTTTCTGGCTCAAATTTCCTTTATCTTCCTTTAACAATGGACTACGACGCATCAAAACTTTTTATTAAAAGTATTGATACTTCAATGATATCTTCAAGAGGTACTGATATACCAAACGCAATAAAAACCTCAGTTGAAGCTTTTGATAATGAAGATGATCAACAAAAAATGATTTTCCTTTTTACAGATGGTGAAGATCACAGTGATTTGTCCATTGATGATATATCTTACTTAGTTAATGATAGTATTGATCTACACGTTATTGGCGTAGGTAGTTCAAAAGGATCCCTAGTTCCGATTCGCAGTAAGCAAAACTCTTTTTTAAAAGATGAGTCAGGTGAATTAGTCCTCTCAAAAATAAATTTAAATTTTTTAAGAGAAATATCTTTATTAAGCAATGGAAAATTATTACGTATCTCAAAGAGTGAGCCAATAAGCGAAAATATTATAGATATTATAAAAAAAGGGGAAGACTCTTTAATCAGTTCATTTGAATTTTCAGACTATGAACATAAATTTCAGTATCCATTAGCAGTTGCAATATTACTTCTAATGATATCTTATTTAATTTCGTCAGGTAAAAGAAAAATATGAGATTTTTAATAATTATATTACTTTTTTCAAAAGTTGTATCACAGGATATAGGACAAAAAATGATTGATAATGGAGATTATGAATCAGCTCTAAATTATTATCAATATTTACTAAATGAAGAGAATTTATCTAAAGATGATATTATCTACAATCTAGCTACAATATATTCATCTATAGATAGTATAAAAAAAGCAGAAGAGTTTTTTGATTATGCCATGCAAGATAGTTTAAATCCATCTTCAGAATTAAGTTATAATCGAGGAAATTTGCTTTATAGATCAAAAATGTTAGATGAAAGTTTGAATTCTTACAGAGATGCACTTCTTAAAAATCCTGAAGACAATGATGCTAGAAAAAACTATGAATTTGTAAAGAATGAAATTGAAAAAAATCAACAAGCTCAACAACAGAATCAAGACCAGGATGATAATAGCGAAGATTCAGAAAATAATGAAAACAACCAAAACGAAGATCAGAATCAACAAAACAAAAACAAGGATGATAATTCAAATAATTCTGATAGAAATCCCGAAAAAAATAATAATGATGATGGTCCAAAAAATCAAGATACATCAAAATCAAAACAGCAAGAAAACAACGAAGAAAAACAAATTGAAATTGACCAAAATGTTGAAAATATTTTAAATGCGATGAAAGAGAATGAAAAAGTAAATAAAAAGCGAAAACAAAACAATTTTTCTAACGAAAGTGGAAAAGAATGGTAAGAATTTTTTTTGTAATTATTTCATTTATAGGTTTAATAAATGCGCAAGAAATATCATCTTCAGTCTCAACTAAAAATATAAGTATTACTGAATCAATAATTTTTACAATTAAAATTTCAGATGTTGATGAAAATCCTTCGGTTGATATATCTAAAATAAAAGATTCCTTTTCAATTATTTCAGGACCAAATATTGGAAGTGAGTATAGGTTTGTAAATGGAGATAGAACCTCTTCTAGATCAATTTCTTGGACCTTGATTGCAAAAAAACATGGAATGCTTGAAATACCATCTTTGAAAGTCAATATTGGTCAAAAAACATTAATAACTGAACCTCACAAAATTCAAGTTTCTAAACAAACTGCTGATCAAGCAACTAAAGATCTTTTTCTGGAAGTTAAAGTAAGTACAAATGAAGCTTATGTTGGAGAGCAAATTAAATTAACATATACTTTTTATACTAGAGTAGCATCAAAGGTATTATCTACAGAATTTCCTGAATATAATGACTTTTGGGTTGAAAAATTATTTGACCCAGTTGGCATTCAATTTACTCCAGAAAGTTGGACTGATATAGAAATTGATGGATATAATTATAAATCTTTAAAAATCTATGAAGTAGCTTTATTTCCAATTGAAGAAGGAATTTATAATCTCGAGTCAATGATTATGAAGATTGAGACAAAAAATAAAGACTCATCATTTAATAGGCTTTTTTGGGATGATCCATTTTTTGATACATTTTCTCAAAGAACTAGGGCTAAACTGCTTGTTTCTGACCCAGTTTCAATCGAGGTATTACCCTTACAAAATATCCCAGAAAATTTTACTGGTGCAGTTGGAGATTTTACTCTCAATTCATCGCTATCGAATTCAAATATCGATGAAGGATCTCCCGTAGTATTTAAGGTGACTTTAAAAGGAGAAGGAAATCTTTCTAATATAGGAAGACCAAAAATAGTATTTCCAGACGATTTTGATATTTTTGAAGGTGAAACTAAAATTGAAAAAAATATTACCGATGATTTTTCTGGCTTGATTACCTGGGAGTACAATTTAATTCCCAGAAAAGACGGCTCTTATATTATTGATTCAATTGAAATACCTTTTTTTAGTTCGGATACTAAATCATGGAAAAAAGCATTATCAAAAAATATAAATTTAAATGTTAATAAGAGCACAATTTTTGATATATCTGATAAAGAAATTTTGAATTCAAATTCAAATCTGATTAGATATATTAGAATAGGTGAACAGAACTGGATATCTTCATCAAAATTCAAAATTCAAAATTCGATTTTCTTTATACTTTTTATAGCCTTCATATTATTTATAATACCATATTTTGAATCAAGTTTTAGAAATCTTAGAAGATATATACATCAATATATAAAATTGAATAATGCTTTAAACAATTCATTAAAAAACCTTGATTTATCACATTCAATATATGAGGACGGAATAAAAATCATCAAAAAATATTTTAATCAAAAAAATATTTTAAGTTCTAGAAATATTGATATCACTTCATTGAAGAGCATTTTAAAAGATAAAATTAAATCAAATGATTTTGATGCTATATCAAAGCTTTTGGATGAATTTCAAGCTAAATCATATTCTCAGCTTAAAGATGATAAAGATGAAGAGAATATTAAGAAATCTTTAAAGAAAATTTTAAAAAGGATTGATGAATATGTTTAAAGTTATCATTATTATTTTCTTTAATTTGACAATTGTTTTTTCACAAAACATCAATGAGCTTTTTGATAATGGGAATGAATTTTATAGTCAAAATAATTATAAAGAAGCAATTTCAAATTATGAAAAGATATTAGAAAATGGCTTCTTTTCAGAGGATTTATATTTGAATTTAGGTAATGCTTACTTTCATGAATCTAATTTTGGTAAAGCTAGATGGTCATATGAAATGGGTTTAAAATTAAATCCAATCAATTCTGATTTGAAAAATAATAATAATGTTAATAAAGCATATATTGATGGCTACATTGAGTTACCTAAAAATAACTTAATTGATATAATAAATATTTTTTTTCAATCACTTTCTCTTAGCCAATTTCTTTTAATTAATTCATATTTTATTCTTTTGACTGCAATATCATTTTTTTTAATGAAAGTATTTCAATTAAAAGTGCTTAAAAGAATATTTTATTTGATGTCAATAATCGTATTTATATCAGTTTTAATTACTTTTACTAAAAATATTTGGGATCAAAATAATTTATATGCAATTATTGTTGATGAAGAAGTTATAGTTTATTCTGCTCCTTTTTTAAATCAAGCAATAGAACAATCAGTATTTTATAGAGGGAATAAAGTGAAAATTCATCAAAAAACTGATGTATGGATTGAAGTTTCAACTTTTGATGGAAGAAAAGGTTGGATTCGAGCTCAAGATGTTAGAAATTTATATTAATATGAGATATTTTTTAATTCTTTTCTTTATTAGTAACGCATTTTGCCAATCTGACTTTTTAAAGCCAAGTGATTTCAATGATAATCCTCCAAAATTTCCTACCGTCAATTTACCTTCATTTTCTAGTCAAGATGAAATAGAAGACATTTCCTCAACTGATGAGATTAATTTAATAAAGGGATATAGAGTTCAAATTGTTATTTCGCAAAATGAACAGGAACTACAAGATATTAAGACTGAAATTGAAAAATCAATTGACGAGCAAATTTACATTATTTTTGAATTACCAAATTATAAATTAAGAGTTGGAAATTTCGTTAACAGGAAAGAGGCTGAAAGTTTTCAGACAAAAATTGTGAGATTAGGTTATAGAACAGCCTGGGTTGTTCCCACGATGATTGAAAAGGATGATTGATGGCTGGTCATAGTAAGTGGTCAACCATAAAACGAAAAAAAGGTGCTCTCGATCAGAAGAGAGGCAAGATTTTCTCAACAATTAGTAAAGAGATAACTGTATCTTCAAGATTGGGTGGAAAAGATATTGATTCAAACCCGAGACTGCGACAGGCAGTAAAGAAAGCAAAGTCATTAAACATGCCAAACTCAAATATTGATAAAGCAATTAAAAAAGGTGTTGGAGAATTAGATAATGTAATTATTGAAGAGGTATCATATGAAGGATATGGACCTTTTGGAGTAGCAATACTTATAGAAGCAATAACGGATAATAAAAATAGAACAGTTGCCGATATTAGGCATGCACTTTCAAAATTTGGCGGTTCTCTTGGTCAAGCTGGTAGCGTGTCTTGGAATTTTGAAAGAAACGGTATAATTCTTATTGATAAAAATGAAATTTCTGAAAGTAAAATCTTTGAATTTTCAATTGAAAATGATTGTATCGAATTTTTTGAAGATGAAGACTGTTATAGATTGCATTTCAATTCAAATGATCTTTATAACAAGCTTGATGTTCTCGAAAAATTAAGTATTAAGGTAGATTCTTCTTTTTTGGCATATGTTCCTAAGGATGAAATAGGTTTAAGTGAAGATGAAAATCAAAAAGTTGAAAAATTATTAGAATTCTTAGATGATTTAGAGGATGTGCAAAATGTTTTTTCAAACCAATCACTAGGAAAAAACTAATGGTAATTATTGGATTTGATCCAGGGTTAACTAATACAGGTTATGCTGTTTTAAGAAAAAAAAATAACGAAATAACAATGGTTGAGTGCGGATTAATTAGTCCTAAAAAAGGAAAAGAAGCTTCGGAAAGATTATATACTATATTTTTTGAAACAAATAACCTAATAAAAAAATTTAAACCAGAAGTTTTATATGTTGAAAATGTCTTTTATGGAAAAAATGTTCAATCAGCAATTAAATTAGGTCAGGCAAAATCATCAGTGATGCTTGCAGCAGAGCATAATAATATTATCTCAAAAGAATTTAGCCCAAGAGAAATAAAGCAATCAATTGTAGGTAATGGTTCAGCGTCAAAAGAACAGGTTGCATTTATGGTAAAAAAAATATTTAAATTAGATGATAAAGTTTTAAAGAAAAATGATATCTCAGATGCAATTGCGGTTGCGTGGTGCGGAATAAATAGGACATAGATGATTAATTCAATTTCAGGAAAAATTTTCAAAAAAGAACCAACTACATTATACATTGAAAATAATGGCATAGTTTTTAGTATTTCGATTTGTTTAAGAGATTATGAAAAATTGCCATCAGAAAATGAAAATATTTTTATATATACATATCTTAATGTAAAAGAAAATTTAATGGAGCTTTATGGGTTTATGGATTTAGAACGAAGATCTCTTTTTTTAAATTTAATTGATGTATCCGGAATTGGGCCTAGAACTGCTATCAACCTTCTTTCAAACGCATCTGTATCAAGCTTCAAGGATAACATTGTGTCTGAAGACGTTAAATCGCTCAGTCTTATTCCTGGAATAGGTCCTAAAACAGCAAAAAGAATAATTTTAGATATTAAGGAGAAGATAACATCAACACCAATTTCAACGCAAAACCTTGATAATGATAAGTTAGACTTTTCTTACGATGATATTTATACTGCACTCTCTTCACTGGGTTATAAGAAGTCACAAATTGACAAGGCAGTAAAAAAATTAAATGATGAAGGTTCATACGAAGGTGATATTGAAAATGTAATTAAAAGAATTTTGGCTATCATTCGATGAGTGATTATAGAAAAACTAAACTTTATGATTCTCATCAAAGTTTAAAAGCAAAATTAGTTCCATTTTCTGGATTTTGGATGCCTCTCCAATATTCAAGCATAATAAAAGAGCATCATCATGTGCGCTCAAAGTGTGGATTATTTGATGTAAGTCATATGGGGGAGTTTATTGTTTCTGGAAATAATGCTAAAACTTTTTTACAGAATGTAACCACCAATGATATTCAAAACCTGGAGGCTGGTAAAGTTCAATATTCTGCTTTCTGTAACGATTCCGGTGGAGTCATTGATGATTTGCTGGTGTATCATCTTGGTGATTGCTACATGTTGGTAGTAAATGCTTCAAATATTGAAAAAAACTTTGAATGGCTTTCTTCAAATTTAATTGATGATGTATCATTAGAAGATAAATCTGACACCATGTCTTTGTTAGCTTTGCAAGGCCCTTTATCCAGGACTTACCTGAAAAAACTCTATCCAAAAATTGAAGATTTAAAATATTATGAAACACTGCTTCCAGACAATAGCGAAGTTATAGTTGCAAGAACTGGCTATTCAGGTGAGTTGGGTTTTGAAATTTATGCTCCGAATTCAATCATTTTAAAACTTTGGAATGAAATTTTATCCCTTTCAGATGATATATTACCTGTTGGATTAGGATGTAGAGACTCATTGAGGCTTGAAATGGGATATTGTTTGTACGGAAATGAGCTTAATGAGCAAACAACAACAATTGAAGCAGGGTTATCATGGATAACAAAGCATGAAACAAGCTTTATCGGTTCAAATTCAATGCAAGATAATTTACCATCAAAGAAATTAATTGCACTTATATCAGAGGAAAGAGCTATACCGAGATCAGGTTATAAAATATTTTCAAAAGACAAAAAAGAAGTGGGCGTGGTTACAAGTGGAGGTATGTCTCCATGTTTAAAGAAAGGAATTGCTTTGGCCTATGTTGATTATGAAATGAGGTTAGATAAAGAATTTTTGATTGGAATAAGAGATAATTTCTTTATTTTTGAAAAAACTAAATTACCATTCTATAAAAATGGGACTTATTTAAAATGAAAGACAAGTTAAAGATTCAAATTATTGGTTGGTTATTATTGATCATTTCTTTATTGATTACTGGTTCAATGATTGGTTATGATTTGACTGAAGAGCCAACGCTTGTAGCACAAAAAATTAATAACCCATTCAATATACTGGGAGTATATATTGGATTTTATTTGATGAAATTGGGGTTTGGTTATGCGGCTCTATTAATCCCAATTATATTAGCAACGATTTCATTTTATTTGATTTCAAATTTTTCATTTAATGTTGCAAGATTATTGCGATTTGAGATTCTATTACTGATTCTTCTATCTGTACTATTAGGTTTTGTTAGCAACGTAAGCTATTTATCAGAATTTAAAGAGGTTCAAAATTTTGAAGATTCAGGGCTTTTAGGAGGCTTAATATTTAGTCTTATTTATGATTGGACTGGATTTTATGGTTCAGTTTTAATTCTCTTTTCTTCGATAGCTTTATTTTTAGTATCATTTTTCAAAATTGATTTATATAAATCTTTGAAAGATGTACCAAGTATTATAATTAATAAAATTTCTAAAGTAGAATTTGATTTCAAGAAAATTATACCTGACTTTAAAAAAGAGAACGATAAAAAAGAAAGAGTCAAAATTATTGAAGATGATTCATTTCTTGAAAAAATTAATGCTGAAGAAAGCATAGAATCTTTAAATCAGGTGGTTGAAAAGGAAACTTCAACTGAACCTGTTCAAGATACTAAAATTGATACAACTGTTGATAAAACTCAAGTTGAATTAGATCAAGAAATAGATCAAAATGAAGAATTAGATCCTATTTCAATTGAAAAAGCAATCATTGAAAAAGAAGCAGAAATTGATGATCAAAGAAATAAATCAATTTTAAAAGTTGAGTGGAAGTTTCCCTCAACAGATATTTTAGAATCATCAGATGAATCAAGCGAAATAAATGAAGATGATATCAGAGATAGATCAGAGCTACTTAAAAATTCTCTTTCAAATTTTGGTGTAGAAGGTTCATCGGGAGCAATCAAGACTGGCCCAATAATTACACTTTTTGAGATTTTACCTGCTGAAGGTGTAAGGGTTAATAAATTTGTTCAGCTTTCAGATGATATTGCTAGGGTGATGGAAGCACAGAGCGTAAGAGTCCTTGCTCCAATACCTGGTTCAAATCATGTTGGAGTTGAAATTCCAAATGTCAACCCTCAAACTATTTATTTAAAAAATGTAATTAATTCTGAAAAATATCTTAAATCTAAAGCCAAGTTAAAACTAGCCATTGGAAAAGGGACTCTTGGAGATATATCTATTCTTGATCTTGTTGAAATGCCTCATTTACTTATTGCAGGAACAACAGGTTCAGGAAAGTCGGTTTCATTGAATACTATAATCGTTAGCCTTCTTTATCAATTAAAACCTGAAGAAGTAAAATTTGTAATCATTGATCCTAAAAAGGTTGAAATGTCGCTTTATAGAGGACTTGAAAATCACTACTTATTAAAATTTAACGGTATTGATGAATCAATCATTACTAAGAAAGACAATGCAATTCTAGCATTAAGATCTCTTGAAAAAGAAATGGATTCAAGATATGATTTATTAGCTGAGGCTGGTAAAAGAAATATTTCTGAATACAATGATATGATGAAAAAATCTAAAAAAGATTTAATGCCTTATATTGTTTTAATGATTGACGAACTTGCTGATTTGATGATG
Source organism: Fidelibacterota bacterium (assembly GCA_028140795.1). Taxonomy (GTDB): domain Bacteria; phylum Fidelibacterota; class Marinisomatia; order Marinisomatales; family Marinisomataceae; genus Marinisoma. The sequence continues at coordinate 23,788 of JAOIOW010000006.1, forward strand.
TATAGTCCAAGAGATGTTGAGGCGCCTATTGCAAGATTAGCCCAGCTAGCTAGGGCTGTTGGTATTCACTTGATTGTTGCTACACAAAGACCATCTGTAGATGTAATTACAGGAGTTATAAAGGCTAATTTTCCAGCTAGAATTGCCTTTCAAGTTGCAACTAAAATTGACTCAAGAACTATCTTAGATGAAAATGGAGCAGACAAGCTTATTGGGAAAGGTGATATGTTATATCAAAAGCCGGGATCACCTGCGCCAGTTAGAATGCATGGTGCTTTTATAACTTTAAAAGAAATTGAAGATTTAGTTGCTCATATTTCATCTCAACCAAAACCAAGTGAAGTAATTATTGAAACTTATAAAGAAGAATCAAGTTCAATGGTTGATGGAGACGGTATTGATGACGATTTACTGCATAAAGCAATTGAAATTATTGTTATGAGTAAGCAAGGTTCTATTTCATTATTACAAAGAAGATTATCGGTTGGTTATTCGAGAGCAGCAAGACTAATAGATGAGATGGAAAGACTAAAAATTGTTGGTCCGTTTACTGGAAGTAAGGCAAGAGAAGTATTAGTTGACGAATCTTATTTAGAAACAATTAATGAAGATTAGCTTAATATTTTTTTTACTAACTACTTCGCTATTTAGTCAAAGTCAGGATACCCATATTAAAGATTATTTCAATAGTTTAGATAATAAAACTATTCTCCTTGAAATTTTCGAAAATCAATCAGTTTTTAATGCAAACATATCATTAAATGATCCAAAAATTTATTTTGAAACTATTGAAGTAGATAGTACTGTATCATTGTTTGAAAACAATGTGATTACCTCTTACGATTTATCCAAAAAAAATATAATTATTGAAAGTTCAGAAAAAAATATACTAGATTTTTTTTCATATAAAAATCTTGAAAATGCTTCTCTTATAAAAATTGAAATTGAAAATGAAAACTCAATTTATTATTATAATTTTAACAATAATATTTTATTAATTAGTTTTAATAATTCACAAAGCATGGTTAAAGAAATCAGTCTATTTCAAGCAGAAAATTCTATATTTCAATGTAAAATAGTTGATATTAATAAATACCAGAATCCTTTAAAATTTTTAAATATAGATGATTCGTGGACAACAATTGATTGGAGATAAAATTGAAGTTTGATGCAATTTTTTTAGATAGAGATGGAACTATTAGTCATGATCCTTATGGGTACATAAATGATGTCAAAGATTATGATTTTTTTGACTTTACTTTTGAAGCATTAGAACTATTGCATCAATACAGCGACAAATTTTTTATTGTTACAAACCAATCAGGACTTTCAACGGGTAAAATTGACATCAATAATTTGGAAAGTATTCATGCTTACATTAATGATGAGTTTAGAAAAAGAAAACTACCATTGAAAAATATTTATTTTGCTGATAATTACGATGAAGACTATTTCTCAATGAGAAAACCGGGAATAGGAATGTTTCAAAAAGCGTCAGAGGAGTTTAATATCAATCTAGAAAATTGTTTGATGATTGGAGATTCAATTGTTGATATGCAAGTTGGGGATAGGCTTAAAATGAAAACAATATTTTTATTAACTGGAATGGGAAATGATTATTTGAATGATGTTCAATCTAGTTGTGATGTTGATATGGTATCTAATAATTTACTTGAAGCAGCAAAGGATTTAAAATTAATATTGCAGTAATATCGGGGGGAAATTCAGAGGAGCGATTAGTTTCTATAAGAACTGGTGAAGCTGTTGCTGAAGCTTGTAATCAATTAGGTTATAATACTTCAATATTTGTTCTGGATTCAGACTCAATAGATTTTATCTTAGATGATTTAAAAGCACATAATTTTGTCTTCATTGCATTGCATGGTTCTTTTGGTGAGGATGGAGTCATTCAATCAATTTTATCAAAAAATAATATTCCTTTTAACGGGTCAGGTGAAAAATCTTCTCGAAATTGCTTTGATAAATCTGTGACAAAAGAAATTGTTATGAATCAGGGAGTTTTATCTCCAAAATATTATCAAACTTCTTCAAATACATGCAATGATCATCTTGATTTCAAGTCTGAAAAATATGTTGTTAAACCAAATTCACAAGGAAGCTCTGTTGGTTTTAATGTGATTGATAATTTTGAAAATTTAAATGATGCCATTGATATAGCTTTAGATTTTGACAATTCCGTATTAATTGAAGAGTTTATTGATGGAAGAGAAATTACCGTTCCAATTTTGGGGAACGAACCACTTCCTGTTATTGAAATTGAACCAAAATCTGGTATATATGATTACAAATCAAAATATACAGCCGGCGAATCAAAATATACTTGTCCTGCTGATCTTACTTTAGAAAAATATCAATTTGTTCAAGATTGCGCATTGAGTGTTCACAAGATGCTCAAATGTGATGTTTATTCAAGAGTTGACTTTAAATTTAAAGACGATAATTTCTATTTTTTAGAAATAAATACTCTTCCTGGAATGACTGAAACTAGTTTATTTCCTATGGCTGCTAAGAGACATGGATTTTCTTTTAAAGATATAATTAATAAAATTATTAAATTGTCTTTACAAAAATGAGCTTAAAATTATATAATTCACTTTCAAGTAAAAAAGAAGTCTTCAAATCAATTTCTGATAAAAAAGTTAAAACTTATGGTTGCGGTCCAACAGTTTATAACGATCCTCACATAGGAAATTTTAGAACCTTCGTATTTTATGATTTATTAAACAGAGTTCTACAGTTAAACGGTTATGAGACGGAAACTGCAGTTAATATAACTGATATTGATGACAAGATTATTGATAGAGTTAATCAGGAGAATACCTCATTAAAGGAAATTACTTCAAAGTATGAATTATCATTCCTAGAATTGTCAAAGTCACTAAAAATTTTACCTAACAATCATAATCCAAGAGCAACAGAGTATGTAGAAGAAATGATTGAATTCATTCAAGCTTTAATAAATCAAGATTTAGCCTATGAAATGAACGGAAATATTTTTTTTGACATAGAAGCTTATCCAAAATATGGAAAATTTGTAAACATTAGCGATGACCTTGAAACAGAAGATAATGAATTATCAAAAAAAAATCGTAATGATTTTACATTATGGAAGGCAAAAAAGGATTCAGATGGTGATATTTTCTGGGACAGCGAGTGGGGTAAGGGAAGGCCAGGATGGCATACCGAATGCGCTGTAATGATTAAGACCCTTTTTGATGGTCGTCTTGACATACATTGTGGAGGAATAGATCTAAAATTTCCTCATCACGAAAATGAGAGCGCTCAAATTGAAGCTCTTCAAAAACATAATCTATCTAATTATTGGCTTCATGCTGAACATTTGAATATGGACGACGAAAAGATGAGCAAGTCATTAGGTAACTTTATTGATGTAAGCACTCTCATAGAAAAAAATGGTTCGGATGTAGTTAGATTGTTTCTTCTTTCTGCTCATTATAGAACTAAGGTATCTTTCAGTCAAAAAAAATTAGATGAATGCAAAAAAATGATAGATAAAATTAAAAGATTTGCAAAAAACTTCAATATTGATAGCAAAAATATTGAACTAAAATTTTCGAGTGAACATGAATTATTTATTGATGCTCTTAATGATGATTTAAACACTCCAGGAGCGATTGGAGTTTTCTTTAGTTTTATATCAGAAATGAATAAAAAAATTGCAGAAAACTCAATAAATGATGCAGATAAAGAAAAATCTTTAGTTTTTTTAAAATTATTTAATTCAATTTTTGATATTTTAGATTTTAACAATTTACATGATCAAAATATTCCAAAAGAGTTACAAGATTTACTTGTTTCTCGTCAAGAAGCAAGAAAAAATCTAGATTGGAAATTATCTGATTCAATTAGAGATAAAATTGAGTCTTTAGGCTGGCAGGTTGAAGATACTTCCAGCGGTCAAAACCTCTCTAAAAAGAAATAATTTGTTTTCCTGATAAATCTTCTTATATTTCGTCGCTTTTGCCTACGCGTGCGTGTATACATACATTGCCGGTGTAGCTCAGTTGGTAGAGCAGCTGATTTGTAATCAGCGGGTCGGGGGTTCAAATCCTCTCGCCGGCTCAGTTTTTAAGGGTAAAAAGCAAGGTATTTGAAAATTTTTTTTGATCTTACTATCAGGATTGAGTTTAGGATTTCGGGCAAATGGCCGAGTGGTTAAAGGCAGCAGACTGTAAATCTGCCGACGTAAGTCTACGGAGGTTCGAATCCTTCTTTGCCCACAGGATTTGCGAGTGTAGCTCAGTTGGTAGAGCATCAGCCTTCCAAGCTGAGGGTCGCGCGTTCGAATCGCGTCACTCGCTCAATAATTGCCTGCGTAGCTCAGTAGGTAGAGCACTTCGTTGGTAACGAAGAGGTCACCGGTTCAATCCCGGTCGTAGGCTCAAAAAAATAAAAATAATTGTTAAAAACAAGGAGATAACAAAATGGCTAAAGAAACATTTGTTAGAAATAAGCCTCACTGTAATATCGGTACTATCGGTCACGTTGACCATGGTAAGACTACTTTGACTGCTGCTATTACGCAAACCCAGTCTAATCTAGGTTTAGCAGCTAAACGTGATTTTGACACTATTGATAATGCACCTGAGGAAAAAGAAAGAGGTATTACAATTTCAACTTCACATGTTGAATATGAGACAGCTAACCGCCACTACGCGCACGTTGACTGTCCTGGTCACGCCGACTACATTAAAAACATGATTACAGGAGCAGCTCAAATGGATGGAGCTATTCTTGTTGTTAGTGCAGCTGACGGTCCTATGCCTCAAACAAGAGAACACGTATTGCTTGCTCGTCAGGTAAACGTACCAAGTATCGTTGTTTTCATGAATAAGGTTGACCAAGTTGACGATCCTGAATTGTTAGAATTGGTAGAGATGGAATTAAGAGATCTTTTAAGCGAATACAAATTCGATGGTGATAATACACCTATCGTTAAAGGTAGTGCTTTAAAAGCTCTTGAAAATCCTAATGATGCTGAAGCGGTAAAATGTATTGGTGAGCTAATGGAAGCTTGTGATTCATTTATCCCACAGCCAGAACGTGCAATTGACAAACCATTCTTAATGCCTGTTGAGGATGTTTTCAGTATTACTGGTAGAGGTACTGTCGGTACTGGAAGAATCGAATCAGGTAAGATTAAAATTGGTGAAGAGGTAGAAGTTGTTGGTCTTGATAATAAAATCGGTACAACAACAGTTACTGGTGTTGAAATGTTCCAAAAAACTCTTGATGAAGGTGAAGCTGGTGACAATGCTGGTCTCTTATTAAGAGGTGTTGAAAAAGAAGACCTTAAAAGAGGTGTTGTTTTAGCAGCTAAAGGTTCAATTACACCACACACCAAGTTCAAAGCAAACGTTTATGTTTTGAAAAAAGAAGAAGGTGGAAGACATACTCCATTTTTCAATAACTACAGACCACAGTTTTACTTCAGAACAACTGATGTAACTGGTGTGGTTACTTTACCTGAAGGTACAGAAATGGTTATGCCTGGAGATAATGTTGAAATGAACGTTGAACTAATTACACCGATTGCTATGGATCAAGAGCTAAGATTCGCTATTAGAGAAGGTGGACACACTGTAGGAGCTGGAGTAGTAACTACTGTAGTTGACTAATGGCTGGTAATAGCAAAAGAGCAATTGTAAGACTTGAGAGTACTGCAGGGACAGGGTATCGTTATACTGTTACTAAAAATAAGAGTAAACATCCCGACAAACTTGAATATAAAAAGTTTGACCCTGTAGCTCGCAAGCATGTTCTTTTTAAAGAAATTAAATAGCATATAGGTGAGTAGCTCAATTGGTAGAGCATCGGTCTCCAAAACCGGGGGTTGCGGGTTCAATTCCTGCCTCACCTGCGATAAAGGATAGAGAATGTTTAAAAGAATAAAAGATTTTTTAAATCAGGTTTACTTGGAAATGAACAAGGTTTCATGGCCATCCTACAATGAGTTGAGAGGATCTACTTATTTAATTATTGTTTTTTTTCTTTTATTTGTCCTTTTTTTGTTTGGGATTGATTGGGCAATTCAAAGATTTATGAGAGTGTTGATATGAATTGGTATAGTTTAAGGGTAATGTCAGGGAAAGAAAATAAGGTGAAAGAAACTATTTTCAGAGAACTTGATTTTGAAAAAGATTTAAAAGCTAATGTTGAGGAAATTTTAATCCCAACTGAAAACATTGTTGATATCAAAAATGGTAAGAAGACTGTGAAAGAAAAGAGCTTATTGCCTGGATACATTTTGGTTAAGATGATAATGAATAATGAAACAAAATTTTTTATTGAAAGCGTTGATGGTGTTATGAGTTTTGTCGGTCCAAAAGGAAGTCCTCAACCTGTCACTGAAGTTGAAATGTCTCGTTATCTTGTTTCTTCTGATGGAGATGATCTTTCTACTGAAGATATTGATGATATTCCATTTAAAGTTGGAGATTCTGTTAAGGTTATTGATGGACCGTTTAAAGAATTCAACGGCCTTGTTCAAGAGGTAAATGATAGAAATAGAATTAAAGTAAATGTTAATATTTTTGGAAGACCTACTCCTATTGAGTTAAGTGTAAACCAAATCTTAAGTGAAAGTTAAAAATGGCTGAAAAAGAAAAAACTGGTTTAATTAAATTACAAATCGCAGCTGGACAAGCTAATCCAGCCCCACCTGTTGGTCCTGCTCTTGGTCAGCATGGTGTAAACATTATGGATTTTTGTAATGCATTTAATGATGCAACTAAAGAATTGCAGGGAATGTTAACTCCAGTAATTATTACTGTTTATAAAGATAGATCTTTTACATTTGAAACTAAATCTCCACCTGCATCAACTCTTATTATGAAAGAATTAAAAATGAAAAAAGGTTCTCAAGAGCCAAATAAAGACAAAGTTGGAACCATTAATATGTCTCAGTGTAAAAAAATAGCTGAAATTAAAATGAAAGATTTAAATGCTCATACATTAGATCAAGCTGCAGAAATGATTGCTGGAACTGCTGTTAGTATGGGAATTGAGGTTGAAAAATGAAAGTAACTAAATTTTCAAAATCAGTAAATGAAACATTAGATTCTTCAAAGCTATACAGTTTAGAAGAAGCATTTAGTATGTTGATGAGTTTTAAAAGAGAATCATTTAATGAGTCAGTCGACGTCGCTTTCAATTTAGGGGTAGATCCAAGACATGCTGAAGAAAATATAAGATTAAGTATTAATTTACCTCATGGAATTGGAAAAGAGGTTTCAGTATTGGCAATAGTCAATGCAGATAAAGAGGCAGAGGCAAAGGATGCTGGTGCTGATTTTGTAGGTAAAGATGAATTTCTTGATAAGATTAAAGCTGGATGGACTGATGTAGATAAAATTGTAGTTACACCAGATCTCATGGTTGAATTAGGTAAGCTAGGTAAGGTTCTTGGACCCAAAGGTTTAATGCCAAATCCTAAATCTGGTACAGTAACAAATGATGTTGCAAAAGCCATCAAAGAGCTTAAAGCTGGTAAACTTGATGCTAGAGTTGAAAAAAATGGCATTTTACAATCTTCGATTGGTAAAACATCATTTACAGAAGAACAATTAAAGGAAAATTTTAATACTCTTCAAAGTGCTGTTATGTCAGCAAAACCTAATTCATTTAAAGGCAAATACTTAAAGTCTATTAGCATTTCTTCAACTTTAGGTCCAGGAATTAAGATAGGAACAGAATAATTATGCCAAGTAATAAAAATTTAGAAGCCGTTAAAAATTTAACAGAAAAATTAGATAAGGCTAATGCTATCTATTTCACAGATTATCTTGGATTAGACGTAGTGAGCATTACTAAACTGAGAAAAGAATTTGTATCAAGCGATGTAGAATTTACTATTGCAAAGAATACGTTAATAAAACTTGCTGCTAAAGATGTTGGTATGGAAGGATTAGATGATTTTTTGAATGGTCCAACCGCTATGGCATTAAGTTATAATGATCCAACAGATCCTGCAAAAGTATTAAAGAATTTTTTAAAAGATTTTGATAAGCCTGCTGTAAAAGGTATGATATTAGATGGACAGGTGTTTCAAGGGGAAGAGTTTGAAAAAATTGCAAATCTTCCTTCAAAAGAACAGTTATTGTCCAAACTTGTTGGAATGTTAAATTCTCCAATGTCTAAGCTTAGCAGCACATTAGGTAGTCCTGTATCTGGCTTATTAGGAGCACTTGAACAATTAAACTCAAAGAAAGGGTAGTTAAAATGAGCGTTAAAAGAGAAGATGTATTAAAATATCTTGAAGAAGCAAATATGATTGAAATATCTGAGCTTGTCAAAGATATAGAAGATAAATTTGGTGTTACTGCCGCTGTACCTGTTGCAGCTGCTGCTGCTGGAGGAGCTGCTGAGGGAGCTGCTGAAGGTGGAGAAAAAAGTAGTTTTGATGTTGTTCTAGCAGCTGCTGGACAATCAAAAATCTCAGTAATTAAAGTTGTTAGAGAACTTTCTGGTCTTGGATTGAAAGAAGCTAAAGAATTGGTTGATTCTGCTCCTAAGGCTGTAAAAGAAGGCGTCGCAAAAGATGAGGCTGAAACTATTAAGTCTCAACTTGAAGAGGCTGGAGCTACAGTAGAATTAAAGTAATAGTACTAAAAAAGTATATATTAATTAACCAATTTTTTGGAGGTAATCTATCTTGAGAGTAGATAAGTTAAACAATAGACATAATTTTGAGAAAATAACAACTACCAATGAACTACCAAATCTTTTAGATTTGCAAGTCGGTTCATTTCATGACTTTTTACAGGAAAGTGTCAATCCTAAAGAAAGAGAAATGTTTGGATTGCATGAAGCGTTTGCTTCAATTTTTCCTTTACAGGATAATCATGAAAACTATATTCTTGAATATAAAAGTTATACAATAGGTAAAGCTAGATACACCCCTAGAGAGTGCTCTGATAGGGGAATTACTTACAGTGTACCTTTAACTGTTCAGCTACGTCTCAAAATTACTGATGAAAAAGATAAAAAGAAGTTTGCTCAAGTAATTGATCAAGATGTTTATTTTGGTAATATACCTTACATGACAGATAAAGGTACTTTTATTATCAATGGAGCTGAAAGAACCGTTGTTACTCAACTACAAAGATCTCCAGGTGCATTTTTTGATCAAAAATTTCATCCAAATGGTGCAAAACTTTATAATGCTCGTATCATTCCTATTAGAGGTTCATGGATAGATTTTACAACTGATATTAATGATATTCTTTTTACTATCATTGATAGAAAAAGAAAATTCCCTGCTACAATGCTATTAAGATCTTTAGGATTTAGTTCTGATGAAGATATTTACAATGCTTTTGAATTAATTCTTGATCTTGATCCATCAAAAATTGATTTGGAAAAATTGAGTCATTATGTTGTTGTTGAAGATATTATTGATCATGAAACAGGTGAGCTTTTTGTTGAAAGTGGAAAAGAATTAAATGAATCAATAGTTAGCACATTAAAGAAAAATAAAACAAAGTCGATCAAAGTTGTTGATGTTAGAAACAACATTGACAGTATGATGATTCACAACACTATTCAAAAAGATCCAACAAAATCAACTGAAGAAGCATTAATGAGAGTTTATTTACTTTTAAGAGGAAGTGAGGCTCCTAGTGCTGAATCAGCTGAAAAATTCATTAATAGAATGTTTTTCTTTCCAAAGAAATATGATTTAGGTCAAGTAGGTAGATATAGACTAGATAAACAATTTAATTTAAATAACTCTGGAAATGATTCAGTTCTTACTCATGACGATTTTTTAATTACTTTAAAGTATCTAATTCAAATGAGAAAAGGATTAAGAGCCCCAGATGACATAGATCATTTAGGAAATAGGAGAGTTAGAACTGTTGGTGAGCAATTAAAAGTTCAGTTTAACTCTGCTTTAGCTAGAATGGTAAGAACAGTATATGAAAGAATGAATCTTCGAGAATCAGAAACAATTACTCCTCAAGATTTGATTAATTCAAGGTTGGTAACTACAGTTATTAATACTTTCTTTGGTACAAGTCAATTATCCCAATTTGGAGATCAAACTAATCCATTAGCAGAAATAACTCATAAAAGAAGAATTTCTTCCTTAGGTCCTGGTGGACTTTCTAGAGAAAGAGCTGGTTTTGAGGTAAGAGACGTTCATTATACTCATTATGGTAGGTTGTGTCCAATTGAAACTCCTGAAGGACCAAATATTGGTTTGATTTCATCTCTTGCATTAATGGCTAAAATTAATAGACATGGTTTCATTGAAGCTCCTTACAGAAAAATTGATAGCAAAAAGATTACAAATTCTATCGAATACTTATCAGCAGATGATGAAGATAGAGCAAATATTGCTCAAGCAGGCTTAGAGTCAGATAAAAATAATTTTATTTCAGAAACTAAAGTTAGAGTTCGTTCAAAAGGCGATTTCCCAATTGTAGATTCTGAAGATGTTCAATACTCAGATATTGTGCCAAACCAAATTCTTAGTGTAGCTGCTGCACTAATTCCTTTTGTTGAGCATGATGATGCTAATCGAGCTCTAATGGGTTCAAACATGCAACGTCAATCTGTTCCATTGTTAAAAACTGATTCTCCAATTGTCGGTACAGGAATGGAAAAAGTTGTTGCTCGAGATTCAAAATCTGTTTTGCTTTCTCCTGTTAGCGGAAAAGTTGTTCATGTAGATGCAAATAAAGTAGTAATTAAAGATAGTAATTATAAAGATGGTTCACTTTTAAAAGCTGACGAAGATTTATGTACAGTCGATCTTATTAAGTATTCTAGATCAAACCAGAATACTTGTTACAATCAAAAAGTACTTGTTAAAGTTGGTGATAACGTGAAAAAAGATGATGTTATCGCAGATGGAGCTTCTACACAAGGTGGGGAACTTGCTTTGGGTAAAAATGTTATGATCGCTTTTATGCCTTGGAATGGTTACAATTTTGAAGATGCAATTGTTATTAATGAAAGACTTGTAAGAGAAGATGTCTTTACATCAATTCACGTCAACGAAATTGAGCTTGAAGTCAGAGACACTAAGAGAGGTGAAGAAGAGTTAACACCTGAAATTCCAAACGTAAGTGAAGACGCAACCGCTCAATTAGACGAAAATGGACTAATTCGTGTAGGTGCAATTGTAAACGAGGATGATATTCTTATTGGTAAAGTGACTCCTAAAGGAGAAACTGATCCATCCCCAGAAGAAAAACTTTTACGTGCAATTTTTGGTGAAAAAGCAGGAGATGTAAAAGATGCTTCTAAAAAAGCCGAACCTGGTGTAAAGGGTGTTGTTATCAAAACTGATTTATATGAAAAAACATCTAAGCAATCTAGGGCAGAAGTAAATAAAGCTATCAAAGAGCTTCAAAAAGATAAAAGAAATAATGAAAGAGAATTAAGAGCATCTAGAGATAAATTGTTAAGTGGAATTCTTAAAGACAAATCTTCTTTAGGTATAAAAGATAAAAACGATAAAGTGCTTATTAAAAAAGGTACAAAATTAACCTTGAAAAAAATCAGCTCTTTAAATTTTGAACAATTTTCACTCGAAGAGCCTTGGATTTCAGGTCCTAAGTCTTGGGATAAAATAAAATTGATTTTTGATTCATTTCATAAACATTTAAATGAATTAGAAGATAAGTTAGAAACTGACATTTTCAAGCTAAAAGAAGGTGATCAATTACAACCTGGTATTCTAAAGCTTGCGAAAGTATATGTTGCCAATAAAAGAAAAATTTCTATTGGTGATAAAATGGCTGGTAGACATGGAAATAAAGGTGTTATTGCTACAATAGTTCCAGAGGAAAACATGCCATATTTAGAAGATGGTACACCAGTTGATATTTGTTTAAATCCAATGGGTGTTCCTTCAAGAATGAACCTGGGACAATTGTATGAAACCATGCTTGGCTGGGCAGGAAAAATTCTTGGAGAAAAATATGCAACTCCAGTATTCAATGGAGCAACTCCAGAAGAAGTAGCTGCTAAAATGAAAGAAGCAGGTTTGCCTGATTCAGGTAAGGTTACGTTGTACGACGGCTTAACAGGTGAAAAAATTGACAATCCAGTTTTAGTTGGATATCAATATATGATGAAATTATATCATATGGTTGATGATAAAATGCATGCTCGTTCTACTGGTCCTTATTCTCTTGTTACTCAGCAACCTCTTGGCGGTAAAGCTCAGTTCGGAGGACAAAGATTTGGTGAGATGGAGGTGTGGGCACTTCAAGCTTATGGTGCTGCTCATATATTAAGAGAGATTTTAACTATTAAATCTGATGATATAGAAGGTAGATCTAAGGTGTATAGCGCATTAGTAAAAGGTGAAGATTTACCAGATCCTACTACCCCAGAGGCATTTAACGTATTCATGAAGGAAATTCAAGGTCTTGGCCTTGATATAACTTTAGATTAAAGGAAATTATAGATGTATAAAGCAAAAAATAGTATTTCAATTAAATTAGCTTCTCCTGAAAAGATTCTTGAAGGATCTTTTGGTGAGGTATTGAAACCTGAGACAATAAATTATAGATCATATAAACCCGAAAAAGATGGTTTATTTTGTGAAAAAATCTTTGGTCCAGTTAAAGATTTTGAATGTCACTGTGGTAAATATAAAGGTATTCGTTACAGAGGTATTATTTGTGATAGGTGTGGAGTTGAAGTAACTACTAAAAAAGTAAGAAGGAACCGTATGGGACATATTACTTTAGCTGTTCCAGTAGTACATATCTGGTTTTTAAAATCAATTCCAAGTAAGCTAAGTTATATTTTAGGTAAAAGTGCAAAACAATTAGAAAGTGTAATCTATTATGAAAATTACCTAGTTATTAATCCTGGTAAAAGTGGTTATAAGAGATTTGAATTAATTGACGAGGAAGCTTTCCTTGAATTAGATCAAGAATTTGGATATGATGCTGCTTCCCAGGAAGAAAGAGAAGAAGAATCATATTTCCAGGCTTCTATGGGCGGAGAAGCTATTAAAGATGCTCTTGCTGAAATGGACTTATTAGAGCTTAAACAGGAGCTAGAAACAATAAGCTCAACCACAAAATCAAAGCAAAAAAGAGAAGACGCTCTTAAAAGACTTAAAGTTGTAAAAGATTTTGCTCAAGATAGAAACAATAAGCCTGAATGGATGATCGTTTCTATTTTACCTGTAATGCCACCTGAATTAAGACCTTTAGTTCCATTAGAGGGTGGACGATTTGCTGCAAGTGATCTTAATGACTTATACAGAAGAATTATTATTAGAAATAATAGATTAAAGCAATTAATGGATATTCAGGCACCTGAAGTAATTTTAAGAAATGAAAAAAGAATGCTGCAAGAGTCTGTAGATGCACTTTTTGATAATACAAAACGTAAAACTGCAATTAGAAGCGGTTCAAAGAGACCATTAAAGTCAATTTCTGATATGCTTAGAGGTAAGCAGGGTAGATTTAGACAAAACCTTCTTGGTAAAAGAGTTGATTATTCTGGAAGATCAGTTATTGTAGTTGGTCCAGAATTGAGAATGACTGAATGCGGTATTCCAAAGAATATGGCATTAGAATTATTTAAACCTCATTTAATAAGAGAATTAATAAGAAGAGATTTAGCTGCAACACCAAGAAGCGCAAAACTAATGATTGAAAATAAAGAATCATTTGTTTATGAAATTCTTGAAAGCGTTGTTAAGGATCATCCAGTATTACTAAATCGTGCTCCTACACTTCATAGATTGGGAATTATTGCTTTCCAACCAATTCTTATTGATGGTAAAGCTATTCGAGTTCATCCACTTGTATGTTCAGCTTTTAATGCTGACTTTGATGGAGACCAAATGGCTGTTCATGTTCCATTGTCAATACCTTCACAATTAGAAGCAAGAGTATTGATGATGGCAAGTCAGAATGTTTTACATCCAGCTAGTGGAAAACCTATTACATTACCTTCTCAAGACATGATTTTAGGTTGTTACTATCTAACTAGAGATAAAAAAGGGCAAATTGGTGAGGGAATGTCATTTGGATCAATTGACGAAGTTAAAATTGCTCATGATAATGGCAAGGTTGCTATGCATGCAATTATTAACGTTAGACATAATGGCATTTGGCATAAAAATACTACTGCTGGAAGAGCTATATTTAATTCCATTATCCCAGATGAATTAGGCTATTATGATGAAATTGTTTCTAAGAAAAAACTTAGTTTTATCATTGGCGAATCTTTTGTAAAAGCTGGAAATCAGCGTACAGTCCAATTGCTTGATGATCTTAAAGATATTGGTTTCAAAACTGCTACTATGAGCGGAGTTTCAATTTCAATAAGCGATGTTATCATTCCTGATGCAAAGCATGAAATAATTGACAGGGCAGAGCAAGAAGTAGATAAAATACAACAGCGTTTTGATAGACATGTCTTGACTGAGGGTGAAAGATATAACAAAGTTATTGATGTTTGGACAAAAGCTACAAGTGATGTGGCAGATGTGATGATGGATGGTTTAAGATCAGATGATCAAGGTTTTAATGCATTATATATTTCATCTGATTCAGGAGCTCGAGGTAGTGGTGACCAAATCAAACAGCTTGCAGGTATGAGAGGGTTAATGGCTAAGCCAAGAAAGTCTATGATAGGCGGTGGTGAAATTATTGAGAGTCCAATTCAGTCTAACTTTAAAGAAGGTCTTTCTGTGATGGAGTATTTTATATCTACTCACGGTGCTAGAAAAGGTTTAGCTGATACAGCTCTTAAGACTGCAGATGCTGGTTATTTAACAAGAAGACTGGTTGATGTTGCACAAGACGTTACTATCTATGAAGATGATTGTAAAACAATTAATGGAATTACCGTATCTGACCTTAAAGAAGGTGAAGAAATTGTTGAATCACTTGGAGAGCGTATCTTAGGAAGAACTTCTTCTGAAAAAATAGTTATTGATGGTGAAGTTGTTGTTAAGCCTGGAGATATTTTTGATGAAAAGTTGGCTGATCTTATAGTCGAAAATAATTTTAATAGTGTAAAAATAAGATCAATTCTTACATGCGAATCTAGAAGAGGTGTTTGTGCCAAATGTTACGGTTGGGATTTAACTAGAAGAAAGCTTGTTACAAAAGGTACAGCTGTTGGTATTATCGCTGCCCAAAGTATTGGAGAGCCAGGTACACAGCTAACTCTTAGAACCTTCCATATCGGTGGTACAGCTACTCGTATTGCTGAGGAATCAGATAAGAAGTCACGATTTAATGGTACTGCTAAGTTCACTAGTGACTATGAACCGGCTGAAACTTTAGATGAAGATGGATTTAATGTTGTAAGATGTTTATCAAGAAGTTCAAAATTATCAATAGTGGATTCAAAAGATAATGTTTTAGATGAATTAAATGTTCCATATGGAGCAAATGTAAATGTTAATGAAGGTGACAAAGTTAAGAAGGGCATGACTCTTTTTTCATGGGATCCTTA
>JAOIOW010000007.1 GCA_028140795.1 Fidelibacterota bacterium
TACAGGTGCTTCTTCCTCTGCTGGGGCTTCTTCTGCAGGTGCTTCTTCCTCTGCAGGTGCTTCTTCTGCTGGTGCTTCCTCGGCAACTTTGGCAGCAGCTTTCTCAGCTTTTAATTTTTCTTTTTTGTCCTTATTGGCTTTAATTCTATCTTGGATTACCTTATCTCTTTCTTTTTTCCATTCTTCAACTGCTTTCTCAATTTCTTTTTCAGATAATCCCTGTTTCATTAAATGCCATCTGTATGCTAATCCTGATCTCTTCATTAACTTGTTAACAGGGTCTGTAACTTGTGCACCAAGCTTTAACCATTCAAGAATTCTATCTTCTTTTAGGACATAATTTTTCTCTTTATTGCTTTCAATTGGGTTGTACCAACCTACTTGCTCAATTGCGGAGCCGTCTCTTCTTTTTCTTGAATCAATAATTATAATTCTATAAAAAGGTCTGTTTCTACGACCTATTCTTTTAAGTCTAATTTTTGTTGCCATAAACTATTTTTCTCTTTTTTTAATTTTGTTATTAAAACAGGCGTAATTTGTCTAAAACTAATGAATACTACAAATGATTTATTTTATGAAAAATCAATGGACATAAGTTTTGAAATTCCTTGTTTTTCAGCTGTAACTCCATAAATACAATCTGCTGATTCCATTGTCAATTTATTATGAGTTACCATAATAAATTGAGTGGTTTTACTGTAATCTTTTATCACATCAGTAAACTTTTTAATATTTATATCGTCAAGAGGCGCATCAATTTCATCTAAAATACAAAATGGACTTGGCTTGTACTGATAAATTGAGAAGAGTAATGCAATCGCAGTTAAGGACTTTTCTCCAGCAGATAACATTTTTAGGGAATTATTTCTTTTTCCAGGAGGCTGAGCAAAAATATTTATATCAGAATTTAGAGGATCATTAGGATCTGATAATTCAATTGAACCCTTACCCCCATTGAAAAACACTGTAAACATAGTTTCAAAATTTTCTTTGACTTGGTTGTATGTATCAAAAAACTGGTCTTGGGCAACAATATCAATTTTCTTAATAGCTTCTTTTAAATTATTTTCGGCATCAACTAAATCAGCTTTCTGTTCCAAAAGATTATTTAGTCTTGCAGTTTTTTCTTCATGTTCATCTTTGACTGCCCAATTAATTGGACCAATAGAATCAATACTTCTCTTTATTTTTTCTACTCTAAAAACCATATCTGAAATGTTGTAATCCTTTAAATCTCTTAAAACAATATCATCTCCAAACTTTTCAATAATATTCTGCTCTATTTGGGTTTTTTTAATTTTTGATTCTGCAATTTTCATCTCAGCTTCTTTTATTTCATAAAAAAGATCATCTTTACTGAATTTATCAGAATCAAGCTTTGCTCTTATTGACTCCATTTTGATAAATGCCTTATTTACATCATTCTCTTTTTTTTCTAAATCTAGATTATTTGAATTTATTTGGTCTTGAATTTTTTTAATGGATTCATCCATTTTTGAAAAATCAAATTCTTGCTCTTTTCTATATTTATCTATTTTATCTTTATAATCTTGTATGCTTGCTTTTAATTTTTCATATTTTTTGTCAGTTTCAATTACAGTGTAATTTTTATTTTTGAATTTTTCCCTGCTTTCATCTGACAAGTTTTTAGTTACATCTTGATTTGAGACAATTTTAATATAATCTTTATCAAACTGGTTAAGTTGATTAATCTTTTTCTGAAGTTCGTCCTCGAGCAATCCTACACCTTTGGATGACTCTTGATTCTTTTCTTGAATCTCCGAAAGCAGCTTTTCTGTAAGCTTATCAACTTTCGCTTTCATTGTTGCTAAAGATTCTTTCTCTTTTAAATATGCTTCTCTGGAATTATCAAATTCAACACTTTCAACTTCTTTTTTAGAAGTAGTTTTTTGCAAAACTTTATTCTTTTTCTTTAACATTTCCTCTAAAGGTAAAATAACATTCTCAAGATCAGTTATTCTTGCTGAGGCTAGATCTAGCTCTAATTCTTTTAATTCGCTTGTAAGTTTTTCATGTCTCTTAAATCTTTTTAATTGCAAATCTAATGCCTTGACTTGAATTTCAATTTCTAAGATAATATCATCAATTCTTTCTAAATCTCTTGAATTCAAATCAAACTTTTTCAAAGCAGATCTTCTTTTGGCTTTATATTTATTTACTCCAGCAGCTTCTTCAAACATTTGCCTTCTACTATCATCTTTATCTGATAATATTTGTTCAATCATATTTAATTCAATTACAGAGTATGCATCTGAGGTTAATCCAGTATCTACAAAAAGATTTGAAATATCTTTTAATCTGCAGTTATTTCTATTAATAAAATATTCACTTTCACCAGAACGATACAATCTTCTTCCAATTTCAACTTCTGAATATTCAACTGGTAACAATCCTTTATTATTTTCAATTGTTAAAAAAACTTCACATAGACCTAATGGTTTTACATTTGAAGCACCATTAAAAATCACATCTTCCATTTTTGAACTTCTTAATCTCTTAGTTTTTTGCTCACCCAAAACCCATCTTATTGCATCTACGATGTTTGTTTTACCACAACCATTTGGGCCAACAATGCCTGTAATACCTGAATCAAATACAACGGTTTCTTTTTTAGCAAAAGATTTAAAACCAAAAATTTCTAATTTTGAAATATGCATTGTTTATCCTGGAGGCCATCCTAAAGATCTACCTCCAATGAAATGAAGATGAATATGGTAGACTGTTTGTCCTCCATCTTCATTACAATTAAAAATAGTCCTATATCCTGATTTATCTATACCTAGTTTGATTGCCATCTTTTTAGCTGCTTGAAACATTTTGCCAATTAATTCAGTATCC
Organism: Fidelibacterota bacterium; assembly: GCA_028140795.1. Lineage (GTDB taxonomy): Bacteria > Fidelibacterota > Marinisomatia > Marinisomatales > Marinisomataceae > Marinisoma. The sequence continues at coordinate 2,860 of JAOIOW010000007.1, forward strand.
TCAGCGTTCAAGTCGTTTAATGTCTCGATTTTCTTTTTTGGAATGATTAAAAGATGTATAGGTGCTACTGGATTAATGTCATCAATTATAATCAAATCATCATCTTCATGGTGAATAGTAGCAGGGATTTCCCTTAAAATTATTTTTTCGAAAATTGTTTTATTCATTATTTATCAATAATTCATTTATGATTGATATCAAAGAAACTATAGCAGTTTCAGTCCTTAATATAGTTCTCCCAAGATTAACTTTAATGAAATTTTTTTCATTTATTATTTTTTTTTCATTCTCTGAAAAATCGCCTTCAGGCCCTACAATTAAATTAATTTTTTTATTTTTAGATAAATTTTTAATTGTATCTAATTGTTCAATAATAGTTTTATCTGAATTTATCAAACATACAATATTTACAGATTGATCATCGTGCCATTCAGTAAAATTTTTTAACTTATTTAACCTTGGAAAATAAGCTCTCATACTTTGCTTACATGCAGAATGAATTGAAGATGAAAGCTTATCGTGATTTATTGAAGATTTTACAGATTTATCAAATCTAATTGGGGTTAGTTCATCAACTCCTAGCTCAACGGATTTTTCAAGAGCAATCTTAAATCTACTATTTTTAATTAAAGGCAGTGCAAGATGAACTTTATAATTTCTTTCATGTTTAATAAACTTTTTATTTAAAATTTTACCTTTAACAGCCTTTTTATGCGCTTCATTTACAATAGCTTTGTAAATAGTTCCTTGTCCGTCTGTAAGAGTTAATTGATCGTTTTCTTTAAGTCTTAGGACTGAAACAACATGATGAGATTCTCTTTCATCAAGAACAAAGGATGAATTCTTGATATTTTCCTTATTTATAAGTGAAAAATTACTCACGATTTATCTGATACTTTAGGAAGAGATAACCTCCTCCAAAATCATCTTTAGAATGAATTGGTTTATCTACATTTAAGTGGTCATAACCTAGCCCAAGAGATAATGTATTTCCTGAAGGTTGAGAAAAATTAACACCAAATCCTAAAGAAGCACCTAAATTAGTTTGCGATTCGGTACTGCTCCATTTTTTTGAAAAACTTGAAATTGTCTCATCGCCATCAACAGCAATAAAAGGTCCTATTGAAAATGTTATATATGGCCTAAAACTATTTGCTATTTGACCATCAAACAAATAATAGTTTGTTTTAAAAAATAAAGGGAAAAGTAAAATGTCTTTTTCTCCGGCAACTGTGAACTGATTATAGAACGGATCATAAATTGGATATTCATCATTTCTTACATCATAAAATCTTAAATCCAAACCAATTGAGACGTTCGATTTTTGAAATTTTTCAAATTCATACCCAAATCCATATCCATTATTTGCAAAAAGAAAATTTATATTTTGAATCTTATCTTGCGCATTCAATGAACCGATCATAAAGATGGTAATTAACAAAATTATAGCTTTATTCATTATCTTCAAACTCAGCATCCTTTATTTTTTTAAAATCAATTTTTGTATCTTTTTTAACAACAATTTTTTCATCTTTTTTCGTTGAAATCCTGTATAAGAACCATAAGACTGCTATTGCGATAATGTATTTTATCATATTATGATGGATTAAAATATTTTATACCTTGATGAGGCTGATGGATTTCATTAAGAAGATTTTCAAAATCCTCTGAATTTTCTACAAAGTCTATATTATTTGTATTGATAATTAATAATGGACCTTCTTCATAATTAACAAAAAATTCTTGATAACGTTCATTAACTTGATTGATATAATCTTGAGTTACATGCTTTTCAAAATCTCTACCTCTTTTTTTAATATTCTTCATGAGTCTGGGAGTATCTGCTTGTAAATAAACAACCAAATCAGGTTTAACGATATCTTTTTCTAAAATATCAGCAACGTGTGAATAAAGTTTGAATTCTGCTTCTGAGTTCAGAGTGAAATCAGCAAAAAGTCTATCTTTTTCAAACATATAATCTGTAACTACCCCTTTTTGCAGAAGATTCAATTGTCTAATATCTTTTTGTTGCTGTTGATATCTTTGAAGAAGGAAAAAAATTTGTGTCTGGAATGCATTAGATTCTGGATCATCATAAAAATCTTTTAGAAAAGGATTTTCCTCAAATTTTTCAAAAACTTTTCTAGCGTTTAGTTTGTCTGCAATGAGCTTGGCAAGACTTGTTTTTCCTACGCCTATCGGTCCTTCAATTGCAATATATATATCTAATTCTTTCATGCTTTCTTATCAATAATATATTTTTGAACTACTGAAGTATCCGGACACTTTTCAAGTAAATCAACAATTTTAATATTAGTTTTAGGAAAAATTTCATCTGAAGCTAGTTCTGCTAAGGGTATCAAAACAAATTTTCTTAATAAAGCCCCTGGATGTGGTATTTGTAAATCTGGAGTATCTATAAAACTATCTTTGAAAATTATTATATCAATATCAATTGTTCGAGGTTGATTTTTTTTTCTTTTTTCTTCTCTGCCCAACATTTTTTCTATTTCATGAATCTTATCTAAGAGCTGAAAAGCAGTTAGAGTTGTTTCAAGCTCTAAAACAATATTAAGAAAAGATGGTTGTTTTTCATTATAAAGAGGTTCTGTTTTGTAAAATGATGAGGATCTTATTTTTGAAATTTCGATATAAGAACCTAACATTGCAATAGATGAGGCAATATTAGATTCTCTATCTCCAATATTTGATCCTATAGATAAATAAACTTTATTTTTAAACATTATACTATTTTACAAACAAAAAACCCTCAAATTAGAGGGTTTTTTGTATTTTATTTTCATTTTTATCAGAAAAATTAATTACATCATGCCGCCCATGCCGCCCATGCCCATATCTGGAGCACCACCTGGCATTGGTGAATGATCATGTTCTTCTGGTTGTTCAGTAATGGCAGCTTCAGTAGTTAATAACAACCCTGAAATTGAAGCAGCATTCTCAACTGCAACTCTTGATACCTTAGCTGGATCAATTATTCCAGCTTTGAACATATTGACATACTTATCTTCACGAGCATCATATCCAAAATCGTTCTTACCTTCAAGAACTTTTTGAACAACGATTGAAGCTTCAACACCTGCATTAGAACAAATTTGTCTTATCGGACCTTCTAAAGCGCGTTTCATAATATCAACTCCAACTTGTTCAGAAACAGATGCTTTAACTTTTGATAAGTCTAAACTAGCTCTTAGTAATGCAACGCCACCCCCAGGTACAATACCTTCTTCAACAGCTGCTCTAGTAGCATGTAATGCATCGTCAACTCTAGCTTTCTTTTCTTTCATTTCAACTTCAGTTGCTGCTCCAACATTAAGAACCGCAACTCCGCCTGAAAGTTTAGCTAATCTTTCTTGCATTTTTTCTTTGTCATAATCGGATGAAGATTTTTCAATTTGAACTTTAATTTCATTAACTCTAGCATCAATTGCAGATTTATCTCCACTTCCATCAACAATAGTTGTATTATCTTTATCACTTACAACTTTTTTACAAGTTCCTAGATAATCAAGTGTAGCGCTTTCAAGTTTATAACCTTGTTCTTCAGAAATAACAGTTGCACCAGTTAAAATTGCAATATCCTCAAGCATAGCTTTTCTTCTGTCACCAAATCCAGGAGCTTTTACTGCTAAAACCTTAAAAGTTCCTCTTAATTTGTTAACTACTAGCGTAGCTAATGCTTCACCTTCAATATCTTCAGCAATAATTAAGATTGGCTTACCTGCTTGAACTACTTTTTCAAGAAGAGGAAGTAAATCTTTCATATTGCTAATTTTTTTGTCATGAACTAAAACAAAAGGATCATCTAAATCAGCTTCCATTGAATCAGAATTGGTTACAAAATATGGAGATAGATATCCTCTATCAAATTGCATACCCTCAACAAATTCTAAATAAGTTTCAGCAGTTTTAGATTCTTCAACTGTGATGACTCCGTCTTTACCAACTTTATCCATTGCTTCAGCAATTTTTGATCCTATCTCATGGTCATCATTTGCTGAAATAGTTGCTACTTGAGCTATTTGCTTTGAGTCAGGAATATCTTTTGATAGTTTTGAGATAGATTTAACTACACTATCTTTTGCCAAATCTATTCCTTTCTTAATTTCCATTGGATTAGCCCCAGCTGTAACATTTTTTAACCCTTCTGCTATAATCGATTGAGCTAAAACTGTTGCTGTTGTTGTTCCATCACCCGCAACATCCGATGTTTTGGATGCTACTTCTCTTACCATTTGAGCACCAACGTTTTCAAGCTGATTTTCTAAATCAATTTCTTTTGCAACTGAAACACCATCTTTTGTTACAAGCGGTGATCCAAATTTTCTTTCAATAACTACGTTTCTACCTTTTGGACCTAAGGTAACCTTAACAGCATTAGCTAGTTTATCTACGCCCTTTTTAAGAGCTCCTCTAGCTTCTGTATCATATGCTATATCTTTAGCCATTTAATCCTCCTTATAAAATTGCCAGAATATCACTCTCTCTCATGATGAGCAAGTCTTTGCCTTCATAGGTGATTTCTGTACCTGAATATTTACCATACAATACTACATCGCCTGTCTTAACAGTCATTTTACCTGTAGTACCATCTTCATTATTTTTTCCTGGACCAACCACAACTACAGTACCTTGTTGAGGTTTTTCTTGAGCAGTATCAGGAAGTATAATTCCACTAGCTGTTGTTTCATCAGCAGCCATTGCTTCTACAACTACCCTATCTTCGAGCGGTTTAATTTTTAAAGACATTGTTTCATCCTTTTTTTTGTTAAATAATCTAAAGTAATCAATGCAAAAAATGTGCCAATTAACATTATAACTATTTTTTATGCAAAAATGTCATATTTACTTATTTTTTGCACGGTAATTTTAAAATTTAGTAGCTAGAATAACAAATGAAATATTTATTATCTGCCTGTACTACCAAATCCGCCTTCTCCTCGACTAGATTCAGACAGCTCTTCTACTAATTCAAAGTCAATTGGAGAACTATCAACAGCAACTAATTGAAAATATCTTTCTCCTCTTTTAATATGAAAATCTTTATCATATATATTATCAACCATACCAACTAATTCTCCTCTATAACCACCATCAATTAGACCAATTGAATTAGCAAGTCTCAATGGAGTTTTAGATATACTAGATCTTGGAAATAAATAGTACGCTTTGTTATCCAAATTTTCACAAGCTATTTGTAGTGGAATTGGTTGTGTACTTTTGGCTGGAATAGTCTGGTCTTCAACGACAAATAAATCTAATCCAGCGTCACCAGAATGAAAATGTGAATGATTTTCATAGAGCTCTTTTGCTCTAGCGTTAAAGGCTTTAATCCTTAATTTCATTTTTATGAATAAGAGTTCTAATTGGATAAGGAATATCGATTTTTTCCTCTTTAAACTTTTTATGAAGCTTTTTAATGTAACTATTTAGAATAGTGTTGTGATCACCAAAGTTCTTACCTTGAAAATAAATGAAAAAATTAATACTTGAATCTGCAAATTCTCTAAATCTTATAACTGGTTTATAAGATTTACTGACGCAATCCAGCTCTTCATAAATTTCATTTGCAACTTCTAAAGCAACTTTTTCAACATGGTCAAGATCACTATCATATGAAACCCCAATTTGAATAGGAACTCTAAAAGCAGAATCCATAGAAGAGAAGTTTTTAGAGATTGAACCTGAAAGTACAGAATTGGGAATAGAAATTATATTATTAGCTCTTTCGCGAATTGTAGTATATCTCCAACCAACGTTTTCAACATAACCCTGGTATCCGTTATCTAGCTGTACATAATCACCTTCTTGCATTGTTTTACTCAAGAGAATGTTGATTCCTCCAAACAAATCAGACAATGTATCTTTTAATGCTAAAGAAACTGCTAAACCACCAACACCAAGAGCAGTAATTAAAGGTGTAATTGAGATACCAAAAGATTGGAGAATAAATAATATACCAATAGAAAAGATTGCAACATTTGTTAAGCCTTTAAAAATACCTGTTGAAGGAAGAGATTTATTTGTCTGAGACCAAATATCAAGCAGTCCCAACACAACCTTCGAAGCAGTAAAGCTAATAGAAATAATTAAAAAAGCTGATATAATCTTTTGGTAGATATCTTCTGGGCCAGGTAGATCTGCATTTCCAATAGCCATTGAAGAAAAAGCCAAAAAGAACCAAAATACAATCACTGAATCAATTGCATTGATAACCACATCATCGCTTTGCCAATTATTTTTCTCTGATAAAGATTTTAACCTAGAAACGAGAAATTTTTTGAAAAAGAGCCCTAAAACAATCCCCAAAAAGATTGTAACAATCGGTTCTATCCAAAGCAATAAATTTGCTGGTATATAGTTTTCTAAGCTCATGAAGGAACTTTACACATAAAAGTTTAATTGTTCAAGCAATGTAAGTTAATTTTTGGGATCGACCCAATCGTCATTTTCTTTAATTAACTGAATCAATTCATCCACAGCTTGCTCACTTGAAATATTTCTTTTAACTAATTCTTTGCCTTTATAAAGAGATATAACTCCATCTCCAGACCCTACATAACCATAGTCCGCATCTGCCATTTCTCCAGGTCCATTGACAATACAACCCATCACTGAAATTTTTAATCCTTTCAAATGATTTGTATGTTCTTTTACTAAAGCTGTAGTTTCTTGTAAATCAAATTTTGTTCTTCCACATGAAGGACATGATATATAGTCAGTTTTAAATATTCTGGTTCTAGTATTTTGTAAAATCAAAAATGAAAGTTCATTTATCTTTGAGTCAAAATCTTTTGTTTGAATCCATATTCCATTTCCCATCCCTTCCAACAAAATTGAACCTATATCGATAGAGGCATCTATTGCAACTTTCTCAAAGTCTGAACTTTGATAACTGCCTTTTAAAATAACTGGAATTTTTATTCGTTTTTCTTCGAAAAAATTAAAAGCGCTTAATAAGTCATGTCTATTTGCATTATCAACATTTAAAACTATTACAACATTATTTGAGAATGTTTGCATAATAGTGTTAGTTATTTTTGACAATTCAATCTCAATGAAATTTAAAGTATTTGAAACAGCTTCAGACTTTCTAAAATCTTTTAAAGAATTAAAGTAAGGAAAAATATTTTTTGAAAGATTTTCATTCCAATCTTTGCCCTCAATAATATATTTTTTTGAGTCGTCAAGATTATCAAGATCATCGATAAATAAATAATCTGGAAAATTTCCTTCAAAATCATTTGAACTATTTGAAATCACAATGGGCGGATTTTTCTCTCCAATATTTTTAATAGATTCAGTTTCTCTTTTAAAAAATGAAAAAGCTCTTTTATCTGTGTTCTTAAGTCTTATTTTTTTAGAAATACTATCTATTTTTTCGAGAATTTTTTCAGCTGCAGGAATTTCAAACTCAGGATCTTCAGTTAATGATACTCGAATCGTATCTCCTATACCTTCCGTTAGTAAGGTTCCTATGCCTAATGCGGACTTTATTCTTCCGTCTAGTCCATCTCCTGCTTCAGTAACTCCTAAATGAAGTGGATAATGCATATTTTCATTTTCCATAGACTTAACAAGCAATCTATATGCATGTATCATTACAATTGGATTGCTTGATTTCATTGATAAAACAATTTGATCGTAGTCATTTTGTTTGCAAATCCTTAAAAACTCCATTGCTGATTCAACCATGCCTAATGGAGTATCGCCAAATCTATTCATTACTCTATCTGACAATGATCCATGATTAGTACCAATTCTCATAGCTACTTTATTTTCCTTACAGGAATTAATTAGAGGAATAAATTTCTCTTCAATTTTTAAAAGCTCATCTTGATAAGATTTATCATCGTATTCTTTGACTTCAAATTTTTTCTTATCGACATAATTTCCAGGATTAATTCTTACTTTTTCCACAATTTTTGATGCTTCTAATGCAGCATTTGGAGTAAAATGAATATCAGCAACTAGTGGATCATCATAACCCTTTGCAACCAAAGCGTTTTTAATATTTAATAAATTTTTTGCTTCATTAATATTTGGAGCTGTAAATCTAACTAGTTTTCCACCTGCTTGAATGATTCTTATGGCTTCATCAACACTCTTGTCAGTATCCATGGTAGATGCTGTTGTCATAGATTGGGTTTTGATGCTATGATCGCTTCCAATAAAGACCTTACCTATTCTAACACTTAAAGTTTTTCTTCTCATGTTATCTTACTTTGAAAGTAGTCAAAGACATTAGAGCAAAAAGTATGCCTATTATCCAAAATCTTGTAACGACTCTTGATTCAGGCCATCCTTTTAGCTCAAAATGATGATGAATTGGTGCCATTAGAAAGAATTTTTTACCAGTACCGTATTTGTTTTTCGTATATCTAAAATATAAAACCTGAATGATAACAGATAAGGTTTCAATAACAAAGACTCCTCCGACAATTAATAATAAGACTTCTTTTTTAAGAAGAATTGCTAATGTTCCCAACGCAGCTCCAGTAGACAAAGATCCTACATCTCCCATAAAAATCTCGGCAGGCTTTGCATTAAACCATAAGAAGCCAAGACAACCACCAAAAAATGCAGTAGCAAAGATTGTCAGTTCACTTGCTAATGGCAAATAAGCAATATATAAATAATCAGTAAAATCAACTCTTCCTGAAATATATGCTATTACTCCAAATACACTTACTGAAATAGCTAACAATCCTGCAGCTAAACCATCAAGACCGTCCGTAAGGTTTACTGCATTTGAAGTAGCTGAAACAACTAAAATAATAAATACAGCATAAATGATAGGATAAAAGAAATTAATAGAAACATTCTTTAAAAAAGGTACAAAAGTTAAAAGAGTATAGTCCCCATATACATTTGAACTTATTAGTATATATGAAATGAATACTCCAAGAATAGTTTGAGCTAGCAATTTATATCTTCCGCTTAAACCGTCTTTTCTTTTCTTAACAACTTTCAAATAGTCATCATAAAAACCAATTAGCCCCATCCAAACCATTGAAATACAGATTATTTGAATGAATAAATTATTTAAATCTGCTAATAGGACGGTAGGGATAATTGTAGAAAGAATAATCAATACTCCTCCCATAGTAGGAGTACCCTGTTTTTCTTTATGGGAATCTGGACCATGATCTCTTATGGATTCACCTATCTGAAGATTTATTAATTTTTTTACAACGAAAGGTCCAAATATAAAACTAATTAATAGAGCAAGAATAGCACTTGCACCAGCTCTAAAAGTGATGTATTCAAAAAGATTTAAGAAACCAAAATATTCTCTTAATGGTAATAATAATTCATTTAACATTTTTTAATTCATTTATTAATTGATCAAGTTGCATACTTCTGGACCCCTTAATCAAAACAATGTCTCCGTCTGTTAAAAGTTCATTTAACTTTTCTAATAAAGAAAAATTATCATTGAAATGTAAGCTTAATGCAAAGTTATTACTATTAGATTGTGCATTTTTAGCCAACTTACCAACAGTTAATAAAATATCTGTTTTTCCAACTGCATACTGACCTACTTTTTTATGAAGAATCTCTTCATTAGCTCCAAGCTCCTTCATATCTCCAAAAACAAAAAATTTTCTACATTCTTGAAAACCACTCAGATGGTCTAATGCCGCTTTAACAGATTCTGGATTTGCATTGTATGAATCGTCTATAATTTTAAACTTATTCAATGATAAAATTTCACCTCTTCCTGGAGGCATTTTGAAACTTTCTAAGCAATTAATTAATAAATCTCCATTCAAGTCCGGAAAGTTGCTATCATTAAAGATATCATTAACAACATGAGAAGCAATTTCTAAATTTTTAATAAAAATATTACTTTTATCTTCTTTAAAATTAATAGTTAAAGAGTTTGGCTTTTTCTCATGGAAGTTAAATTTCTTTGTTGAATGATTGAGTATAGATTTTTTTTCTTTTTCAATATTTTCTATTGAACCAAATCCATCAAGATGTGCTGCCGCAATACTTGTAATTACTCCATAGTCTGGTTTAACTATTGAGGATAAATATTCTATATCTCCAACTTTATTTGCTCCTAATTCCAAAACATATATTTCAGAATCAAGAGCAAAAGAAAGAATTGATAAAGGAACACTTATTGAGGTGTTATAATTACCTAAAGTTTTTTCAACTTTAAACTTTGATTGAAGAAGGTGTGCTATCAAATCCTTTGTTGTGGTTTTCCCGTTTGAACCTGTGATTCCAACAATTCTTCCATTAAAACTTTTTAACCAGTTAATTAATAACTCTTTTATGAAAACATTTAAATCTTCAACTAAAAGATGATGGCTACTTTCATTTTCATATGATGATAACGTATAACTTGCACCATCTCGTATAGCTTGATCAACAAAATCATTGCCATCAAAGTTTTCTCCTTTAATAGCAATGAATAGATCATTTTTTTTGATATTTCTACTATCTATTGATATTCCATTTATCGGCCTATTAATAGATTGATTAAAAAAAGCTTCAAAAACTGTTAAAAAATGGTTTTTTTCCTTTAAATCAACTCTCATAAAATTCTTTAATTATATCACTATCAGAATAAAAATGTTTCGTACCATTAATTTCTTGATACTCTTCCGTTCCTTTTCCAAAGATAATTAATATTTCATCTGACTTTAAATTTGTTAAAGCAAATTTAAGCGCTTCTTTTCTATCATTGAAAATATGATGATTTTCATTAGAAAATCCTTTTACTACATCATTATTTATTAATTCAATGTCTTCAAATCTAGGATTATCAGGTGCTAGATAACATTCTATAGAATATTTTTCAACAACTTCCGCCATTTTTGGTCTTTTAGACTTATCTCTACCACCTCCAGCGCCAAAAAGAACTTTCAAAGGGCGACTAAAGTTTTCTTTAAGAGCTTTTAATGTTCTAAAATATGCATCAGGTGAATGTGCATAATCTAAAAATATCATTTGATTGCTTGTATTTTTAACCAAATGAAGTCTTCCATCTATATTTTCACAATTTTTAATTCCTTCTAAAATAGATTGTTTGGAAATATTAAGCTCAATTGCAATAGATGCAGCAAGAATCAGGTTTTCTAAATTAAATGAACCAATAAGCTTTGATTCAAAGTCTAAAGTTTTGGAGTCCCATGCTAGAGTACCTGCTATTCCTGGACAATTAATGCTATCTGATGTACAAAAATAATCAGCATCTTCAGTTTTAAGAGAGATACATTTGACATTTGAATTTAACTCAGCAATTCTCTTACCATACTCATTATCAATCATTACAACAGAAGAGCCATTATCTTTATTTAAACTAAAAAGTTTAAGTTTTTCACTAAAATATTCATCCATTGTCTTATGATAATCTAAATGATCAAGTGTAAGATTTGTAAATGCAGTTATATCAAAAAAAATGTTTTCTATTCTTCTTTGTGATAATGCGTGAGAAGAAACCTCTAATATAACATTTTTGTAATTTTCATTAACTGCATGATTTAATATTTCATACAAATCAAACATATCTGGTGTAGTTAGTCCAGGTTTGATCTCAACAGAAGGTTGTATTCCACTTGTGCCTATCTGTAATGTCTTTTCATTTGTCGCATCTAAAATGCTTTTTAAAATGGTTGATGTAGATGTTTTACCATTCGTACCGGTAATTCCTATCAACTTTACTTTATTTTGAGGATAATTGTAAAAATTTGAACAAGCAATGCCTGCAGCAACTCTTACATCTTTAACTTTAACTACATTTTTTTGAGATTCTAACTTATCAGAATCAGTAATCGCTAAGCAAGCTCCTTTTTTAAATGCATCTTCAATGAAGTCATTTCCATCATTATTCTCTCCTTTAAAAGCAAAAAAAATGTATCCTTTTTTTACTTTTAAGGAATTATTAGTAAGACCCTGAACTAATACTTTAGGCAGTTCAATAGATTCATTTAGAATAGTATTTAATACTTTATCTATTTCTATCATAAATCGTATTTATCTCTGAATGATTGATTACTGGGGGCATGTGAATATATCTAATATAATCATCCAGTGATCTTTGATCCCATGGGTCTTTAAAATAATTATCAGTATCTAAAAAACCTTTCCTTGAGTTGTAATATGTGAACTTGTCTAGAGATGAATTAAAAAAACCACTCGAATAGGAATCGTTATTATTAGAAATATATTTGCTTGCTTCAACCCAACCAGGTAATCCTGCATCAAGATAAAGCGATGTAGAAGTATTTACAGGAAAAAACATTCCAGTGTTATTCTTTCGAGCAAATCTGTTATATTCTGGAGCATTAAGTTTTATTGACTCATTAATCACATCTAGTTTAAAAAAAGTTTCAAGAGTTTCATTTGTATTGATATTTGCAATTAACATCAATTCTAAGTCAGATAATTCCTCAACGAGCAAAGGTTGAATATTGTCAGAAATATTGTCACTGCCATCTTGCCCATAAAGACTTACGAAAAATAATAGAAATAAAATTGACCTAATCATCTATACTTACCTTCATTCTACTTTTTTTTACTTTTGATCTTCTTTTTTTAGTTTCAACTCTTTTTACTTTAGAACTCCTAGAAGGTTTCGTAGGAATTCTTTTTGCTTGTATTTTAATATCGCTAAATAATTTTTCTAATCTATTTATAGCATCATCTTTATTTTTTTTCTGGGATTTATAAGATTGAGCAATAATTGTTATAAATCCATTTTTTGAAATTCTTTTTCCATAGGCAGATATAAATCTTTGTCTTATCTCATCAGAAATATCTGATTCAAATATATTATATTTTAATTGAACAGCTGTTGAAACTTTATTGACATGTTGTCCGCCTGGCCCGCTAGATCTAACAAAGGAAAAATGTAACTCTGATTCTTTAATTTTTATCATTAAAATTGTTTATAAAATTTACAGAAATTTTTATGAATAGTTTTACAAAACATCGTATAACAGTTTTTGGCATAAATGGATGCCATGATGCTATTAAATCATCAATCATTGATGTTAAACAAGTAATTCTTGAAAGAAATTCCCCTGCAGATAACAGTGAAAAAATGAATACTGCACTGACAGAGATACCACAAAATCTAATTGAGAAAGTTGATTCTGAAAGCTTTAAAAGATATGTTGATAATAATAGAGCGCAAGGTATCTATATAAAAGCCCAAGCCAAAACCTTTCACGAACTACCTATAGTTGAAAATGAAACTGCTTGTTTTGTTGTTCTTGACCAGGTTCAAGATCCTCACAACTTAGGGCAAATCTTAAGAATTTGTGCTGGTGGAAATATTGACGGAGTTGTTATTACTGATCGAAATAGTGTTTCAATGACAAGCGCTGTGGCACAAGTCAGTCAAGGTGGGTTCTCAAAAGTACCTTTATTTTCAGTAACAAATATCAATAAAGCTATTGGTCATTTTAAAGATAATGACTTTTGGATAACAAGTTTCGAAAATAATATTGAAGCAAAAGATTGGTATGCTATTGATCTGAAAGGTAGATCTGTCTTGATTTTTGGAGGTGAAGGAAGCGGTATTAGCAAACAAGTACTTAAAAATTCAGATTTTCTTGCAACGATTCCTATGTCCCATGATATGAATTCTTTAAATGTTGCTACTGCAGTAAGTGCTATAGTCTTTGAAAGATTAAGACAAGTACTTAGTTAAGTTTGGCGAACTCTTCAGTTGCTTTCCAAACTCTCCATACATTCTTATAGCAAATTTTTTCAATTTCCTCTTCTGTATATCCTCTTTTTAGAAGATGAAAAATAACCATTGGAAAACCTTCTGGGCCTTTTAAATCTGTTGGAAGTGTATAACCAACTCCGTCGAAATCAGAACCAAAACCGACATGATCAATACCAACTAAATTGACAACATGATCAATATGATCAGCAACTTTTTCAGAGCTAACATATAAAAATCTTTTATCGTATTGCTCTCTTCTATATTCATCGTAAGAAGCATAATCAGTTGGATCTAAATTATTATCTTTAATATACTTTGCAACATCAGCATCAATTGGAGCTTTGGTATCTTTCGATGCTTGATCAACAAAATATGATGCAAAATTTATTTGAACAACTCCACCGTTTTCTGCAAGTCTTTTAATCATATCATCATCCATATTTCTTTCCCAATCAGGAGTAAAATGTCTACATGATGAGTGTGAAGCAATTGCTGGAACTTGAGTAACATCCATAACTTGATAAAATGCGTCATCAGAAACGTGTGAAATATCTACCATAATACCTACACGATTCATTTCTTTCACAACTTCTCTTCCGTAAGCACTTAAACCATTATGTGTACGTTTTCCAAGATTGTATGATGAGTCGCAAATTGCGTTATCTTCTGAGTGCGTAAGTGTAATGTAGCTAATGCCTTTGTCATGAAAATATTGAACGTTGGATAAATCTCCTTCTAGGGGAGCTCCGTTTTCCATACCCATTGGTAATGCTATTTTTCCTTCTGACACGATTCTTTCAGCTTCTTCAGGACTATGAGCAATCTCAAATTTATCTGGATGATCAGAAACTATTCTTTCAACAATAGCTATTAATTCTTCTGCTTTTTCTTTCGCGCCGCCAGTTACTTGGTAAGTTGCAGGAACATAGATAGCCATAAAAGGAACATCTAACCCACCTTCTTTAGCTCTAACATAATCAAAATCACCTGGAGACCTTTTTGAAATATCTTCATAACCCCACTTATGCATTCTCCATGGAGTATCAATGTGGCCATCAGTAATAATAAATTTTTGAGATAATTCTTTAGCTTTTTCCATCAACTGTTCATCATTATTAGAATTACAATTCATAATTAGTAGTGTTGAAAGAACGATTAAAAAAGATTTGTATAACTTCATTATTTATATCCTTTTTCATTTGGAGGTTAGTAGCGGGAGTAGGATTTGAACCTACGACCTCCGGGTTATGAGCCCGACGAGCTACCAAGCTGCTCCATCCCGCGATCTGTTTGTATAATAACTATAAATAGAAAAAGGAGGAACTTTTTTTTAAAAAAAACATAAGTATTTATGAGGAGCAAGTTAAAGTTTAAAATTACCTCTTAATTCCTTTCTCTTACCCTTGGTTAGGTTTTAATTTGCTCCTCGAATTAATAAATTCTTTTAGGACGAATTCCAAGTGCAGTAACTAAAACATAAGAAGTAGAATCAATTTTTTTTGCAATGTGATTAATATCAATATTTCCATGCTCATTTGCTCCAAAAATCAATACTTCATCCCCTAAGTTTAAATCAGCAGATCCTATGTCAATCATTAACTGATCCATACAAATTCTTCCAGTAATTTTAAAATCTTGATTTTGAAACTTTACAAAACCATCAATATACCAAGGACGTGGGACTCCATCAGCAAAACCAGCTTGTACAACAGCTATTCGAGTATCTGATTTGGTTTTATAAACTCCACCGTAGCTAATTTGAGTACCAGCTTTAACGTCCCTAATTTCAACAATAGGGGCAGTAAATGTCATAACAGGTTTAATTGGAAGCTTTTGAGGTACTTCATCAGATGGAAAAGCTCCATAAAGAAGCATTCCAGTTCTAACCATATTAAATCTGGAATCTTGAACATTCAAAATAGCTCCACTGTTACTACAATGAACAAAATCAAAGGACATATCTAATTTTTTAGAAATTTCTACAACGTCACTAAATTTACTGAGCTGACTACTAGCATAGGAAAGGTCTCCTTCATCCGCAGTGGCAAAATGAGAGTACAATCCCTCCAATTCAATACTATCAAGCTGATTTGCTTCTTGCAAAAATGCTTCAGCTTCTTCAAATGGGACTCCTAATCTTGTCATACCTGTATCAATCTTTAAATGAACTTTGACAGTATTTCCAACGTGTGCTTTTAGTGCTTTCAAATCATCAAATGATGAGATATTGAGAGTAAGGTTATACTTTGAAGCTTCATCAATTCTTGATGGATCAAATTTTGCGTAAATAAAAATATCTGTTTTAATGCCAGCATCTCGCAATTCAATACCTTCATCAATAGTGAACACAGCTAAATATCTCACTCCCTCTTCTTCAAGAGCTTTAGATACTTCTACAGCTCCATGCCCATACGCATTTGCCTTCACTGTAGCCATGATAGGTATCTCTCCAACTTCACTCTTAACTATTTGATAGTTTTTTTTCAGTTGGTGTAAATCAATATGAACTTTTGGACCTAAATAACTCATTAATGCGCCTCATACCATGAAGGACCAATACCAAAATCTATTTCAATTGGAACATCAAGCTTCATTGCATTTCTCATATGTTCAATTACCATTTTTGAAATATAATCAATTTCATCTTGATGGACTTCTAATAACAACTCATCATGAATTTGCATTATAAGTTTAGATTTTAAATTTTCTTTATTCATTTGACGATGAATTTTAATCATGGCCAATTTTATCATTTCTGCAGCAGTCCCTTGAATTGGCATATTAATTGCCATTCGCTCAGCCGCATCTCTTCGAATTTTATTTTGACTGTCTGAGTCCCAAACAGCTCTTTTTCTTCCTAATAAAGTTTCAACAGATTTTGTTTCTTTAATCTGTAGCTTAGAATTTTCAATATATTGTTCAATTCCTTGATATTTCTGAAAGTATGCATCTTTGATTTGCTTTGCTTCTCCGAATGGAATATCAAGCTCTTGACTTAACCTAAATGGACCTGCTCCATACATTATCCCAAAGTTTACAATTTTAGCAATCCTTCTCATTTCTGGAAGGACCATATCATCATTATCAACATTGAAAATATTTTTTGCAGTGAAAGTATGTATATCTTCACCATTATTTAGTGCAGAAATTAATGATTCATCTCCACTTAGATGCGCCATTACTCTTAATTCTACTTGCGAATAGTCTGCAGAAAAAATTTGATATTCATTTGATTGAGCTTTAATTGCTTTTCTTATTTCTTTACCATCTTCAGTTCTAATTGGAATGTTTTGAAAATTAGGGCTGCTTGTAGATAATCTCCCAGTAGCAGTCATAGTTTGATTGAAAGATGAGTGTACTCGCTTCGTATCTGCAACAATGTAGGATGGTAATGGGTCTAAATATGTATTTTTTAGTTTATAAAGCTTTCTGTATGAAAGAATTAACTCTGGCAAAGGATGTTTATCCTTTAACTCACTTAAAACAGCTTCTGCGGTTGACCTTTTCTTAATCATCGGAAGTTTTAACTTGTCAAAAAGTATGACTGCAAGCTGTTGCGATGAATTAAGGTTGAATTCTTCTCCAGCTAAATTAATTATCTCTAATTCCAATGATTCAATTTTTTTTCCAATCTCATTGGATCTGTTTTCTAAGTATTCCTTATCAATAAAAATACCATTGAATTGCATATCTATGAGCACAGGTAATAAATCTATTTCAATGGACTTAAAATAATTAAACAACTTTTGTTTTTTTAAGTCTTTCATAAAAATTTCGGTCAGTTCAATAACAACATCTGCATCTTCTGCAGCATAAAAAGAGATATCATCTAAAGAAACTTGATCCATAGTAATTTGATTTTTTCCAACTCCAATTAAGTCTTTAATAGGTACCATTTTGTAGTTCAAATGAGCTAAGGATAAGTTATCAAGCTTATATGACCTAGCGTTTGGATTTAATAAATGTGCAGCAATCATAGTATCAAATTCAATACCCTTAAGATCAATTCCAAAACGCTTCATAATAAGAGCGTCGTACTTAATATTTTGTCCTGTTTTTGGAATGTTTTCATCTTCTAAAAATGGTTTTAATATTCTAATTACTTCATCTAAATCGTTGTTCCCAAATAAATTTTCTTTTTTATCCTTAAATAAAATTGGAACATAAAATCCAGTGTCTTTCTTTGTTGAAAAGCTAAAGCCAACAATTTCAGCTGCCATAGGATTCACAGAGGTAGTCTCTAAATCAACTGATAACCATTTGCCCTGCTCAAGCGACTCAACAAAACCGATCAAATCTTCTAAATTTAGAATGTTTTTATAATCTTTCTTTCTATCAACTGATTCTTTTTCAATGGTTTCGGTTGATCCAATTTTTTTAAGTAAGCCAGAAAACTCTAACTCTTTGAAAATATCCTCTAGTTTTGAAGTATTCATTTCCTTGATTTCAAAATCTTCAACAGAATAATCAATGTTTACATCAGTAAGAATGGTTACAAGCTGTTTACTTAATAATGCATTATCCTTATCTGATAGTAATTTATCTTTCATTTTTTCATTTTTAATTGAATCTATGTTTTCGTAAATATTCTCAATACTCCCATGCTCTTGAATGAGCTTCATAGCTGTTTTTGGACCGACTCCTTGAACACCAGGAACATTATCAGAGCTATCCCCCATAAGACCAAGCAAATCAATGATATTTTCGGGACCTACTCCCCATTTTTCTACAACTTTATTAACATCAAATATTTCTTTTTCTCTTTTTCTAGCTTGAGGAGCATATAGGAATGTTGAATCATTAATTAATTGCATAAAATCTTTATCACCGCTCACAATATTACACTGTAAATCAATATCACCACATTGTTTAGCAACAGTTCCAATAATATCATCAGCTTCAACACCATCAACTCTTAATACTGGAATATTCATTCCTTCGAGTAATTTCCATAAGTATGGTAACTGAGTTTGTATTTCATCTGGCATTTCAGATCGATTAGCTTTGTATTCTTCAAAAATTTCATGTCTAAAATTTTTCCCTTTTGAATCAAATGCTGCTACTAAATAATCTGGTTTTTCTTCATCAATTAATTGAAATACTTGATTAGCAAAACCAAAAATGGCGCTTGTTGGAGTTCCTGCAGTATTGGTAAGTGGATTTCTAATTAATGCGTAATGCGCTCGATACAAGGTAGCATAACCATCAATAATGAATAATCTTTTTTGTTCTGTTGAGCTCATAATTTAGCGGGCAATAATACCCGCTAAATTATGAAAATAAGATGTTAGAAACTATATGTTAATGACATTCCAATTTCTCTTGGAGGGCCAAATGATTTATATAGTTTCTCGTGAAAATGAGGAGGTTCTAAACCAAAAATAAATCCTCTGTCTGCGTAAGACTCATCAAGAATATTTTTAGCATAAACTCCTAATCTAAGCTTATTGAATGTGTGAGAATAGTATGCATTCAATAAATGATATGGATCAGATTCGTATGAATCATTTTGGGAATCAAAGATGAATGCATCTTTACCTGCAATTTCTACCATTAATGAACTGTCTTCTGTGAAATTGTAGTTAAACGTTAAGCTATAATTCCAATTTGGAGCATGAGCTTTTTGTCCATGCTCAGCATGTCCTTCATGTCCACCGTGGTCATCATGGTCATCTCCATGGTCATCGTGATCTTCATCGTGATCTTCATCATGATCTTCATCATGATCATCTTCACCGTGCTCATCGCCATGCTCATCACCGTGCTCGTCGCCATGCTCAGCATGGTCCCCGAATTCAATTTCACTACTCATTAAGCCAAGCGATAATCCCATTGAGAATCTATCATTAAGTTTGAATTCACCGCTTGTTTCAGTTCCATACTCATATCCTGAATCAGCATTTTGTTTAAAAAATGCAAAAGCATTTGGATTTGATGGATCTAACTGCTCTGAAGTCTCAAAAATGTGACCATCATGTTCTAAATAAAACAATGAAGTTGATAACTTTAAGTTCTCTGTATACCATCTAATACCTGTTGTCACATCAATGTAGATTTCATCATCATAAGTTTTATCTTCCATATCTAAGTAAGGATTCTGATTTACACCAGCTGGATGATAACCTTCAGCAGCGTATATATACCAATGAAGATTACTTGTTGGATGCATCTCATAGGCAACCTTATATGATGTGTTCCAATTTCCTTCAAGATAAAAGCTAGCGCTTGGATTATCAAAATCGAAATAATCAATATCTCTTGCCTCATGTCTAAATCCAACTGATAAAGTTGAACTATTTTTAAAATTGTATGCTAGTTCTCCATACAATGATTTTGATACGATATCATAACCAGTAGATAGTCCAGTTGCAGATCCTCCGAAAACATATCCGGCTGCATCTGTTGTTTCCTCATAGTTTGAGTTATATATACCAAAAACATAATCAACTTTATTATTATTTTTGACATTAGATCTAAATCGTAAATCCACTGTTCTTGTGTCAATATCTCTTTCGAATGAATCAAAGAAATCATAAGTCATAAAGTCAAATTCCTCATCATGATCTTCATCATGATCTTCATCGTGATCTTCATCATGATCATCTTCACCGTGCTCATCACCGTGATCATCATGATGTTCATCATCACCATCCCAATTTAACCAGAAATCATAATTACCCCAGTCTGAATCATAGCTGTGTAATGTTTCATTGCTGGACATTCCAACATTAAAGTCAACAATTTGCTCACCTAAATCATATTTGTAATCAGCAATAAAGATTTGTGACTTTTGACTATCTTTTCCTGGGTTATCGGAATAAGTAATATTATCAGTATTGTTATCTGGTGCCCAATTATCATATCCATTATCAAAGTCAGAACTGATTATGGTATATTTTTGAGTAATTAAATCACCTTCTTTGAGCATTTTAACTCTCAAAGATGTTTCATTTCTATCTGCAGATGCATAATTACCTAATGCAACATTTTCTTTAAAACCATCTGAAACATTTGAATGTCCAACTAGTCTTACTTTCCATCCATTTTCGAATGGTAAATTATAGACGAGACCATTGGTATAGGTGTTGTATGAACCAAACTGAGTCATAACATAGCCACCTTTTTCATCAGTGGGATCGTTAGTTTTAAAATTAATTAAACCTGATGAAGCTGAGGCTCCAAATAAACTTGTTTGAACGCCCATTAAAACTTCAACTTGTTGCATATCAAATAATGGTGTAATCATACCTAGTTCAGAAAGATCCATTCCATCTAGAACCAAACCAACATATGGACTTGGTGGTCCTTGGTCCGCATATCTACTTACCGAACCTTCCCCTCTAATTTGAAAATACCTTGGTCTTGAAGTACCGCCAGCATAATTCAAATTAGGAACTCTGTATAGAAGATCACTAAAATGTTGTCCTTGTAATACTTCTAATTCATCATTAAAGATAACAGCAGAAGCTGCTAAATCACCCTCATTGACTTGTCTTAAAGATGAAAATACTTCAACACCTTCAAGAGAAATCGGATTCAATGAATCAGATTCGGTTACAACGTTTTGTGCAAATAATGCACTTATTAATATTATTAAACTAAAATAGTTTTTCATTTTTTCTCCTAAAATGATTTGTTAAAACTCTGATATCAAAAATTGATAGCAGCTTGTAAAGATAAGATTATTTTGGTGGGGATTTATTTAAAAAACAAAACATACTAAACGATATGTAATTAGTAACATATAGTTCATAAATAATATTTTTAAAGTCCATTTTTGCTGAAATTGTCGACTTTTCTGCAAATAAATGTTCACTATTAAATTGACAAAAATCACAATTTTCTTCAACCGTATTATAATCTGAAGCATGATCTGTATGATCATCTTCATGGATATGTACATGTAAACTAAGGAGTGTAAAAGAAAACAGTGTTATTGCAATTATAGTTTTTTTCATTTTTACTTTAAAAATTTATTAAGTTAAGATTATGAAAAATGAAATAACTCTCAAAGCCTTTTTTTTAAGTATTTTCTTGTCAATAATCCTATCATCTGCAATGGTATATTTAGGTCTTTATGCAGGAATGACTATTTCAGCATCAATTCCTGCAGCTATTATGTCAATGGGGATTCTTAGGCTTTTTAAAAATTCAAACATCTTAGAAAACAATATTGTACAAACTGCAGCGTCTGCCGGTGAATCATTAGCTGCTGGAGTTATTTTTACATTACCAGCTCTTTTGCTAATAGGTTATTGGGATACCATTAGCTATTTGGAAGTAACAAAAATTGCTATGGTTGGTGGAATTTTAGGCGCATTATTTACTGTACCATTGAGAAGGGCGTTAATTTTAAAAGCACAACTTCGGTTTCCAGAAGGTGTAGCAACAGCAGCCGTGCTAAAAACTGGTCATGAGACTGATGCAGAAAAATCTCAACAAAGTTTAAAAATTATTGGTATATCCGCTCTTGTTGGAGGATTTGTCAAGCTTGGAGA
>JAOIOW010000008.1 GCA_028140795.1 Fidelibacterota bacterium
TGATAGAAATTTCATGAAAATTTATGGTCGTGTTGCTCATCAGTGGGGCGCTAGAGCTGCTACTAGAGTATCATTTAGCCATAGATCTTTTGACGACTGGGAATCAAATATGCCTAGAACTTTAGCTGAAGCTCAAGCTCAAGGACACCAATATTTTGAACCAGAATTAATTAGAAGAGGTCTACAAACTACTACATATCCGTTTATCGATTATGCAGCTAGTGGATACAATGACCCTGTTGGTGGTGCACCAAATACTGCTACAGCTGATGAGCCATTTTCGCCAGAAGCTACAGTATTAGAAACTAAGACAGAGTTCCGTCCTGACCTTAAATCTAACCTAACAATTAACACTAGAATGGCAAATTTATCTGCTATCGAAATGACTGGTGTTGGAAGACAGTTTGCTGATGATGTTGGTTTAAATCAATTTCAAATGTCATACTTCAGACAAGATGTGTTAGGTGGAGATCTTTATTTAAATTTCTTTACGAATATTAATGACCAAAAAACTACTTATAGTTTAGTTAACGGTAACGTAGTATATGATGAGTCATCAAATCGTGCTTTCCAATTACAACACACTGTTCCTATGAAAAATGGTCAAACTGTAATTTGGGGACTTGATTATCTTGATAGAACTCCTGAAACAAAGGGTACTATTAATGGTAAAAACGAAGATGATGATAATTTTGATAATCTTGGTGTTTACTATTCTTATGAAAAGAAATTTGGTGACAAATTTAAATTTGTTGGTACAGGTAGATTTGACCAAAATAACTACTTAGATGCTATTGGAACAAGTGGTGTATTTGCTCCAAAATTAGCCTTTGTATGGACACCAGAAGATGTTAGAGGAAACTTCCGTTTAACATATGGTGAAAATATCGATCTACCAGGTAACTTCCCTAAAAATCTAGATATCGCTGTATATAGAGATTTTGTTTACAAACAAGGTCTTGGAATTGATTTCCAAAGTGCTGCGTTTGGAAGTTTACCATTTAATCCTGACGTTCAAGTTAAAGCAATGGGTTCAACAACAACAGGATGGACATATGATAGAGATGCCAATGGCTTACCTACATATCGTTCAAACTGGTCTCCTGCTTTAGGACTTGACGTTAACACAAATTATGCAATGGGTAATAATACAATGAATGCTGCTGCATTTGGTGTTTGGGCTCCAATTATGATGGGTTCAATCTTACAATCAGATGCTGGTGCAGGCTATAATGCTGCATTTGCTGCACAAGTTGGAGCTGCTTACGCTGCTGCTACTGGTGATGTTGCTGGTGCTGCTGCTTACGGTGCTGCTCAAGCTGCTGCTGCTGCTCAAGCAGTAATGGCGTTAGCTGGTTCAGTATCACCTAGTGCATATTCAAATGTTGTGATTGACGAAACATTTAGTGTCGTTAATCCTTTAACTCAATATCCAGACTTCCCTGCTACTAAGGAAACTACTTGGGCACAAACTGAGTTTGGTTACAAAGGTCAAGTAACTGATAACATGACACTTTCTGTTGATGTGTATGATCTTGTTATTTCTGACTATGTAACTAACCTACAGAATATCTCAGGTTTGGTTACTGTATTAGGTGATGGTGGAAGTTATGTTGGAAACGTTCTTACTTACTTAGCTACTGCAGGTGATGCTAACCTTGTTAATTGGATTAACGGTTGGGACGCTGCTGCTGCTGGTGGTAATGGTAATGGTACTGGTGCAGATGAGTTTGCTGGCCTTTTACTAGGTACAGTTGCTCAAGCTCCTATCGGTATGATTGCTCCTGAACAATCACCATACGGTGGTAACTTAATTTATGGTTACAAACAACTTACTGAAGACTTAAACCTTCAAGGGTTAGAAGTATCTATGAATTACTTCCCATCAGCTGAATGGACATTCAATATGAACATGTCTCTTTTAAGTGATAGCTCACTAACTGTAGACTTTGAAGGTGTTGAACAGTTCGTTAACATGAACACTCCTAAGTTTAAACTTGGTGGTGGAATGCAGTATGCAAGTGATGACGTTTCATACGGTATGACTTTGCGTTACCAAGATTCATATTTTGCTGATGGTTTCTCAGGAACTTCAGGAAATGTTGAAGGTTTCTATACAGTTGGCGTAAACGCTAAATGGAACTTAGAAGCGGTTGACGGAATGTCAGTTGGTTTATCAATTGACAACATCACAGATGTTGTTCATAGAGAAACTTTCTTAGGCCCTGAAATGGGTAGATTTACATCTATTAGCTTAGGTTACGATCTGTAAGAAATAGAGTTTCTTAATAAATAAAAAAGCCCTCATAAATGAGGGCTTTTTTATTACATAAAATATTTTAATTATGATTATTCTTTACCGACTTTAAGCCATGGCAAAGAAACAAGATCTACATTACCACCAGTAATAACTAATACTACTTTTTGTCCAACAAACTTTTCTTTGTTTTTAATAACACTTGCTAAAGCTAAAGCACATGAAGGTTCAATCACAATTTTCATACGCTCCCAAACAAGCCTAGTAGTATCAATAATCTCTTGTTCTGTAGCCAATACGATATCGCTTACATTCTCTTGAATAATCGGAAGTGTTAATTGACCAACAATAGCCATTAAACCGTCTGCTACGGACTCTCTATGAGCCATTTCAATACGTTTGTTAGCTTTATACATTTGAAAGGTGTCATCAACGCTTTCTGGTTCACAACCAATTACTTTTGCATCTGGTTTTAATTCTTTTAAAGCAATAGAAATACCACTTATTAGACCTCCGCCACCAATAGGAACGACCACTGAATCAAATTCGGGTACTTGTTCTAATATTTCTAATGCTATAGTGCCTTGCCCAGCCATTACATCAAAATTGTCATAGGGGTGTATGGATATTCTATCATTATCTTTTACAGTATTGGCAAATAATTCATCTCTTTCTCCCATAGTGTCACAAAATATCATATTTCCTTTATAGGTTTTAACGTTATGTATTTTTGCTTTTGAAACACTTTTTGCCATGACAATATCTGCATGAATACCTTTTAAATATGCAGCGCAGGCAATAGCTCCCCCATGATTTCCTGATGACTGACAAGCAACGCCTTGCTTAGCTTCTTCATCAGTTAAAGAAAATACTGCATTTGAGGCTCCCCTAATTTTAAATGATCCGGTTTTCTGAAAATTTTCACATTTGAAAAATAATTCCATGTCTAACAAATCATTGAAATATTCTGAAGTCAAGATTGGAGTTTTTCTAACAATAGATTCGGTTCGAACGCGCGCATCTCTAATATCTGATAATGTTGGTCTTTGAGTTAGCATTTTAAAATCTACTTAACAAATACTAGTTTGCCAACTTCATTAAAGTTGCGAGATTTAATCTGATAGAAGTAAACACCGCTACTTACATTATCGCCATCATCATTTGTCGCATCCCACATTACAGACTGATATCCAAAAAGATTTTCTTTATCAATTAAGGTCTTAACCTTCCTACCTCTAATATCAAGTATATACATTGATATAGCTTCTGTTACAGGCAAGTCAAACTCTATAGTAGTACCTCCTGTTGAAAACGGATTTGGATAACTTTGTGCTAAACGATAGTTTGAAGGAGCAGTTTGAAGATAATCATACCCTTCTGCAACAATTTGATTGGACTTATTATAAGTTGAAAAACTATACTTCAAAAAGTCGTAAGAATCAGTGTTATTTTCAAAACTAAATGTTAATTCAATCGGATTAGATCTATTAAAACTGTAGTCAGCAATTTCCATTTGAATAATACCCTGATCATAATCATTTCCATTTAAAACTATATTTGAATTAAGATTACTTGAAAGATAATCAATGGTATAATCATCAGGTGCATATTCTAAATAGAACTGAGATGTTGATGCATCTGGATCAAATGTAACAATTAACTGCTGATTCAATAATCTCAAAGTAGGCCTAATACCAGGTCCTGATGATTGAGTATAATTTGGTTCATCTCTTCGTGATTGGTCTAAGGACCAGTTCCATTGAGATTGAAACATATTTAAATCTTTTTCGTCTGAAATTCCGTCAAAATTTGGGAAGAAATAAGGTGCGCTTCCAGTAACAGGTGCAATATCAATTCCAGGATAATTTGCAATAAAATAAGCATAATCAACAAAATCAATATCCCAATCACCATCATGGTCACCAATCAAGCTTCCAAAATAGTAAAATGTGCTACTAACAATTTCAGAATCTAACCCAACAAGGTTGCGAGCATACACATTTACATAATATTGTTGGAAATCACTTAAACCAGATAAGCTACTTTCATCTATAGATATAAATGCGCTTGAAAAAGCTGTAGCGGGATATATTTCTTGTCCAGTTGGTGAAAGACCAACTGACACATAATAATTACTTACGCCACTTACATCATCTTCAAAATCCTTAAGAACAAGATTTAATCCTGGATTTTGCGAAGTAATATAAAATGTATCTTGAATATTTCCGATGTCCACTGTACCCACTTCAGGTGCGGAAGTATCAACAATTACCACAAGTTTATTTGATCCTAAATTAGCATCTCCACTGTCAACTCCAACGCAACTTTCTCTTGCAATAGACACTTCAACTTCACCATCTACTATAGCTTGTACATCGAAACTATAATTTTGTCCATCTCCAGAATTAAAGTTTACAACTGTTGCATTTTCTAAAACAATATCTTCTTGAGTAAAACCAGTAACTACTTCATCAAAAGTAACATCAACTGTAAATTCTCTGTTAGAAGTTGCATATGAAACACTTGAAGAAACCTGAGTTATTACTCCATTAACAACCTGAGCCCAATTTCTGCTTGCTGCCCAAGCATATCCATCTAAAGCTTGTTCTTCTGAAAACATTCTCATTTGATCATCATAAACATAATCCATATAATTCATAAACTGATCACCCATACCACTTGATGAAATACAACTATTTTCAGCGCTTCTACCATAAAAATTACCACTACCAGATGGCCACTCGTAAATATTTGCTCCACGATTATTAACAGTCTGAGCTGGAATGTCGCTCCACAACTGATTTCCACAGCTATTAGAATTAAATGTATGGTTAAAGGTAAAATTATGTCCTAACTCATGAGTAAGAGTTCTACCTCTATTATAGCCACCAGTGGTCCCTGGATTTTCAACTGAACCCACAGAACCGCCTAAAACAACAGATTCTGGAAAACCAAGATATGCTTGTCCAAGTAATCCTCCTGTCAAAGGAGCAATGTAAATATTTAAAAATCCATCCTGGTATCCGCCTTCGACACCACTATCAGTAGGCACTGAAGAAGCAAGACTACTAGCTTCACCCACGCCACTTACAGTGCTTTGGCTAATGTTATATCTTCTTATTGTTTGACCTTCAATTAATTGAGCTCCAGTAGACTCACCTAATGAACCTACAAATACAACATTATGAGTCCCTCTTACTGACTGATGACTATAATCTACACCTGGATCAAATGGAGCATCTGAAGGATTTGGAGCAGATGGTATTTCATCACCATCAGGATTTGTATTCGAGAAATCTAAATTTATTTGATCAAAGTTTTCTCCTATTTGAAAAGCAGAAATATTGTCAGATGCAGAATTATATAATACATGGAATATTACTGGAACGAAAATTGTATTTTGCGAATTGTTACTTGTTCTCCATTGAGGATTATTTCTAATTAATTGCTGTGCTTTAAGAATCTGAGCATCTCTTTCAGCAATGAATTCAGGATTTAAAAGTTGAAGCTCTTGTTCGAGCTCATCTGTAGCGCAACGGATGTAGCCGTCATCTGTAAGACTATGATCATGATTGTGGTGCTGGCCTATCGCAAAGCTAAAAATAGCTAAAAAAAGAATTTTTTTGTACATTGAATGCATCCTATATAGTAATTGTGTTCAATAAATATAGTTTTTATTCAAGAAAATTGAAATAAAATTCTATGATTTAAAAAGATTGTTAGATTTAAGATAAAATTCATCCATTGTTTCTAATCGAACCTCTTCATATCCTCTAATTATATCTGGTAAAATAGAAAATTCTTTTAAATCTTGGTATTTACCATTTCCAATTTCATCTATGTTATTAGAAAGAATAGATTTGTAGTGATTTAATGCTTTTCTATCTGCTTTTCTAACATCATTGCTAAACCATGCCATAAAATCAAAAGGAGTTCCTCTTAAAAACTTCATGTTTTTCAGCATTACATAAAACACTTTAAACCATGATCCTAAAGCTAATTTTGATTTTACTCCAGGC
Source organism: Fidelibacterota bacterium (assembly GCA_028140795.1). GTDB lineage: Bacteria > Fidelibacterota > Marinisomatia > Marinisomatales > Marinisomataceae > Marinisoma. The sequence continues at coordinate 6,277 of JAOIOW010000008.1, forward strand.
AACATATTTAATATTGGAATATTTTCCATTGCTTTTAAAAAAGGAGGATGAAGCATATAACTGATTTTTGCAGACTTACCAAACTCTTTATTTATTGCAGAATCAAGCTCAGCTTTGAGCGATAGTCTAGCTACTTCATATTCATCTTTCGTGGCCATTAATTTGAATAAATATTTTGCAACATTTTGGGATAATTCAGAGCTTGATCTAGTTTTTTTCTCTTTTTCAAAAATATTTCCAACAAAACTCATATACTCTTTTGCGTAAGAAAGATTTTGATATTCAATTAACTCCTGGGTTCTATGTTCAAGAATTTTTCTCAGTTCTTCATCAGGTGAAATTGAATCAATTAAGCTCAAAGCTTCTGATGACAGAATTGGTTTTGAAGCTAAGCTACCAGATCTATATAGATCAATAGTATCAACCCAATGAGGATCTGATACCACTTTTCTTCCAATATTAAACGCATTAGTATTTTGTGTAACAGCTACGCCATTCATTTCAATAGCTTTTTCAATTGATTCGCTAGAAATTGGAATACAACCAGATTGATAAGCAGCACCAATTACAATAAAATTAGCCTGCATATTACTACCAAAGAAATGTTCTGAAAGCTCAGTTGCGTTCAATAAAGTATTATTTTTAGAATATTCTTTAATCAAATCAATCATAAACGATGCTTCAGGGTATTCTTCAGCAGTCGATCTAACCATATCCCCTGTAGGTATTTCAGATGTTGAAATAACTGAAGTTGATTTCTTAGAACTTAATTTCGCCATATTTTTTGGATTTACACCCGTTAGCAAATCAAAGACTAAGTAAGCATCAGATTCACCGTTTGCAACTCTGCTGGAATATTCTTTATCGTTATTGACAATTTTCAAATGAGAAACAACAGAACCACCTTTTTGACTTAACCCAGTTTGATCAAGAGAAATCACCTTTTTATCTTCGATAAATGCTGCAGTGGAAATAATCTGATTTACAGTTACAACTCCTGTTCCTCCAATACCAAGCATAAATACATTAGCTACATCTTTTTGAATCTTTTTTGGATTAGGTAATAATGACGGGTCAAACCCAATATCAGGTAATTTTCTTTTATCATCTTTGTCAGATGGAATAACCTGTATAAATGATGGACAATTACCTTCAACACAGGAGTAATCTTTATTGCAGGAAGGTTGATCGATTTGAGTCTTTCTTCCAAACTCAGTCTTAATTGGTTGTACACTTAGACAATTAGACTTAACTCCACAATCTCCACACCCTTCACATACTGCTTCATTAATAAATATGCGCTTCTTTGGTTCATGCACCAAACCGCGCTTTCTTAATCTTCTTAAATTTGCTGCACAAGATTGATCGTGAACTAAAACGGTTACACCTTTTATAGCTTTTAATTTTTTCTGAGCATCAACAATTTCGTCTCTGTGCAATATCTCAACATCTTTATCCCATCTAGACTTATCAATTGATTTATATGCACCAGTATCATCAGTAGTTACGATAACTTTTTTAACGCCTTGTGATTTAAGGTATTTGGTTAATTCAGGTAAGTCTAACCCACCGTCTGGATCTTGAGCTCCTGTCATTGCTACTGCTCTATTATACAAAATTTTGTAAGTAATATGAGAGTTAGCTGCTATAGCTTGTCTCAAGGCTAATGAACCGGAATGGAAAAAAGTACCATCACCAATATTTTGAAACATGTGTTCTTTTTCAATGAACGGCTCCATGCCTGTCCATTGAGCACCTTCCCCTCCCATATGCGTTGTTCCAAATGCTTTACCGTCATCCACAAACATTGCCATTAAATGACAACCAATTCCTCCAAAAGCTGAATCACCCTCCGGTAATTTAACTGTTGAAGTATTATGAGGACACCCAGAACAGAAATACATTGATCTTGAAGTTAAAGACTCGCCGTAAACTCTATTATCAACCTCTGATATAATATTTATTTTATTATTATCTGATTCAACGCCAAGTCTAGAAGCATATCGATTGAAAATAATTTTTGATAAGTCATCAGCTGTTAATTCGCCATATCCAGGAATTAATGGATTATTATGCTCATCAGTTTTACCGATAATAAGTGGTTTATTAGCATAATTGTATACTTCTTCTTTAATTAACATCTCAATAAACGATCTTTTTTCTTCAATAACGAAGACTTCATTTAAGTCTTCTGTGAATTGCTTAATAATATTACTATCAACTGGGAAAGTTGCTCCGAGTTTTAATATCCTAATTCCCTTTTCATTTAAAAATGCCTCATTCCAACCAAGAGAATCTAAAGCCTCAACGATATCATAATAAGTCTTTCCAGCAGTAATAATTCCTATTGAATCGTTATCTGACTTAATTGTGATTTTGTTGATATTATTTGATGCCAAGAAATGTTTCGCAGCTTCAATTCTACCTAGGTGGATTTCTTTTTCCGTTGGCAAACTATGATGTCCAACTAATTTAGCATTTTGAGTATGTTTCCATGGCTGACCGTTGTATTGGAAATCAGGAATGTTAATGTTAATTCTTTCAGGATGAACAATAGCGCTTCCAAAAGCATCGGCGATATCAGTTACAATTTTAAAACCAGACCACAAACCAGAATACCTGGACATCTCATATGCATATCTACCTAAATCTAAAATTTCTTGAACATTACCAGGATAAAAAATTGGCATCATAGCATCGAATAATGCTGGTTCAGACTGTGATGGAAGAGTTGACGATTTACAAGAAGGGTCATCTCCAGCGACTGCTAATACACCTCCATTTTTACCAACTCCTAAAAAATTTGCATGTCTAAAAATATCTCCAGAACGATCTACTCCAGGTGCTTTTCCATACCACATACCCAGAACACCGTCATACTTAACGTTTGATACCATTCCGGCCATTTGACTTCCGTAAATAAGTGTTGCACCTAAATCTTCATTAACTCCAGGGATGAAATTGATATTGTGCTGATCCAATAACTTTTTGTTTCGTACTAAATTGATGTCTAGCATTCCTACAGGAGAACCTCTGTAACCTGAAACTAAAGTACCTGTATTTATTCCTTTGATTAAATCAGCTCTATTTTGGTCAAGTAATAAACGTACGAGCGCTTGTATTCCTGATAGAATGATTCTACCTTCGAGTAATGTGTATTTATCGTTTAATGTGAATTTATTATTCAATCTTACTTCTGTCATATATGCGTTATCGCTACAAATATTAATACAGAAAATGATGCAAAACAAGTAGGCAAAATTATGTGACTAATGGGACTTTTTTTGTAACAATCCTGAACTAAATCAAAAAAATATTATTTTTTACATTTTTAAACTTGACTCAAATAAAAAAAAATAAATAAGTTGCTAAGCCAGCCAATTAGCTTTTCGAAAGCTATGTATTTGCAAAAAAAATAATCTCTTTTAGAGAAACAGTGTCGTTTGACGCGCAGAATATTAACGTAAAAAGGGTGAGAATTAAGAATTATGGCGGAAGCAATTGAAATAAACTTTCCAACAGAATCGGATAAAAATCCAAAGATAGATTCTGAGTTAAAAAACCAAATCCTTGGCTTCAATGTAAAAGAGTCAATGGATCAAGATAAAGAAAGTTGTCCAGAAGAATACACAATAGATAATTATTATAAAGAAGACGATCTTGGTCGAAGCGTTCTTGAAATGAAATACCTAGCTCCCGGAGAAAAAAATCCTTGGGAATTATGGAAACGTCAAGCCAAAGCTTTAGCAAGTGTTGAAAAAACACCAGAACTTCAAGATAAATGGGAAGCTGCTTTTTTTGAAGCACTTAAGAATTTTAAATTTGTACCTGGCGGCAGAATTATGCATGGAGCTGGACGTGAAGATATCACAACTACCCTAAATAATTGTTACGTCGTTGGAATCAAAGACGACTCTATCAAATCAATATATGATTGTGTAATACAAGAAGCCATGACATACAAATACGGTGGTGGTTGTGGACATGACTTATCTGTTCTTAGACCTGGTGGAGATGAAATTCTCGGAACTGGTGGTAATTCATGTGGCCCAGTTGGCTTCATGAATCTTTTTAGTGAAAATACTAACACCATAGCTCAGCATGGTAGAAGAGGTGCAAACATGCAAACTTTACGTGTTGATCACCCTGACATTGAGAAATTTATTGAAATTAAAACTGGTGATGTTGATATGGTCAAATATTCAAATATCTCGGTCTTATTAACAGATGATTTTATGGATGCAGTTCAGTCTGATTCTGATTTTGATTTACACTGGGGTGGAAAAACATATACCACTGTTAAGGCAAAAGAGCTGTGGATGAAAATAATCGAACATGCTCATGCAAGTGCCGAGCCAGGGCTTCTTTTTTGGGACACAATGACCAAATATCACAATGCAGAATACTGTAGTCCATTAGTATCTACTAACCCCTGCGCAGAACAACCATTGCCGGATGGTGGATGCTGTAATTTAGGAGCACTAAATTTAGAACGTTTTGTGGACCAAGATGGTAATTTTGACTTTGATGGCTTCAAAGAAACAACTGCAATAGGCGCAAGATTTCTAGATAATGTTATCGATTACAACCTTGATCGTCACGCACTAGAAGAGCAAAAACAAAATGCTATGAATGACAGAAGAGTTGGACTCGGAATACTTGGCCTTGGTGATATGCTCGTCAAAATGGGAATTAAGTATGATTCAGATGAAGCATTAGAAACTATTGGTAAAATCATGGAAATTCACAGGAACACTGCTTACGAAACTAGTGTAGATTTAGCCAAAGAAAAAGGTCAGTTCCCTAATTTCGATTGGGATGGATATTCACAAAGTCTATTTGTAAAAGACCTTCCGAAAAAACTACAAACAAAAATTAAAAACAATGGAATTAGAAATTGTACTCTTACAACTGTTGCACCTACAGGTAGTGGCGCCATCGTAGCGCGAGTAACTTCTGGTGTTGAACCAATTTTTGCGACATCTTATCAAAGAAAAGTAAAGAAGAATGATAGTCTAGGTAAAGAGTTCGATACTTTTACTGTTTATCATCCTGTTGTACAAGAAATGTTTGGTACAGATGAAAATCTACCAGAATATGTTGTAACAGCACACAATGTTGATCCATATTTTAGAGTTAAGATGCAAGGTGTCGTACAAAGATACATCGATAGCTCTATTTCATCTACTGTAAACCTTGCAGAAGAAACTACTGTAGACACTGTTGCAGACATTTACATGACTGCATACAAAGCTGACTTAAAGGGTATTACAGTTTATCGTGAAGGATCAAGAGAAGGTATCTTAATTACTGATGAAAAGTCATCAGAGAATAAAGAAGAAACATCTCAAAACGCAGAGATGAAAACCGCTCGTAATCGCCCTTCTATTACAGAAGGAAAAACTAGACGTATGCGTACTGGTGATGGAACTCTGTATGTAACAGTAAATGAAGATGAAAATGGTCTATGTGAAGTATTTACAGCTATCGGAAAAGCTGGTGGTACAGTTGCTGCTCAAACTGAAGCAATTAGTAGACTAATTTCGCTTGCATTACGCTCCGGTGTTGATCCAAACAGTATCATCAATCAATTGAAAGGAATCAGTGGCCCAAACCCAACATGGGAAGACGGTCAACTTATCCTATCAACACCTGATGCAATTGGAAGAGCGCTAGAAACATTTGTTAATGGTGACTCACCTTCACAGGAAAAAAAAAGCCAATTTGAAATAGCAGAAGATTCATCTCCTTCTCAAAAACCCAAAGGAATGTATTGTAAAGAATGCGAGGGTCATGGAATATTTGATGAAGGTGGATGCTTAGTCTGTAAAGATTGCGGCTGGTCTAAATGCGAGTAGAATAAGTAAATTTTACTTATCTAGAATTTCTACTTCTTTTTCTTTTTGAAGAGCATTAAGCCTGGTTATAAAAGAATCGGTCACTTCCTGGATATTATCTAAGAATGTTTTCATGTTATCTTCAGATATATTTTGTTCGTCTTCAATACGTTTAGCAGACTGAATAATCTCCCTCCTAATATTACGAACTGAAATTCTGCCATCTTCAATGATCTTTGAAGCTACTTTGACTAACTCTTGTCTTCTCTCAGCGGACAATGGTGGAAAAGTAATCATTATACTATTACCATTGTTGGAAGGATTAAATCCTAGATCTGACTCAAGAATAGCCTTTTCAATATCATCAATGACAGTTTTATCAAAAGGCTGAATACTAATAGTAATTGCGTCTAATGCTGCAATATTTGCGACCTGATTAAGTGGAGTTTCATTATCATAATAATTGACAAGAATGTTATTAAACATTTCTGTATTAGCTCTACCAGTCCTTATTTTACCTATTTCACTTTTAACAAACGAAATAGTCTGTTCCATTTTTGACTTAGCAGAATCGATACTTTGATTTAACATGTTCTAATTTGATTGTTCGCCTAGAGCAAATCTTACAAATCTATTAATTGTAATATTTTCTCCAAGTTTTGCTACAGCTTCTTGAACTAATTGAGAAATAGTCATATCAGGGTTTTTTACAAATGACTGATGAACAAGACAATTATCCTCAATAAATTTATTTAACTTACCTTCGACAATTTTTTCAACAACATTTTCAGGCTTTCCTGATGATTTTGCCTGATCCATAAATATTTCTTTCTCTTTATTTAGAATATCTTGAGAAATTCCAGATTCATCAACAGCTAATGGATTTGATGCAGCTACCTGCATAGCAATTGAAGCAGCTAAATCATTAAACCCTTCAGTCTTAGCGACAAAGTCTGTTTCACAACCAAGTTCAACTAAAACTCCTAATTTACTTCCAGGATGAATATATGAGAAGATAATGCCTTCGTTAGCAGCTCTAGATGATTTTTTTGCAGCTTTGGCAATTCCAGCTTTTCTTAAATGATCTACTGCAGCATCAAGATCGCCATTAGCTTCAACTAAAGCTTTTTTGCAATCCATCATACCCGCACCAGTTCTTTCTCTTAAAGTTTTTACTAACTTAGCATCCACACTCATTTAATTACCCTTCTTTTTGTTCTTTAACATCTGAAACAGATTCAGATTTATCGTCGTCTTTTTTACTAACAGAGATAATTGTATTTACAATTTCATTTACTATTAATTGAATTGTTCTAATAGAATCATCATTTGCAGGAATCGGATAATCGCAAAGAGATGGGTCTGTATTTGAGTCAACAATACAAATGATTGGAATTTCAAGCTTCTTTGCTTCTTGAATAGCAATTGATTCTGTTTTACCATCTACAATAACAATCGCATTTGGAAGCTTTTTCATATCTTTAATACCTCTATGCTGATCAGATAGTTTAATTTTTTCTCTATTTAACATTAAAAGTTCTTTTTTAGTTAAGTCTTCAAATATTGAAGAACCTTCTTTCTCTAAAGAATGCAATCTCTTAATACTTTTTTTAATCGTAGAAAAATTAGTAAGTGTTCCACCAAGCCATCTTTCAACAACGTAGAACATACCACATCTATCAGCCTCTTGTTGGATAACATCTTTTGCATGCTTTTTTGTGCCAACAAAAAGAATTTCTCCATTTCTTTGAACAATATTTGAAATGAAATTTAAAGCTTTGTCTAAACCTTCAAGCGTATCATCTAAATTAATGATATCAATACCATTTTTTTGTGATACTACGAAATCTTTAAAATTTGGATCTGTTTTACTACTAACATGTCCAAAATGAGCGCCTGAATTGAGTAAATCTTCTTTTGTAATTTTTTGCATACTTTTATCTTTTTGAGAATTGGAACTTCTTTCTAGCTCCTGGTTGACCATATTTTTTTCTTTCAACTTCTCTTGCATCTCTGGTTAACAAACCATGTGATTTAAGTTGAGATCTGAATTCTTCGTCTATTTTTAATAATGCCCTAGCAATACCTAATTGAATTGCTCCAGCTTGACCAGTTAAACCACCACCTTGAACATTGATTTTAACGTCATATTTACCTTTTAAATTTAAAACTTCAAGGGGCTTTACTGCATGAATTACCAATGACTCTCTCTTTAAATAAGAATTAATATCATCTGAAACGTTGTTAATAGAAAACTTTCCTTTTCCATCTGAAAGATAAACTCTAGCAGTTGAATTCTTTCTTCTTCCAACGCCATTAAAATATTCTTTATTCATTAATTAGAGCTCCATTCTTTAGGTTGCTGTGCTTCGTGACCGTGATTAGTATCTTTATAGATTCTAATATGCTTAGATATTTCTCTTCCAAGTTTGTTTTTAGGAAGCATACCTTTTACAGCATTAAGAACTACCTTATCAGAATCATTTTTCATTAGCTCGCTGAAACTAGCATATTTAACACCGCCAGGATATCCTGAATGTCTAAAATATTTTTTAGTTTCAGATTTGTTTCCAGTAACTCTTATCTTATCGGCATTAACAATAATAACTGCATCTCCCATGTAAATATTTGGAGAATAATCAGGACGATGTTTTCCTCTAAGAACTTGAGCTACTTCAGATGCAAATCTTCCAAGCACCTGATTAGATGCATCAAAAAGCCACCATTGCTGGTTGACATCTTTTGCTGATATAGTTTTTGTTGTCTTTTTCATAATTCTATAAAAATGCCCCAAAACTTAATCGATGTGTTCTCATTAGTCAATGATTAATAAAAGAGATTTTATATTGAGAAAAATTGGTTTTTTGAAACAACATATTTCACTCTTCCAATTAGTTCTTTTCCTAAAAATGGAGAGTTAGATGATTTTGATAAAATATGTTCATTGGTAAATACCCATTTTTCATTCGGATCAAAAATAGTGATTTGTGCTTTGCAACCGACTGAAAATAAATCTTTTTCCAAGTTCATTACTTTTCTAGGATTTACAGTAAGCTTTTCAATTAGAGATTTTAAACTCATTCCATTTTGTTTTACCAAAACTTTGTTTACAGCACCAAAACAGGACTCTAGTCCAATCATGCCAAATTCAGCATCATTAAAAGTTGTTTCTTTATCTTCGATAGTATGAGGCGCATGGTCTGTAGCGATACAATCGATGAGGCCTGATTTAATACCCTCAATTAATGCTTTTCTGTCATCTTTTCCTCTAACAGGAGGAGCAACTTTTAAACTTGTATCAAACGCATTAATATCTTCATCGATAAAAAATAAATGATGTGGAGATACTTCTGAAGTGATAAGTGAATTTTTCTTTTTAAATTGCTTTAATAAATCGACAGTTTGTTTTGTTGAAATATGTAATAAATGAAGTTTTGAACTTAATGATTGAGCTAATAATAAATCTCTGTAAACCATTACAGCTTCAGCTAAGCCAGTATTACCTTTCAGACCTAAATTATTTGATGTTGCAGAAGCATTCATAACTCCATTATTTCTAAGGAAAATATCTTCAGCATGATTCATAATTGGGACATCAAGCATTTTAGCATATGTTAAAGCTAATTTCATAAATTGCGCATTTTGTATTGGCATACCATCATCACTAAAAGCAATGGCACCATTTTTCTGCATCAATAGCATTTCTGTTAAGTCTTCACCCTTTAAGCCTTTTGAAACAGCACCAATAGGGAAAATATCAATTGGAAGCTTTGAACTTTTGCTAACTATATAATGAATATGTTCAGGAGAATCAATAATAGGGTCGGTATTGGCCATAGTACAAACTTGAGTAAAACCTCCGCCAATAGCTGCAAAAGATCCCGATTCTAAAGTTTCCTTATCTTCCCTTCCTGGTTCTCTAAAATGAGCATGAATATCACAAAAACCATGAGTAACAACTAGACCTTTACAATCTACAACTTGATAATCTTTTCCTCTTGAGGGAATTGAGTCGCTTATCTTTGAAATTTTTCCATTTTCAACAAGAATATCGCCATTAAATGTTTTTTTGGTAAATGGATCAATTATTCTTCCAGATTTAAATAAAAGTTTCTTTGTACTCTTACTTTCTATCATATCTCGATATCTCCTTCACCTAAAAGTAAATAAAGAATTGACATTCTTGATGCAACTCCATTTAACACTTGATCAAGAATGACAGCATTATCTGAATCAGCCACTTTACTATCAATTTCTACACCTCGATTCATTGGTCCCGGGTGCATAATAACTATATCTTTTTTCAATTTACTTATTCTCTCAAAAGTAAGACCAAATTCGCTATGATATTCTCTTTTTGATGGAATCCTTCCTAAATGCATCCTTTCTAACTGAATACGTAAAGCTATAACTGCATCACACCAATTGAGAACTTCATCTAAATTGTATGTAATATTTATTCCAAGTTTTTTTGCATCGCTTGGCAATAAAGTACTTGGACCACAAACTACAACCTCTGCTCCAAGTTTTTTCAATGCAAAAATGTCGCTTCTAGCTACCCTACTATTTAAAATATCACCGATAATTCCAACTTTAAGACCTTTAATTTTTCCAAATTTCTCTTTAAGTGTTACCATATCAAGAATGGCTTGAGTAGGATGCTCGTGAGAACCATCGCCAGCATTAATTACTGCTCCATCAATGTATTCTGTCAATTTTAATGCAGACCCTGGGTGTCCATGCCTTATTACTGCACCATCAATTTTCATGGATTCAATATTTTGTACAGTATCTTTCAATGTTTCACCCTTTTTTACACTACTTGTTGAAGCAGAAAAATTTATACTATCAGCACCTAATCTTTTTTCAGCCAATGAAAAACTAATTTTAGTTCTAGTAGAATTTTCAAAGAACATGTTTACAATAGTTTTTCCCTTAAGAAGAATAGCTTTTCTGCTTTCTGTCTGAAGTATGTCTTTGAACTTAAAAGAAGTATCGATTATTTTATTCAAATCAGAAACTGGAAAATGTTCTAGACCGATAAGATGTTTGCTTTTAAGCATTTAATTCTCCAATTGTTTGCGAAAATTAGTTTATTTGAATCAATTTATCAACTATATCATTTTTAGAAATCTCATGCAAATCAAATGAAATATCATAATTATTAACATTAAACCATTTTCTTTGTCTTTTGGCGTATTGTCTTGTCCTCACAAAAATATTTTCAATGGCTTCATTAATTGAGATTTCTTTGTTTAAAAAAGAAGAAATTTCTTTAAAGCCTATGTAATCAATATGAGAAATATCTATTTTACGCTTAATTATTTCTTCAACTTCATTTATCATACCATCATCAATCATGCATTTAATTCTTTTTAAAATTTTAGGATGTAACAAATCATTATGCATTTTTAAATAAACAAAATAGAAATCATTAGCATATCTGCTATTTTTAGATGAAGCATCAAAATTTTCTGACATTGGCTTTCCAGTTGTTTCAAAGACTTCAAGAGCTCTTATTAATCTTTTTTTATTATTTATATGAACTTTATTAGAGTAATCAGGATCTATTTTTTGAAGTGACCTAAATAATTTTTCTTTATCAACTTCATATTCTTTTTCAAGCCTGCTTCTTATATCTTCATTAGTATGACTACCTTCAAATATTCCATCTTTCAAAGATTTAAAATATAGACCAGTACCGCCACAAAGAATTGGGGACTTATCTTTTTGAATAATCTTATCAATTTTATTATCAATTAATTCTACGTATTCTCCGGCAGATATTTTCTCATCAAGCTTCCTAAATCCTATAAGATGATGCGGTACTTCGTTTAATTGACTGGAGTCCGGTTGAGCAGTACCTATTGGAATTCCATTATAAATTTGCCTTGAATCTACACCTATTATTTCACCATCAATTTTTTTGGCTAATTCAATTGCTAAACTAGATTTTCCAATTCCAGTTGGACCAAAAATTGAAAAGATTTTTTTCAATTATGCACCTGTTAATAAATAAAAAATAATTGATACGGGAGTTAAAATTATTGTTGATAAAATGGGAATTCCTATCAAATTTAAAATAATTAATCCAATTAAAATTCTTGGTCCATAAATCTCAATATTATAAAGCGTTCTTGGGTTTCTAACTAATAATGGAAGAATTCTTGAACCATCAAGAGGATTTAAAGGTATCAAATTAAATATAGCCAATACAATATTTATTTGAATAAATATTTCTAGAGGGAAAATAACCTCTTCACTAAACTGAAAGTAGAAATTTAGCCGATATATAATTGATGCTAAACAGGCAAGAAACATGTTTGATGCAGGTCCAGCCATTGCAATCATCATCATATCAGATCTGGGATTTTTTAAATTTTGCATAACAACTGGAACGGGTTTTGCCCATCCAAAACCTAAAAAATAAAGAGCAAAAGTTCCGAAAGGATCTAAATGGTTAAAAGGGTTCAAGTTCATGCGATTTTGGTAATATGAAGTGTAGTCGCCAAGAAGATATGCTACTCTTGCGTGAGCGTATTCGTGAAAAGTTAGTGCAAATAATATTGTAGGCACTAAAATCAATTGTATTTCTAATGGTAAACTTGCTATTCCCATGCTTAAAAGATAATTAATTCTTTTTTTTATCAAAAGCTTTCATGTACTCACTATCAATAAACTCTTTTGATAAATGAACATATATTTCTGTTGTTGAAATATCTGAATGACCAAGCAGTTTCTGAATTTCAATTAAGTTCGCTCCTCCATCAACAAGATGCGTAGCAAAAGAGTGTCTAAAAGTGTGAGGAGAAACAGTTTTTGTAATGCCAGCTGCATTAACATACTTTTTGATTGATTGCCATATGGCCGCCCTGGTTAATCTTTTTCCATTATTGCTTAAAAAGACAAATTTTTGCTCAGATGACTTTCTATTAGACAGTATTTGTCTAGATTGATATAAATATTTCTCCAACCATTCCTTAGCATAAAATGTTAAAGGAATTATTCTCTCTTTATTTCCTTTACCAAAAAAACGGATTACATTAGCATCAAACTGTATGTTATTTATTTTAAGTTCGCACAATTCACTAACTCTTAAACCGCAAGAATAAAGCAATTCGATAATACATCTATCTCTTAAACCTAAGAGCTCATTATCAGTATTCTCTGATTGTTTAAATATTCTTTTAATCTCTTCAATAGATAATACTGTTGGCAATTTCTTTGATAATTTTGGTGTATAAATGCCATTAAGTGGATTTTTTTTAATTATTTTTCTATCAATCAAATAAGAAAAATATGAAGATAGGGAAGAATATTTTCTTTTAATTGATGTTGGAGAAATTTTACTTCGGTTTAAGTATTTGAAATATTTTTGTATTATTTCAGTGTCATTTACAATCTGTTTGAATGAAATTTTTCTTTTGACTAAATATTTTTCAAAAGATTTGATATCAGATAAATAAGAATCTATTGTATTTGAGGAATGATTTTTTTCAATTTTTAAAACTTGAACGTAGTGCTCTAAGTTTTTAAGCATGATCATCCAATCATTTCAATATAGGATTTGGAATCAAGTAATGAGTCTGTACTGCTGTCACCTGATAATTCAATTTTAACCATCCATCCGCTATCATATGGACTAGAGTTAACATTTTCAGGATCATCATTCAATTCCTCATTGACTTCAACTATTTTTCCGGATACTGGCATAAATAAGTCTGATACTGTTTTGACCGCTTCAATTGTTCCAAAAACATCTCCTTCATTGAATGTTTCATCAACATCTGGAAATTCTAAAAATATTATGTCACCAAGCTCACCTTGTGCAAAATCAGTAATACCAACTGTAGCTATATTATTTTCAATTTTAACCCATTCATGTTCTGAAGTATACATTAAGTTATCAGGATGATTCATTATCTTTTTCCTTTATATTTTTTAAAAATTTACCTAAAAAATTTATATCAAAATTTCCATTATTAAAGTCTTTATTTTCAAAAATCATTTCTAAAAGTGGTAAAGTTGTTTTAGGGCCTTCGATAAAAGTTTCTTGAAGTGACCTTTTCATTCTAATTAATGCTTTTTCCCTCGACGATGAATGAACAATCAACTTTCCTAACATTGAATCATAATTTGTTGGAATTTGATAACCAGCATAAATAAATGAATCAATTCTTACTCCAATTCCTCCAGCAAAGTTAAGTGAGTCAATCTTCTTTGGTGAAGGTATAAAATCATTAAATGGATCTTCAGCATTAATTCTACATTCTATAGCATGACCACTCATTGTTATATCTTCCTGCTTCATTGATAGTTCAATACCTGCATAAGTTCTTATCTGTTCTTTAACAAGATCAATCATACATACCATTTCTGTCACGGTATGCTCTACCTGAATTCTTGTATTCATTTCAATAAAATAAAAATTTTTATCATCATCAACCAAATACTCAATTGTACCAGCTCCTACATAGTTAACTTTTTCTGCAAGCTGTAAAGATTTTGATGTTAGCTCATCTCTTAAATTATGATCTACAAATAGAGAGGGTGATTCTTCAATCAATTTTTGATTACTTCGTTGAATAGAACATTCTCTTTCTCCTAAATGAAGATGATTTCCGAATTTATCTGACAAAATTTGGACCTCAATATGACGGCCATTTTCAACAAATTTTTCAACATAGATTTCTGAATTATTAAATGCCATTCCTGCTTCATTTTGAATGATATTAAAACCTTTTTCAGCTTCATTTGAATTATTTATAACGCGCATTCCTTTACCGCCACCTCCTGCTACAGCTTTCAGCATTACAGGATATCCAATTTGTTCAGCAATTTCTAAAAATTCTTCAACTGAGGATAAAGTATTACTTCCAGGAATGATGGGAACGCCAGCATCTTTAGCAGCATTTCTTGCATTCACTTTGTCACCCATTAAATCAATGATTTTTGCGTCTGGACCAATGAATGTAAATCCATTTTCTTTACAAATTTTACTAAACTTTGCATTCTCAGCCAGGAAGCCATAGCCTGGATGAATGGCATCGGCATTTGTAATTTCTCCTGCAGCAATAATTCTAGGGATATTAAGATAACTTTCTACCGCAGGACCTTCTCCAATACAAATAGCTTCGTCAGCAAATTTTACATGTAATGAATTTTTATCTGCTTTTGAATATACTGCAACAGTTTTGATGCCCATTTCATTACATGCTCGAATGATTCTTATAGCAATTTCACCCCTATTAGCAATAAGAATTTTTTTGAACATGGTTACTTAGATGGTTTTAATTTAAATAATACCTGATCAAATTCAACAGGACTTGAATTATCAACTAAAATTTCTTCAATAACACCAGATTCTTCGGCCTGAATTTCATTCATAATCTTCATAGCCTCAACAATACAGATGGTATCTCCAGCATTGACCTTATCACCAATATTAACAAATGATGCTGATTCAGGATCTGGTGCTGAATAAAATGTCCCTGGCATTGGAGATTTTATTTCGACTAGTTTTGTTTCAGGTATGTCGTTAGAAGCCTCTGAGCTTTGATTGACAGGCTGTTCTTTAACTAAATTTGGAATATTTTGATTGTTGGATGATAATTCTGTTGAATCAACATTTAAAACAGGAGGCTTTTTGGTTACCTTAATTTTTTTGAACCAAAATCTTACTTCAATTTCATTTACATCGCTATTTTCTAGCATGTAAATAATTTCTTTTATCTTATCTTTCCACATTTAACTATTCTTTTACTCTTTCAGAATAAGAACCATCTTTAGTATCAATTTTTACTAAGTCACCTTCATTTATGAACAATGGAACTTGAACCTCAAGACCAGTTTCTAAAATAGCTGGCTTTAACGCATTAGTTGCGGTATTTCCTTTATGTCCTGGATCAGTTTGTGTTACTTTGAGAACTGTTTTTGCGGGTAAGAGTAAACTAATAATTTCATCACCATCAAAAGAAATTTCAATATTATCACCCTCTTTAATATAGAAATA
>JAOIOW010000009.1 GCA_028140795.1 Fidelibacterota bacterium
TGGGTTCAATCTATTAGAAGATGGTCTTTATTTGTATGGACATTCTTATCTGCAGGTATCATTCTTGGAGGATATTGGGCATATAACGAGCTAGGATGGGGAGGATATTGGGCTTGGGATCCAGTTGAAAATTCATCATTAATGCCATGGCTTACATTAACAGCTTTCATTCATTCATCAATGATTCAAGAAAAGAGAGGCATGTTAAAGAAATGGAATTTTTTACTTGCTACCTCAACTTATATACTTGTTATTCTTGGAACATTTATTACTAGAAGTGGAGTAATTTCATCCGTCCATTCGTTCACAGCTGAAAATCTTGGTCCAATGTTTTTTGCATTTTTAGCGATACTAATTCTTTATACTGTTTTCTGGTTTTTTAAAAGAAAATCTTATTTAGATACTCCAGATAAAATTGATTCTTTCACATCAAGAGAAGGTGGATTTTTGTATAATAATTTAATTCTCATTTTAATGTGTTTCACAATTATGTGGGGAACTCTATTTCCAATTTTATCTGAGGCATGGGACGGTAATAAGATTTATGTGGGAGCTTCTTATTTTAACCAATTAAACATTCCAATAGGGCTTGTATTATTATTTTTAATGGGAATTGGACCATTACTTTCTTGGAACTATACTTCTCAAAGCGTTTTGCTAAATAGATTTAAATTGCCATTAATTATAAGTTTTTTATCTGGAATAGGATTTATGATATTTTCAAGCTCATTTCAAATATATGTTTTTGTTGCTATAATGGGTGTTTCTTTTACCTTAAGCTCAATTTTAGGTGAATTTTATAAGTCTTATAAAAAACAAAAGAATGGGTCAAATTTTCTACACTCAATTGTTAAAATGTTTTTAAGCAACAGACATAAAAATGGAGGTTATATAGTTCATATTGGAATTGTATTATTATTCATTGGATTTATCGGTAGAGCTTTTGAGGTTGAAAAAGAATTTAGCTTATCTCCAGGTGAACAAATTTATTTTTCCAATTATGTTTTTAAGTTAAATAGTATTAAAAGTGAAGCACGAGATAATCATTATGCTTTTTTAAGTGAAATTGATGTTGTAGACAGTAGTACAAATCAATTGCTTGTTAATTTAAAACCTGAAAAAAGAATCTATTTTTATTGGAATTCAGATCCGGAAAAAAGACAACCCCATAGCGAGTTGGATATCTATAGCACCATTCAAAAGGATATTTATTCCATTTTTTCTGGCTATGATGCACAGAAGAATATCGGTTACTTTAAAATTATGATTAACCCCTTAGTAAATTGGGTATGGATTGGTGGAGTATTAATGGTAATTGGCTCCTTGTTTGCTTTCTGGCCATCAAGGAGAGATAATTAAATGGAAATGTTTAATCAGTTATTTATATTTTTCTTTCTTATGATTGTAATTTTTTATGTTTTTTGGCCAATAATTAAGCAAATGAAGTAATGTTACAAATAAAAAATCTTTCTAAATCTTTTTCCAATACACCAATATTAAATGATGTGAATTTTTCTTTAAAGTTAGGAGAAATTTGTGCGATTGTAGGAAATAATGGTTCTGGAAAAACTACCTTCCTTAAATGCCTTTCTGGATTAATGAACTTTGAGACTGGATCAATAGATTTTAATTCTACTAATGGCCACCTTTTTTTAAGTGATAAACTAAACATTTTTGGTGATTTGACTATTGAACAGAACCTAAAAGTAATTTCTACTTATCATAATCAAAATTATAATAAGATTGTTTTTAATGATTCTCTTACAATGCTCAATATTGAACAGTTTAAAGATATGCCATTAAAATTCTTATCAAGAGGGAATATCCAACGAAATAAGCTTTGCATAGCAATGAATCTAAATTGGGACTATTTGTTAATTGATGAACCGTTTAGCAATTTAGATGCAGAAGGAGTTAAAATTTTTAGAGATATTTTTAATAATTTTAAATCCGATAATAAGTCCATCATTTATTCCACACATCAGGACAATCAAGAATCACTTCATGATAAAGTAATTTCAATAGAAGACTTTAAGGCCTACAAATGATTACAAAACTAATAAGAAATGAGTTTTATTTAGAAAGAAAGTCATCATTTAATTTGCTATACATATCTTTCTTTGCAATTTCATGTTTGATGTTTTTACTCTTTTCTTTTCCTCTATCAAAAATTTATGACTCAACAGTATTTTCTGGATTTTTTTGGATTATTATTTCTCTTTCAACAATCAAGCTTATTGAAAATTCTTTTGCTAGAGAAAAAGATTATAATATTTATGATCTTATTTATTCATCTTCAATTGATTTGACAAAGATTTATTTTGCTAAAATATTATCACTCAGTTTAATTCTTTTAGGGGTACAATTTATAATATTTTTTGGCTATATGATTTTATCTGATTTGAGTTTTGAAATTATATCAAATCTTATTTTACTAAGTATCGTTACAAACTTTGGATTATTATCTTTTGGTATATTGATTTTTTTATTAACAAATACAAATACTTCCAAAAGCTTTTTATTCCCAGTTATATTTTTTCCTTTAATAGTTCCAATTCTTATAAATGCATCAAATATTCTTTTTGGTATTATTATTGGCGAAATGTCATCTTTATATATTGAATCTTGGTTGATATTATTAACTTTTGCCTTAATTGGAATCCTTCTAGGGATAAATTTATTTGAAAGACTAATTAAACAATAATGAACTTAACTTTTTTTATTATTACCATTTTCTTAATGATCTCAAATTTAGTTTGGATGATTTTCTTTACTCCAATGGTTCCCGATCAAGAATGGGCGCAAAAAATATTTTATCTCCATGTTCCAATAGCGTGGTCTGGATTTTTAGCTTATTTCATTGTGATGGTAAGTGGAATTTGTTATCTCTATACAAAAAATCTTAAATATGATAGAATTGGCCTTGCTTCTGCTGAGATAGGAACTATTTTTACTGCTTTAGTCTTAATTACAGGGCCTATTTGGGCAACACCAATTTGGGGTCAACCTTGGGTATGGGAACCAAGATTAATTACTACTCTAGTACTATTTCTGATTTATGTAGGATATTTTATTATGAGAAATATTGGGCTATATCGACAAAGAGCAGCACTTGTATGTGCCATTATTGGAATTATTGCATTTTTAGACATTCCAATAATTTTTGCATCAGTTAATTTTTGGGCAGCTGAAATTCAGTCTCATCCTCAGTTAGGCATGAATAAACAGCCGTCTGGGATTTTAAATCCATTTTTATTTTCATTGTTATCATTTACTTCTTTGATGATTTTAATGCTATTATTAAAGATAGAAGTTTTAAAAAAGAAAGATATTGAGGATAGATATGTTTAATTATTTATCATATTTTTTGTCAGCACTTTTTGTTGTTTTTATTACTATTTTAACTTGGTTTATTATAAACGTAAAAAAATATAGAAATTAATTCGGGGGAATTAGAATTATGGAACGAAAAATTGTACATGTTGTTGGAACTGGAACTATTGGCGAACCACTGATAGGCATTCTTTGTGAGCAAAAAAGTAACTTAGGAATTGATGAGGTTACATTTCATAAACAATCCCCTTTAACAAAAGATACTCCTAAGATTAAAAATTTAATAGCGAAAGGTGCTAGGCTTGCAGTGCATGAAGATAGAGTCGAAAGTTTTAAAGAAATTGGTTTAGAACCTGAATTTACTATGGAAGAAGCTGTTTCTAGAAGTTCAGTTGTTATTGACTGTACTCCTAAGGGGTATGGTCACCAAAATAAAGCAGATTTTTACGAAAAATATGCTGATAAAGTTAAAGGATTTCTAGCTCAAGGCAGTGAAAATGGATTTGGGAAAAAATATGCTCGAGGAATTAATGACCATGTTATCAATTCAGAAGATCAATTTTTACAAGTTGTTTCTTGTAATACCCATAATATTGCATGCTTAGTTAATACAATAGCATTAAGCATCTCTCCAGATAACCTTATTGATGGAAAATTTGTTTGTATTAGGAGAAGTAATGACATAAGTCAAACAGGTAGTTTTGTCCCCGCTCCAACAGTTAATGACCATGGGCATCCAGTTTACGGAACTCATCATGCAGAAGATGCAGCAGGATTATTTAAAACAATGAACCTTGATCTTGATTTATTTTCTTCAGCAATGAAGGTTAATTCCCAATATATGCATACTGTATGGTTTAATTTGAAGCTTAAAGAGCCTACTTCTAAACAAAAAGTTATTGATTTGCTTTCGAGTAATGATAGAGTGTCATTAACAGAACATCATTCAACAAATGAGGTATTTTCATTTGGAAGAGACCAAGGACTTTATGGAAGAATTTTAAATCAAACTGTCATTGTTGAAGATTCTATTAATGTGCGTAATGATCACGAAGTTTCAGGATTTTGTTTCACTCCACAAGATGGAAACTCAATACTTTCAAGTATTGCTGCAACTGTTAGATTTTTGAATCCACATTCCTACCAAGATAAAATTAATTCATTGGGTGGATTTTTCTTCGACAGAGTATAATGTTGAATTATAAAAAGATTATTTCAAGACTGCTCGATCAAAACATCTATATATTATCAAATGATGATAAAGAAGCAATTATAATTGATCCTGGTTTAGGATTTGATTTAATTGATGCATATCTTAAATCTGAAAATTTATCCCCAATAGCTGTTTTGGCTACTCATGCTCATATTGATCACATTGCTTCTGCAAATGATTGTATAAAAAATTACAACATACCTTTTTATATTTGTAGAGGAAATAGTATCATGCTTGATCATTATGATATTATGAAAGGATATATGCATGTTGATTCAGAAAAACCAGAAGTTAGTCATTGGATTGAAGATTCAGACAAAAAATTAATTATTGGTTCATTTGAATTTAATGTTCATTACAATCCTGGGCATTCTCCTGGGTGTATGAGTTTTGAAATAGACTCACTTATCTTTTGTGGAGATTTAATATTTAAGGGATCAATTGGTAGAACCGATCTTCAAACATCAAATCCAGCTCATATGGAAAAATCATTAGAAATGTTTGTAAATTCATTTGATGTGAATTCAACTTTGCTCCCAGGGCATCGTGAAATAACAACATTAGATTATGAATTAAAAACGAATCCATTTTTAGTGAAATATGCAAAATAAAATTATATCAAATCTTGATTCATTAATTGAAAATGAAAATCCTCATTTTTTACTAGCAGTATCTGGCGGATTAGATTCAATGGTTCTTTTAAAATTTTTTCAGAAAAACCATGAATCTTATAAGTTTTCTGTAGCTCATGTTAATCATAATTATCACTCCGATGCTAAAAAGATGGAACATTTAGTACAAGATCAATGTGCTCAAATGAATAATGACTTAGTTATTGCGAATATTTTTTTAAAAGGAGTTAATTCTAATATTGAATCAAATTTTAGAAAAATGAGATATAGTAAATTAGAAGAAATAAGAAAAGAAATTAAAGCTGATTTCATTCTTACTGCTCATCATGCGGATGATCAAGTAGAAACTATTTTGATGAAAATTATGAATTCTTCTGGTTTAGATGGACTTCAAGGATTGAGAAAATTAAAACAAAATATTGTCAGACCTATGTACAATATTTCAAAAAGCGAAATTAGTGATTATGCTTCTTTAAATAATGTTAAATATATTGATGATCCAACAAATTCTGATAATACATTTACTAGAAATTTTTTGAGGATAAATGTATTACCTAAATTAAAAAAAATTAAAAATGATATTCATATTCCGTTCAATAATTTTACTGATCGAATTGATGAGGTGCATGATTTAATAGCATTTAATGTGCAGAATTTTTGTAATTCAGACAGCTATAGAGTAAATGATAATAATATTGAAATAAACAAATCGGATTTTTATAACCTTCCTTTTCTTGTACAGTTAAAAATAATCTCAAATCAATGCATTGATACTAAAAATTCATTTTCAAAAACTGATGTAAGAGAAATAAAAGATTTATTAAGAAAAAATCTTACAGGTAGTTCAAAAACAGTAAATGATAAGACAATTTTAATTGATAGAAATTCACTAGTAATTTATAAAAATATGAAAAATGACATTTTTATAAATGTTGAAGCTGGAAAAGAATTCAAAGGAAAAGATTTTACTTTTTCCTGGGATTTTAATAAAGCACCTAAAACTTTTAATAACGATAATGAGATTGAATTTATTGACGCATCCAAGATTACAGATAACTTAGTTATAAGGTCAGTTAGAGATAATGATAGTTTTTTGCCATTGGGAATGAGCGGAAATAAAAAAGTTGAAAAATTCCTAAAAGACAAAGAATTATCCTTCCTAAAGAGGAAAGAATCGTTAGTAGTATGTAATCAAGATGAAATTATTTGGGTTGCCGGTTATCAATTAAGTGAAAAATATAAAATTCATAAAAATTCAGTTAAAATTGTAAAACTAAATTTCTCCAGGAATTAGTTTTTTTATTAAACATTTTTATTAAATTCTTCTCCAATGAAAAATCAGACAAATAAGAAACCAGACCCAAAAAAAACTCAATCAGGGCCTAGCTCATTACTCATTTGGGCATCAATAATTTTGTTCATAATAGCTTCTTTTGCTTTTCTTCCAGATGAGTCAGCAAATGAAGTTGAAGTATCTTACAACACTTACAAAGAATTATTGGCTGAAAATAAAATTAAAGAAGCATCTATTGAGAACGATAATTCTTTTCATGGAGAACTTTTTAATCCTGAAACTTTAATTAACAAGCATGGAGCATCATTTGAAGATAGAACCTTATTTGTTGTTTACTTGCCATCTGATTATTCTGATCAAATTGCTTTATGGGATGAAAAAAATATTGAATACAATTTTGAAGGTGAGAAAATTGATTGGACTAGTTGGCTACTTGGTTTTGCTCCCTGGTTATTATTAATAGCTTTTTGGTTATTTTTAATAAGAAGAATGCAAGGTTCGGGAAATGGAATGAATAATGTATTTAGCTTTGGTAAAAGTAAAGCTAAAATTTTTTCTGGTAATCAGAAGAAAGTAAAGTTCAAGGATGTTGCTGGATGTGTTGAGGCCAAGGAAGAGCTTGAAGAAGTTATAGCATATTTAAAAAGTCCCAAAAAATTTGAAAAGCTTGGAGGAAAAATTCCAAGAGGTGTTTTATTAGTTGGTCCTCCAGGAACTGGAAAGACATTATTAGCTAGAGCTGTAGCTGGTGAATCTAATGTTCCCTTTTTTAGTATTAGTGGAGCGGATTTTGTCGAAATGTTTGTAGGAGTTGGAGCATCTCGAGTGAGAGATTTGTTTGAACAGGCAAATAAAAATGCACCTGCGATTGTTTTTATTGATGAGCTTGATGCGGTAGGTCGTCAACGTGGTGCTGGATTAGGTGGTGGCCATGATGAAAGAGAACAAACGCTAAATCAGCTTTTAGTTGAACTTGATGGATTTGATAATTCTAGCAGTGTTATTGTTATGGGAGCAACTAATAGACCAGATGTGTTGGACTCAGCATTATTAAGACCTGGAAGATTTGACCGTCAGGTTGTAGTTGATGTTCCCGACCTAAATGGTAGGCATGATATTTTAAAGATTCATACAAAAAAAATTAAAATTAAACCTAAATCAGTAAACTTATTAGATATTGCTAAAGGAACACCTGGAATGGTTGGAGCTGATTTAGCTAATCTTGTAAATGAAGCTGCATTACTTGCTTCTAGAAAAAGAAAAACAACAGTTGATAATTCTGATTTTCAAGAAGCTCAAGATAAAGTTTTAATGGGTGTCCAAAGAAAAAGTATGGTGCTTTCGGATCATGAAAAGAAAGTAACAGCTTATCATGAAGCAGGGCATGCAGTAGTAGCACTATTTTCTCCAGAAGCAGATCCTGTCCATAAAGTTACAATTATTCCTAGAGGTAGAGCATTAGGAGTAACAATGCAGCTACCGATTGATGAAAAACACGGTTATTCAAAAACATATATTTTAAGCAGATTAGCTGTAATGATGGGAGGAAGAGCTGCGGAAGATTTAATATTAAATGAAATTACTACTGGTGCATCAAACGATATTGAAAGAGCAACAAGTATTGCTAGAAGGATGGTTTGTGAGTGGGGAATGAGTGACAAGATGGGCCCAATGGCTTTTGGAAAAAAGAATGAAGAAATTTTCTTAGGAAGAGAAATACAATCTCATAGAGACTACAGTGAAGAAACTGCTCAGATGATTGATCACGAAGTTGTATCAATTATTAAAAATGCACAAGATACTGCAAGAAAAATTCTTGAAGAAAAAATTGATCTACTGCATTTAATGGCTGAAGAATTACTTGAACATGAAACAATAGATGAATCAGATATTAAAGTCATGCTATCAGGTAAAAAAATCTCAAAAAAATAATACATGAACATCAAACAATTCAATGATTGGCTTTTAAGTAAAGATAAGCAATCATTAATCATGGGAATTTTAAATGTCACTCCCGATTCTTTTTCAGACGGAGGACAATACTATAAAAAAAATACTGCTATTGAGCATGCATTAGATATGGTCAAGAATGGTGCAGATATAATTGATATTGGCGGTGAATCAACAAGGCCATTCGCAGATCCAGTCAGTTTAGATGAAGAAATTTCAAGAGTTATACCTGTCATTGAAGGTATAAGAAAAAAATCTGATGTTTGTATATCAATTGATACTACTAAATCAATTGTAGCAAGCAAGGCTCTTGATGTTGGTGCTTCAATAATAAATGATATTAGTGCTATGGAAATTGATCCGCTAATGGCTGATGTTGCAGTAAAATCTGATTGTCCCTTAATTATAATGCATATGAAAGGAACTCCTAAGAATATGCAAGATAATCCCCAGTATGAATCTCTAATACCGGATATCAAAGATTATCTTGTTGACAGAATAGATTTTGCTATTTCTAAAGGAGTAAATCGAAAAAAAATTATAATTGATCCCGGAATTGGTTTTGGTAAAACTGTAGAAAATAATTTTGAAATCATAAATAATTTAAATCGCTTCGTTGAATTGAATTTTCCAGTTTTGCTAGGTGCATCAAGAAAATCCTTTATTGGAATATCTTTGAATCTTCCTGAAAATGATAGGTTAGAAGGTTCATTAGCAGCTAACGTTATTGGATTACAAAAAGGTGTAAAGATTTTCAGGGTTCATGACGTTTCTGAAACTAATAAAGCCCTTTTAATTGCAAATAAAATTTTTAATTCAAACCATTTAATTAGCTAAATTAATATATGAACCTTTTTGAGATAAGTTTTTTAAAATTTACACTAACTGATCTGTTTGATTTGATCTTGGTTACATTCATTTTTTCTTATGCCTATTCTTACTTTAGAGGTACTCGAGGTGGTCAAATGTTAATTGGTTTATTAATTATATTTTTTGCTGGATTTATAATTAATATTCTTGGATTTAAGGCTACATCTTGGCTTTTAAATCTTTTTCAAACTGTTTGGGTGGTAGTTTTTGTAATTCTATTCCAACCTGAAATCAGAAGACTTTTAACTTCTGTTGGACAAAATCGAATTTTAAGAAAGCTTTTTCAAATTGAAAAAACGGCTATTCAAGAAGATATACTTTTCAGCATTGAAGAAATAAAAAATAACAAGTGGGGTGCTTTACTTGTTTTTGAACGAGAAAATTCTTTAAAAAATGTAGTTTCTGATGCTGTTCCAATGCATGCTTCATTCAGCCCTGAGCTTTTAGTATCAATTTTTAATCCATCTTCTCCCTTGCATGATGGAGCTGTAGTAATTCATAATAATTTAATTGAAGCAGCAGCATGTATTTTACCTTTGACTGAGAGCAAGACTTTAAATCCTGAAATGGGAACTAGACATCGAGCAGCACTTGGAATTTCAGAAGAGAGTGATGCTTTGGCAGTTGTTATTTCTGAAGAAAGTGGAAAAATTTCTGTTGCTGAGAATGGTTATTTTATAAGTTCAGGCCTATCTTTAGATGAATTAGGAAAGATTCTAAAAGAAAAGATGAACGAATTTATTGAGGAAAATTAGGAATGTTAAAAGACAAGATTTTAGATTTATTAAACCGATCAGATTTTATGACTTTATCAACAAGTGTTGCTGGCAATTCTTCAGCAGCAAATGTTTATTTTGCAAACGATGGACTAGATATATATTTTTTCACTTTCAATCCATCTAGAAAAGCTGTACAAATTTCTATGAACCCTAAAGTTCAATGTGTTATTAGACCCGATGGTGAAGATGGTATTAAGGAGTTGCAAATTGATGCTTATGCTTCAAAAGTAACAGATGAGGGTGAAGTTGAAAAAGCCAAAAAAGCAATTCTTAATGTCACTGATGCTTTTTCAGAATATATGCATGATGATTTTTTAATTGCCAATGATGTGATAGGGTACTACAAGATTCAGCCAACAACAATAAAATATGTTGATTTTTATGCTGAAAAACAGTTTGAATGGATGGAAGTTCCTGAAAATAGAATTGGATTATTTAAAGAAGTAAGAAATAATATACTGAATACATTAAAATATTGGATTACTGTTGTAAGAGCACCTTTTTTAACAGCTACTATTGCTCCAATTATGCTTGGTTCTGCTATTGCATATAAACAGTTTGGTGTATTTGATTGGTCGATATTTTGGATGGTATTATTTGGCGCTGTTTGTGCTCAAATTGGCACCAACAATATTAATGATTATTTTGATCATAAATCTAGAAATGATGAAATGAATAAGTTGGCTAGTCCATTTAACGGCGGATCAAGAGCTATTCAATCTGGATTAATTACCCCTACAAATATGCTTCTGCTTTCAATTTTCTTTTTTTCATGTACAATCCTAGTTGGTTTTAATCTAAATAACCTCTTCTTTGACGGAAGGCTTGATTCAGTCTTAATGTATCTAGGATATTTGGGTGTATTTTTGGGAGTGATGTATACTGGATTTTTTAAACTTGCGTACAATGGTCTTGGCGATTTAGCAGTATTTATTGGTTTTGGTCCTCTTATGGTGTATGGTGCAGCTTTGATGCAAAACTTAGCAGTAGCACCAACTCAATCAATTGATCCAATAGTTACATTATTTTACTCAATTCCTGTTGGAATATTTATTGCCTTAGTCCTATTTATAAATTGTTTTCAAGATTATAATGCTGATAAGGCTGCAAATAAAAATAGCTGGGTTGTAAAATTAGCTGGTCCAGGAGAAAAAGCTAATTATAGAAAACCATTTTCAGTTTGGAAGAGTTTAATGGTTGTATCATTTCTTTTGATTGTTGCAGCATCAGTTTATGCACAAAATTATTTTACATTTATAGCATTGATTCCATTACTTATTTTCAATTTTGCATCTAAGAAAGGTTCTGATTGGTTAGTTGAATGGGAAAAAGAAGATGCCAATCTTCAGCAATTACCTTATGAACTATTAATTGTTAATGTATCAACCATTGGAATTCACTTTTTAACTGGAGTACTATTAACAGTTGGAGTATTACTAAGCGTATGGATTTAAAAGAAGCATATTCATTATCTTTAGAAAAATATAATCAAATTAGGAGGCATCTTTGACCTTGAATCAAAGATCTCTGATCTTCAAAAATTAAAAGAGCAAATTTCTGATCCCGCAATGTGGGAAAATAACTCTGAATCTACCACTGTAATGAAAAAAATATCTTTTCTTGAAAAAGATATTTCCTTGAGGAAAAATCTTGTTCAAAAAGCTGAAGATGTAGAAGTACTTTTTGAATTTTTAAATGAAAATCAAGTTGAGGAAGAAGAAGTTAAAAAAGAGCTTGATACCTTTTCTAATCTTCTTAGGGAGTTTGAATTAAAGCTTATATTAAATGGTGATAATGATAGTAACGATGCCATAATTACAATTCACCCAGGTGCAGGAGGTACAGAAAGTCAAGATTGGGCTGAAATGCTTTATCGTATGTATTCAATGTGGGCCGAATCAAAAGGTTTTAAATTTAATGTTATTGACTTCCAAAACGGTGATGAGGCCGGATTAAAAGATTGTACAGTGGAAATTTCTGGAGATTATGCTTATGGTTTATTGCAAGCTGAGATTGGTATTCATAGACTAGTTAGAATTTCACCATTTGACTCTAACAGCAGAAGACATACTTCATTCGCTTCAGTGTCAGTTTCTCCAGCAGTTAATGAGGATATTGATATTGAAATTAATCAAAAAGATTTAAGGGTAGATACATTTAGGTCAAGCGGTGCTGGCGGTCAACATGTAAATAAAACAGATTCAGCTATAAGAATAACTCATATACCATCAGGTATTGTTACTCAATGTCAGACGCAAAGATCTCAGCACAAAAATAAAGAACAAGCATTAAAAGTATTAAAATCAAAACTTTTTCAATTAGAGATGGAGAAGCAGCTTCTTAATAAAAAAGAGCTTGAAGGAGAAAAAAAAGATATTGGTTGGGGTAGTCAAATTAGATCCTATGTTTTTCATCCTTATAACATGATCAAAGATCATAGAACCAAACATGAAGTAGGAAATATAAAATCAGTTATGGACGGTAATATTGATGATTTTATATATAGTTATTTGTTAGATAAAATGGAAAAAAATAAATAAGTTTTCGAAATGGAAAATAAGAGTTTAAAACAAATTATAGACAATCGACTTGAAAAGTTAAAAAAAATTCGTGAATTAGGAATAGAGCCTTATGCATACGACTATGATAGCTCTCATCACACATCAGAAATAAATGAAAAGTTAATTGATACTAAGGTTTCTTTAGCAGGAAGAGTCATGTCTCTTAGAAAAATGGGTAAAGCATCATTTGCTAATATTCAGGACCAAGAAGGACGTATTCAATTTTATATTGCAAGAGACGACGTTGGTGAAGATAATTATAATTTATTTAAACTAACGGATATAGGTGATTTTGTTGGGATTGAGGGTAAGGTTTTTAAAACTAAAACAGATGCA